>JASFYN010000002.1:251244-453305 GCA_030055615.1 Methanothermobacter sp. | reverse complement strand
CCAAACCAACATACAAATCTTCAGTATTCTCACGAACAATAACAAAATCCAAACCAGAAAACAAACCACCAACACCAGGCAAAGACCTAACAGGCCTCAAATTAACAAACAAATCCAACTCACGTCTGAGTTTAACTATGACATCGGCTGCAGTTTCTCCAGCAGCGCCGAATAAACATGCATCTGATTTTTTTATTACTTCTAGGGTTTCATCTGGGAGTGGGTCGCCTGTTTTCTCTGCACATTCATCTCCAGCTTCTGCAAATTCATATTCAAAATCTAAATCTAGGCCGCCGAGTATGTGAAGTGTGGCGTCCATTACTTCTTTCCCGACTCCGTCTCCGGGGATGACCGCTATCTTGTACATGTGAATTCACCAGTTTTTATTTTTGAGGTAGGGGATTAAACCACCCTTTTTAAGTATCTCGACCATGAATTCTGGTAATTTTTTGAATTTAAATTCTTTTTTATTCTTTTTTATTATGCCATTTTCTAGGTCGATTTCTATTCGTTCTCCTGTCTTCAAGTGTTTTGATATGCCGGGGGCCTCTAGTAAGGGTATTCCAAGGTTTATTGCATTACGGTAGAATATTCTTGCGAATGATTCTGCGATTACTGCTGATATCCCAGCACCCTTTAAGGCTAGGGGTGCGTGTTCTCTTGATGAACCACATCCAAAATTTTTTCCCGCGACTATGAAATCACCCTTTTTAACTTTATCTGGGAATTCTGGGTCTATACCTTCCATTAAGTGTTTCGCAAGTTTTTTAGGGTCTCTTATGACAAGGTATCTGCCAGGTATTATCTGGTCGGTGTCGATATTATCTGGGAATTTCCAAACTCTTCCTTTCATGGGCTTTCACACCTTAAATATTCTTTGGGTGTGTTATTTTTCCTGTTATTGCGGATGCTGCGGCTACTGCTGCCGATGACAGGTATACTTCTGATTCTGGGCTTCCTTGTCTGCCTTTGAAGTTCCGATTAGAAGTTGAGAGGCTGACTTCTCCCGGTCCGAGGAGTCCTATATGTCCTCCAAGGCATGGGCCGCAACATGGGTTGCATACTAGTGCACCTGCATCTATGAATATTTTTATTAGGCCTTCGTTTAATGCTTTTGTGTAAACTTCTCTTGAAGCAGGTATTATTAGCATTCTGACTTTTTCTGATATTTCTTTGCCTTTTAGTATTTTTGCAGCGTCTCTTAGATCTTCTATGCGTCCGTTTGTGCATGATCCTATGAATATCTGATCTATTTCTGTTCCTTCTACTTCACTTATCGGTTTCACATTGTCTACGCTGTGTGGACATGCTATCTGTGGTTCAAGATTTTCAATGTTTACTTGCATGGTTTCGAGTGAAGGTGCATCAGGGTCTGTTTTCATGATATTGTAGGGTTTGTTGGATCTTTTTTTCACGTATTCTATGGTTTTTTCGTCTGCTTCTATGATTCCTGTTTTTCCGCCCATTTCGATTGCCATGTTGCAGAGCACGAGCCTTTCTGAAATGTTCATGTTTTTCACTGTGCTTCCTGTGAATTCACAGGCCTTGTATGTGGCTCCGTCTATCCCAATTTTTCCTATGATATATAATATGATATCTTTTGCATATACATGATCTTTGAGTTGGCCTTCTATTTTGAATTGGATGGTTTCTGGGACTTTGAACCATAATTTTCCAGTGGCTAGGACCATTGCCATGTCTGTTGATCCTATACCTGTGGCGAATGCTCCGAGGGCTCCGTGGGTGCAAGTATGTGAATCTGTTCCAACTATAACATCCCCGGGGACGACATGACCTTTCTCTGGCAGTATCTGGTGGCATATACCTTCTCTGACATCATAGAAGTCTTTTATACCTTGTTCTTCCACGAATTTTCTCATGATTATATGATTTTCAGCAGCTTCTATGGAATCTGCTGGTACTTGGTGGTCGAAGAGTACAACGATTTTGGAAGGATCCCATACTTTTTCCGATCCTATTTTTTTAAATGCTTCAACAGCAAGAGGGCCTGTTAGGTCATGCATCATGGCCACATCTATGTTAGCCATTATTATTTCACCAGCTTCAACTTCCTTTTTACCAGCGGCTTTTGCGAGTATTTTCTCAGAAATAGTCATGGACACATTTAATCCCCCTAAATCCAATTTTTAGAATTATTGGAACGATCATAGAATAAGGCTCTCTTTCTCACCTTGGTATATTTTTGATTTTGTACAATATAAATGATAATATTGAAAATTATCCTATACAAACCATTTATTGTAACTATTATACCCCCATTAGAATGATAATGTTGAGAGAGAGGATGATTTGGAAGTTTTTCTTACGATCTATTTATAAAGGACCATAAAAAAACTTATTAATCACTTATACTCTTTTTATAAAGGGGTTATTAACCCAGAAATCGTAGAATTAATATATAGCCTCTGATATAATACTTGTTAGTAATTTTTTACATCTAGAAAATATGGTTTGTAATTTGAAAGTGGTGATTCTGTGATTAAAGATTCGCACGTTTTAGCTGCACTACCTTCAAAAGCAGATATCAGTGTTGAAAAAAACAATGGAATAAGAGAAAAGTTCAGTCACGAAAAACTCGTTAAATCACTCTTAATGGTTGGCTCACCACTCTGGGTAGCCGAAAAAATAGCATCAAAAGTCGCCAAATCAGCCTACGATGGCATCCCAACCAGGGAAATAAAAATGTTAGTATACACCTCACTAAAAGAAATCGACGAAGAAACAGCAGACAAATACTTAGCCGCCAGAAAATTAAAAGTTAGAACATCACGTGACACAATAGAACCATTCAACCAGAAAAAGATAGAAAAAAGCCTAATAAAGGAAGCAAGGGCGTCACCACAACTAGCAAAAAGAATAGCCACAGAAGTATGGAAAGAACTTAAAAAACTTGACGTAGAATACCTCACAGCCCCAATGATAAGGGAGATGGTCAACACTAAACTTATCGAACACGGCCTAGAAAAACTAAGAAGAAAATATACAAGGCTTGGAATACCAGTATACAACATCACGGAACTCATAACCGAAGGCTCAAGAGACAACGCCAACATGATACACAACCCCGAAACCGTCCACAAATATGTTGCAGACGAAGCCCTCAAACAATACACACTGCTCCACATACTACCCACCCGCCTAGCAGATGCCCACATGTCAGGAGACATACACATACACGACCTCGAATTCTTCGCAGCCAGACCACTAAACTGCCTGCAACATGATCTAAGATTATTCATAAAACACGGCCTCAGAGTTGACGGAACAGGAGACCACACATCAGTCGCTGGACCGCCAAAACACCTTGAAACTCTCATGAACCATGCTGGGGAGATAATGCTAGCAGCCCAACAAAACATGTCCGGCGGCCAGGCCATGAGCCTCTGGAACGTATTCGTGGCACCATTCGCCGCCAACTTATCCTATGATGAGATAAAACAGGCCATGCAAATGTTCATATTTAACCTTAACATGGCATACGCTGCAAGGGGGAGCCAAGTCCCATTCACAAGCATAAACTTAGAATTCGCAGTACCAGATTTCCTATTAGACGTGCCAGCTTACGGGCCCAGAGGAGAATATGTGGGAGTATACGGGGACTTCTATGAAGAGGCTAGACAAGTTACAAGGGCATTTACCGAAGTGCTCCTTGAAGGAGATGCTGATGGCAAACCCCACCTATTTCCGAACACGATATATGTCATCCGCAAAGAAACCCTCAAAGGGGAATTTGAAGATGACCTGCACCTCGTACATGAATTAGCTGCCAAATACGGGACAGCATACTTCGTTAACATGTTAGCAGATTACAGGGGTGAAATGTCCAATTATATGGGATGCAGGACACTTCTTTCAGACAATTGGACGGGAAATTGGGAACAAGACTGCCTTAGGACAGGAAACTTAGCATATGTAACATTAAACCTCCCAAGGATCGCATACCAGGCAAAAGACGACGAAGAAGTATTCGATTACATCGATGAGTACCTCGATATCGCAATCAAAATACTCCAATTAAGAAGAAAACAGGCACTCAAATGCCTCAACAACTATAATTTATTACCATTCCTTACACAAGAAATCGAAGGCGAAAACTATTACAGGATAGAAAATGCAACATTAAGCTTCGGATACGTGGGACTGAACGAAATGCTAGAATACCATACGGGAGAAAACATCACAGACCCGGATGCCAACAAATTCGGACTCAAAGTAATAAAATATTTATACGAACGCGCCCAGGAACTCAAAAAAGAAACAGGCCTGCGATGGAGCGTCCTCCAAACACCTGCCGAAAGCACAGCCCACAGATTCGCGATGCTAGACAAGAAATTATACGATGAAAAGGCCATATTACAAGGAAAAGAAGGCTCATACTATTATACCAATTCCAGTCACGTGCCAGTGGACGCGGAGATAGACATTATAGAAAAAATAAAAATAGAAGAAAAATACCATCCAATAACGCCTGGAGGGCACATATTCCATGCATGGCTTGGAGAAGCTCAACCAGACACCCAAGCACTCCAAAAATTCACAAAAAACATCTGCAAAAACACGAACATAGGATTCTGGGATTACAGTAGCGCGCTAAGCTTCTGCCTCAAATGCAAAACCCTCATGAGAGGATTGCAAGAAACCTGCGCAAACTGTGGAGAAAAAGAAGAAGTAGAATGGTACGACAGGATAACAGGATACGTTCAACAAGTTGGAAGAGCCAAATCATCCAGCGGCGGATGGAACAGAGGCAAAAGACAAGAACTACTCGACAGAAAACGCTACAACCTATAATAATAAAATGATACTTATACAAGCAATTGGAAAAATCGAAAAAGAAATCCTAAAAACCCTAGAAACTCATATAGGCAAGGTTTTCAATACTAAATGCGTAGTTTCTACCCAAGTATTGAATATCCCAGCACATGCTTATAACCCGCTAAGAGGCCAATATAATTCAACAAAAACATTACTCTTTTTAAAGAAAGTCATAAAAGGAGACTTCAACCATATATTAGGGATAACTGATGTTGATTTGTATGCTCCTGGATTAAATTTTGTATTTGGAGAGGCCGAATCCCCAGGAAAATTTGCAATAATATCCATTTACAGATTAAAACATCCAGATAAGAGGATCTTCATGGAAAGGGTGCTAAAAGAAGCCATACATGAACTTGGCCATACAAGCGGATTAACCCATTGCAGTAATCCATCTTGTGTAATGTATTTCAGCAACAGCATAATAGACACAGATAAAAAAAGTTACATGTTCTGTAACAAATGTCTAAAGAAACTATAAAGAAACTAAAGTGGAAAAAAGTTAAACGGGAATTGAATTGGTTGGGATATTGGGTGAAATTAAATCCTTTGAACATTTCATGGACTTTCAAGTGTAATTTGTGCTTGAATGTTTTTCTTCTTGGAAGGATATTAAGGGTTCAGTGGATTAATCTTTAAATGGGACTTTTGACAGTTTTAGGTTGAATGATTTAAGTTTTCTTTTTGGTTTTTATAAATTTTCATTATATCTTTGAATAAATTTTATCTACATATTATAAGTTCATTTGGACTCTTTTTAAATCCCTTGACTTATTGTATAAATTATCGTTGAATTTGAATCCCTCTTTTTAATTTGGGTCATGAATGAACTTGTAACTGTATTACAATTAAGTAAATGTTTCTATTCAAATTTATTTTATGTCGAATTTAGACATCTATAATTAATTCCTTTCGATAAATCATGCTTACATATTATTATTTCATATTCTAATAATTATATCCAAATATTTTACAATATTAGATAACTCTTCATTTTATATTATTATTTTAAAATCTTTTAAATACTATTATATCTAATATTTATAATTGTTAAAAAAATTGAATGGGGGGAATAAAGCTGCAAAAACAAAATGTTATTTTAATCGTGCTAACACTTCTTATGACAATTATACTATCTGGAACAGTATCTGCAGAGAGCCAAGCAGGGACTACATTAACTGCTAGTGTTAGTGCGGATGCACAATATGCCCGCGAATATAACTGGGAAATAGATAAAACAGTAACCCCAGAGACATGGGACATTTTTAAAGGTGATACGGCCACTTCTGAATACACTGTAACAGTGACCAGGACAGGATATACAGATAAAGCATGGATTGAAGGCAATGTAACTGTAAATAACGGAGGTGCTGTGGCAACCCAGGACTTAGCAATAGTTTTGGAGTTAAGGGATGGTGTGCCACCACCAAAAGACCTTATAGGAACATATCCTGTTGATGTGTCATCAAATCCTGTTCTTGACCCTGGGGAAACAGGCGTATACCCTTACAGGATTGACCTAACATCCGCACAGATACACCCAGGAGGCCTGTATAAGGTAACAGCAAATGTTACAATAACTAACCATTCTGGATCCCTTGGAGAACCCTTCGGACCAAGTCCATCTGCTTCAACAAATCTACCCGCTGCACCGACACCTGTGAATGAACGCATAAATGTCGATGACACCAATGGATATACTTGGCAGTTCAACAATTCAGGTTCAGTCAAGTACAATAAGACTTTCAACGAAGAGGGTACTTACCTCAACACCGCGACAATCCGTGAAACAGGGCAAAGTGCAAGTGCAACTGTCACCGTGAATGCTTATGAGTTAGAAGCGCGTAAAGATGCTTCTACGTCTTACAAGAGGACTTACGATTGGACCATAGAGAAGATGGGTGATTTAACCGATGTAATCGTTAACATCGGCGATAATGTGATTGTGAATTATGTTGTGGATGTCTCTGTAGATGAAGGTACTGACAGTGACTTCATGGTTACTGGTAAGATCTATGTACATAATCCAGCTCCTATTGCTGCTGTGATTAATTCAGTGAGTGATGTGGTATCTCCAGATATTGAAGCGACTGTGACTGGCGCTACTTTCCCATACACACTCGCTGCTGGTGAAACTCTTGAATTAGATTACAGTGCATCGTTACCTGATGCTTCTTCAAGGGTTAATACTGCTACAGTGACTCAGCAAAACTATGATAGGAGTGCCTCTGGTGATGTAGCTAGTGGTGTAACTGATTACTCAGCAACTGCTGTTGTGGAGTTTGGTGACCCCAGTGAGCTTGTGGACGAATCTGTGACTGTAGTTGATAACAGATATGGTCAGTTAGGTGTTCTCACTGTAGGCGATAATATCATGCCTGGTGAAACCAAGACATTCACTTACACTATGACTTACGGTCCATACAATGTACCTGGTGATTACCAGGAGGATAATACTGCTACATTAACCACTTGTGACACAAACACTGAGATTTCAGATTCTTGGACTGTAAATGTGCATGTAAAAAGTGCTCAAGGTACTTTAACTATTGGTTACTGGAAAACACATACTGGCTTCTATGGAAATAACCAGGATGTAGTTACACCACTTTTAGGATCAGGTATCTGGTTAGGTACACCAGGTGGAGATAAAAGTGTGCTTGTAACTAGTGCTGCACAAGCAAAAGTATTGTTGTCAATGAGTGGAGATGCTTCAAACGGTATTAATAAGTTATATGCCCAGCTATTAGCCGCGAAGTTAAACATTGCAAATGGAGCTGATGGCAGTTCAATTTCTGCCACCATAGCTGCTGCTGATGCATTCTTAGCTAATTATAACGCAAGTAATTGGAGTTCATTAACTAAAAAACAAAAGCAAGAAGTTCTTAAGTGGGCATCTCTACTAGATCAGTACAACAACGGATACTAAAATCAACATTCCACCTTTTATTTTTTCTTTTTATTTTATTCGATTAATTATGCCCATACCTTTCCTATGTAAATTGGTGTGGTTGCGAGTTTTTCAAATGGCTAATTACACAATAAACAAATTAGGGAATGTATCCCATAAAACTGTTATTTGCTGTAATAATGTGACTATTATCATGGGTCTTGTGGCGAATGAAATTACTCTTTTGCGGATTCTTTTAAGTAATCTTTTATGGAAGTTGCATAGGATCTATTTTTTAATTTTAAAGCTTTTGTAATGGATTTTGAAGATTCTCCAAACCCTGGAGCTACAAGTGTGTGTCTACCCACCCCCCCAGCGACCACTATCACCACATCATCCTTTGAACGTGTTATTTTCACCATATCATCTTTCAAATGCTTTTTGTTGATTGCTCGACCTCCCCTGTCGGCTAGGTTCAATGGTACCATTGCATTTTCATGTATGTAATCTTTTACATCATCTTTTTCCCATCCCCTATCTGCAATGGTATTAGCATGTTCTGGGCCCATTATAACTAATATTTCGCCTGGTACGTGACTATTATTGGAACCTGCTGTTGCTATTGTATCTGTTATCGTATCTAGTATGTCTTCTGGGTTGGTGCTTCTATGGTCGTTTACGTTGTAGGGTGCTTCCGCGCCTATCACAGTTACAGTTGTTGAATTTTTTGGGAATCCCCTTTCAACATGTAATGGCTCCCAAGGATTTTCATCTTCATTCTCTGCGAAACAGTAGGTGTATTTTGCTGGGGACCCCATGGTTGCGTGGTCTCCTATCCCTGGGATGGCCCCTGCTATGTTGATCAAACAGAGCCTTAAGGCTCTTCCAAGTGTTGCGTTGGGAAGGTTTCCTGGGCCAAGGCATCCTGTTGAACAATTAAATCCTATTTCGTCTGTTATTGGACCATTGACTATTATAGCGGTTGCTACTGGATGTGTTGTTGCGTTTATTGCTGCTAGGTTGAATTTTTTATCTGCCATGGCTGTGATAGCGTTTTCGATGAATGGCATTAGTTGGGGTGGACATCCTGCCATAACAGCGTTTATCGCGATCTTTTCAATGGTTGCTTTCCCGTTTCTTGGTGGTAAAACTGCTATAACATCCTCTGGATCATTTAGGGAATATTCATAAAATTTTTCCACTCTTTCAGGTGTGGGTGGTATAATCGGGAGACCATCTGTAAATCCCTTCTGGTAGAAGTCCATGTTTATCTTTTCTAGGGAGTCGGGTTGCGGGTCGATCAAGCATCCGCATCCTTTCATCATAGTTCACCCTATGAATTTTTTGATGTATCCTATTGTCTTTTTTGTTTTTTTGATAACTTTTTCTTTTTTTAATCCGGCTATTGGATGTTCTATTTCAGCTATTCTAAGTTTTGATGCTCCGTGGGCCGTGGCTAGTTCTTTTGCGAATTTGCTGAATTCATCTGAACAGATGGTGATGGTTGGTGTTCCCAGTTTTTCGAGTCTGATGGCATCTAATATGAGCCATGTTGTGCAAGAACCGCAATCTCCGAGTGCTAATATGCACAGGCTTGCTTGGCTTGCTTTTTGTATTTCATGGTCTGTTGCTGGGGCCCCTGCTGGTTTGGTGAATCTTGAAACTTGTATATTATCGTTTTCTAGTTTTTTTGGGATTTCTTCGAGTATAAGGTCTGCGTTGGGTTTTGTATTGTTGATTAGAGATATCTTTTCTATTTTTCCTATCCTGTTTATCCTGGTTTCTTGTGTTTCTGTTTCTGCGAGGGGGTTTAGGACTTTCATTCTATCAGTTTTAGTCTTTTTATGACAAATTTTTTGTCGAGGGATAAGAGGAATGATGCTGCCCTTGGACCCATTTTTTTCCCTATAAGCACTTTATAGATGGCTTGGAACGCTTCCCTGGGTTTTAGGCCATGTTTTCTCAATGTTTTATATATTTCGTCGTGGAGTTCTTTTGGGGTTAATTTTTCTCCTTTTATTATCTCGGCGACTTCGTTGAGGAATGTTTTTTGTTCTTTTGAAAGTTTTACTGGTGGTATTTTCTCTTGTACTTGGAATTTCACCATCTCTGGGGCGTATTTTCTCAGCCAATTTTTCACATGTTCTATTCTCTGAATTAGTTGTTCTTTCTGGAAATCTTTCAAATCATCTAAGTTTTTATGGTTGAATTCTTTTGGTAGTTGTGAGTTTTTCTTGAGGATTTTATAAACTTTTTCAAGGTTTTCGCCGGCTATTTGATATGCTACTACCATGAATCTATAGGATGGGCGTAATGGCAGGTCTTCGAATTCTTGTATCATGGATGTCTTGTAGATCTTTTTCGATTTTTCTTCTTCTTTTGCTGATGTTGCTGACTCCATGCCATAGTATATTCTTTCTGTGCGGTCGAACTGGTCCATCAAGTCTAGAAATGGCATTTCAGGGTTGAAATCTTTATGTTTCATTGGTTTACTCCTGAATATAAAATAATTCAAGCTCTCTGGAGGTCCTATTTCCAGCCATTGTCCTGGTGTGAAGAATATGCCCTTAGATTTTGACATGGCCTCTCCTTTGAGGGTTATCCACTCATATGGTACAGGGTATGGTGGTGGATAATCAAATATTTCCTTGGATATTTCGCTGCTGACATCATAGGATCCTCCGCTTGCTGCATGATCCTTACCAAAGGGTTCGCAAGTAACATTTAACATTTTCCATCGCGCAGCCCATTCCACTCTCCATGTAAGTTTACCTAGCCCGGATTTGATATCCATCTTGCCGTTAAATCCACACTTACATTTATAATAGACAGTATCCCCTTGGAAATCGTTAGCATAGGTTGTGTTTATTCTCCCACACTTGTCACAGACTGGATTGTAGGGTAGCCAGTCTTCTGGGAGAGGATTTTCACGGTACTTATTAAATATTTTCCTTATATCATCCGCCCTTTCTAGTGAAATGCGGATATATTTATTGTATGAGCCGTCCTTGTACATTTGGGCTCCTGAATATTCTTCAAGTTCTATTTTGAATTTTTTGAGGCTTTCCAAGAATGGTCTTTTGAAGTGTTCTACGAATCCATCACAACAGTCTTCAGGGCATGGTATCATGGAATAAGGCACTCCAAGATATTTCTTAAAACTTTTAGGTAGTGGGTATGGTACTTTACGGAGTGGATCATGATCATCAGCCACCCAGATAGTCTTAGCTTTTATATCATCTTCTATTAGACTCTTTGTTATAGCATTGGCTATGAAAACGTCACATGAATTCCCAATATGTATGGCCCCTGAAATAGATGTTCCACTAGCTATTACATGTTCTTCTATGTCCATTTTTTTAAGTTCGTCCGTTATCCTTTCAACCCAGTGTTTCAATGTCATCACCAAACCCCCCCGAAGTGGGGGTTTAGTCTGTGAAGATATCTTCTTCCGCGCTTTCAAGCCATTCATTCACTATTTTCACTGCACAATACTCTCCACACATTGTACAAGTGTCAGGATCTTCTGGTGGTCTTTCTTCTCTTATTTTCCTAGCGTCTGCAGGGCACATGGCAATATCAAATTGTGTTTCCCAGTCCAATTTTTTACGTGCATTGGCCATTATAAGATCTTTTTCACCATTGTGTATCCCCTTGGACATGTCACCTACATATGCTCCTATCCTCGTGGCTATAACTCCTTCTTTAACATCTTTGGGGTATGGTAGTGCGAGGTGTTCTGCCGGCGTGACATAACAAATGAAATCCGCGCCTGCGGCCGCGGATGCCGCGGCTCCTATGGCAGCAACAATATGATCATAACCGGGTGCTATGTCAGTGACAATGGGACCCAACATATAGAATGGCGCTCCTTTGCATAATTTTTTTTGGAGTATTACATTTGCTTTTATTTCATCTAGTGGTATGTGTCCTGGACCTTCTACCATGGCCTGAACTCCAGCTTCCCTGCTCTTGTCGATTAATTCTCCAAGTATTATGAGTTCTTGGACTTGTGCGCGGTCGGTTGCATCTGCGATGGCCCCTGCGCGCATGCCATTTGCGAGTGATAATACGAAGTCGTGTTCTTTCGCTATTTCTAGGATGTATTCGAAGTCTTTGTAGAGGGGGTTTTCTGTTTCGTTTTCAACTATCCATGCTGAGATGAATGCACCGCCTCTGCTTACGAGTCCACCTTCCCGGCCTTGTCTTTTTAATCTTTTGAGGGTTTCCATGTTTATGCTGCAGTGTATGGCCATGAAGTCTATTCCATCTTTTGCTTGTTTTTCTATGGTTTTGAATAGTATGTCTTCGTCCATGTATATGGCGGCGCCTTTTTTCCTTATGGTTTCTATGGCTGCTTGGTATACTGGTACGCTGCCTACTGGTATTGGGGAGATTTCTAGGATTCTTTTTCTGATTTTGTCTAGGTCGCCGCCGACTGATAGTTCCATTAGTGTATCTGCTTTGTGCTGGATTGCGATTTTTGCTTTTTCTTCTTCCATTTTGAGATCTACTATGTCGGTGGAAGTTCCTATTGTGGCGTTTACTTTTGTTCTGAGTCCTTCACCTATACCAACGGGTTTTACTTCCCTGTTAATGTTGTTTGGGATGATTATCCTACCATTGGCCACGTTCCTTCTTATAAAATCTTCTGGGACGTTTTCTTCTTTGGCGATGGCTTTCATTTCTTCTGTTATTATACCTTTTTTGGCTTCGTCCATTTGTGTCATGGGATCTTCACCCTTTGAGTTTTAGTTTTTCATTCCAGTAATTTTCGTACCTGTTTTTCACCATTTTGTAGTTTGGTATGTTAGTTTGTGTGCCTTCGGCTTCCACTATGAATGATGCTACTGTGGATGCGAATTTTCCACATGTTTCTAGGTCAGCTCCTTCAAGGTAGGCTCTTAAGAAGCCTGCACGGTATGAGTCCCCAGCGCCGGTGGGGTCGATTGCTCTGCGTGCTATGGCTCCTATTTTTATTTTTTCTTCTGCGTATATTATGCTACCTTGTTTTCCGTAAGTTTTCACGATTATGTGGGGGCCGATTTCTTGTAGTTTTTTTATGTTCATTGAAAGTTTCTTTTGGATTCTGTCTATTTCGAAGTGGTTGCCGAATAGTATGTCTGTTAGTCTTATTACTTTTTCTAGTTGTTTTTTTGTGTAGAGGTGGAGGTCTTGTCCTGGGTCGAATGATATGATTTTGTCCTCTTTGCGTGCGATTTCTCCGCATTTGCCATTGAATGATGGGTCGCCTGTGGCTAGGTGGACTGCGCGGGCTTTTTGTATTGTCTTGTATGGTGCTTCAGTGTTTTTGAAGTTTTTGGCCGCTCCCCAGTAAAAGTAGCTTATTTGGTCTTTTTTGGAGTTTGTCATTATGAATGCTGTGGGTGTGCTTTCGTCTTCTATGATGATCATGGAATCTGTGTTTATTTTGAATTTTTTGAGTTTTTCATGGTATTCTGATCCTATGAAGTCTCCTCCTACTGCTGATACTAGTGAGGTTTTGAGGTTGAGGGATGATCCAACTATTGCAACGTTTGCAGCGGCGCCGCCGTGCATTTTTTTCATTTTTTTTATGGTTACTGAGGAGTTGGGTGGTGGGAATTCGTCTATTTGGATTATATAATCGATGGCTGTGTGTCCGATGGCTAGTAGATCTATTTCATTCAAAAGAATCACCTTGCAAATGATTGGGAAAATAGAATATCATTCCTGGAGGGTATGGGTATTATTAGTTATCGGTTAATATTAACCTTTCACTTTTTTTGTGTGTTATTTGATTCTTTCGAATCCTTCTTTTTGGATTATAGATTGTCCTTTGTTGAATATGAAATCTATGAAGTCGCTTATCCGTTCGTTGAATGGTATTATGCTTATCACGTGTCTTGTCTCATTCTTTAGTATGTCATTCCCTGGGAATTTGCTCGCGTTAAGGAAAGTGTAAAGTTTTGGGTTCTCTTGCACTATCTGGAATGCTTGGAATGGTGATTTAACCTTTTTTGTGATCTTAAATTTTATGCCCTTTTCCCTTAATATTCTCCATGCTAGTCTTTGTGAGGAATTTTCCACGCCGACGAATTTGGCATTGTTAAGTTCATTGATTTTTTGGATTTTGTCGCCGGGTATGAGTGCTAGGTGGTCGTAGGCGATTGGTATGAAGTCTAGGTTGTTCCTGAATGCTATGAGCGGATCGTCTAATGCTATTAAGTCTAATCTGCATTTTTTTGAAAGGTGGAACGCTTCATCGTCGCTACAAGTGTATAATGCCGCTTCTAATTTATAAGCTTCTATTAATGCCATCATAAGCTGGGAGGATATGTAACCGGCCGCTATTAGGATCCTTTCACTTTCTTCTAGGAGGTTCTTGTATTCATGGTATTTTTTAAGGATTTTAGCACCTTCTGGTGTGAGTTCGGAACCACTTTTACTACTTTTAACTAACTTGAATCCTAGTTTATCCTCGCATTTTAATATACGCCTATTAAATACCTGGACTGTTATACCGATTTTTTTGGCAGCTTTCCTCTGGGAACATGTCCTTGAAACCCATTCTAACATTTCAAGTAATTTGTAGTCTAATTCAACACCATCTATGGAGATCCCAATAATTGGTTTTTCTTTCATACTGATCCGGTATTATAAAATCTTTTATAATGGATTTTAACCAAACCTTATAAATGTAATTAGAGTAGTTTATCTTATAAAAAAGGGGGTAAGGTGCGAAGGTTGATCATAAAAGAGGCTATTAAGTTAATCATAAAGAACATCCAGGAAGTTTTGGAGAGCATAGATGAAAAAGGCATAGAAAAATTGATTGAAACCTTAACATCTTCTAAGAGAATATTTGTGATTGGATTGGGACGTTCAGGGCTTGTGGCAAAGGCTTTTGCAATGAGGCTAATGCACTTGGGCATGAATGTATTCGTAGTTGGAGAAACCATAACCCCAGCCATACGAAAAGATGATTGTCTAATAGCAATTTCAGGGTCTGGAGAGACAAGTTACATCATAAAGGCGGCTAATATAGCCAAGGATAGAGGTTCAAAGGTAGTTGCCATAACATCATATCCAAAATCAACCCTTTCAGAAATCGCAGATCTTACCGTGACAGTAAAAGGGAAAACTAAAATAGATGGTGAACAAAATTATATAAAAAGACAAATGAAGGGCGAACACCACTCGAAAGCACCTCTAGGGACACTATTCGAAGTATCTGCTCTAGTATTCCTAGATGGTCTAATAGCAGAGCTAATGGAAAAACTAAATAAAAAAGAAGAAGACATGAAAAAAATGCATGACGTTTTCGAATGAAATAAACCAAAACTATTCATAGTGCATTGTAGTTTATCCAACCCTCCTTCTAGCCTACTGAACAAAAGTTTTATATCTTTATTCTCTCAGGATGAGTGTAGATATTAAACCTCCTATCCCTCACAAAACCTATCATGGTAAGACCCGCCTCTACTGCAACCTTGTAACCAGAATATGTTGGAGCGGCATTTGAGGCTATTATTGGTATACCTACCCTTGCAACTTTTATGAGCATGTCAGCTGGCATGCGACCACTATAAACTATAAAAGTCTCTGCAAAATCAACCATATCAAGGGCACCTGCCCCTATTATCTTGTCCACTGCAACATGACGGCTAACATCCTCTGCAAGTATGAACTTATCTTCACCTACAAGGGCGGCCACATGGGCCCCGCCGGTCATCTGCCATAACTTGGCCCCTTTTACTAATCTATCAAACGCTTCAAAAAGTTCATCGCTTTTTATGCTAAATGTAGAATTGACTGCTTTTACAGATTCTATCTTATATCTCCACCCGCCCAGACTATCTGATCCTATAACAGATTCTTTGACCAGGTTATCCTTTAGGTTTATTTCCACGTTTATTGTCTCCTTATTTATATCTAAAAGTTTTATATCAGATATGGTGTCGATTAAACCTTCACCTAAAAGATATCCTATTGTAAACTCTTTCAAATTACTAGGGGTGACATAGAAACGTCTTGAAAGCATCCTATTTATTATAAGGTGTATCTCCGAATCTTTAACGACTCTTTCCTTGACCTTAGCAGTTTTTCCATCAAACTTAAAAGCAATAACATCCTTATATAATTTCATGATATCCTCTCCTTTAAGATTATATTGGTAGCTAGAGAGGAAAATCTTTGAGGTGATGTTAGTTTTTCGCCATTAGAGGAGGTTGTTAATGCAAAGGTTGAAGAAAATATTGAAATCCTATCATGGTAAAAGGGAAGATATTATACCATTACTTCAAGATGTCCAAGAAGAATATGGGTATTTGCCAGAGAATGCTTTAAGAGAACTTTCAAAGGTTACGGAGGTTAGTGAGAGTCAGATTTATGGTATTGCAACGTTCTATGCGCAATTCAGATTCAAACCAAAAGGTAGGAAACATTTGACAGTTTGCACAGGCACCGCATGCCATGTAAAAGGCTCGGAGCAGATAATAGAAGCTATCCAAAGACGCCTCAAAATAAAAGAGGGAGAAACCACCCCAGACCATGAATATTCCTTGGAAGCTGTAGGATGCATCGGTTGCTGCTCACTCGCACCATGTGCCATGATAAACGGAAAGGTAATATCAAGGATAAAACCAAGACAAATAAAAAGACTACTCCCACAAAAATCATAGAGTGTCAACATGAATTTCGAAAAACTCGTCCAAAAAGCAAAAAAAGAATACTATTCCATCTTCCGAGGAGAACCACCAGCTATCCTTATAGGTTCAGCCACTTGTGGCATATCAGCTGGAGCAAACGAAATCACAAAAGTAATAGAAGATGAAATAACCAGAAAGAATATCGAAGCTAGGATAATACCAGTTGGATGCATAGGATCATGCTATGCAGAACCTATAATAGGAATATTCAAAAATAACAAAGAAGGAGTATTTTACGGTCCAGTAAACAAAAAACTAGTTAAAAATATCATCAAAAAGAACATAATAGAAGATAAAGTAGCCAAAGAGAATATATTGGGCACGATACAAGTAAAAGAAACAGGAACGAGAGGTAGTTTTTTCGAATCTGATTTTATGAAGTTACAATCCCGTCGAATACTCCGGAGATGCGGTCTGATAAACCCAGAGGATATAAACCATTATCTTGCAACAGGAGGCTACACAGGTCTTTTGAAGACACTTGAAATGGGAGCTGATGAAATCATAGACACTATTAAAAGATCGGGTTTGCGTGGAAGAGGCGGAGCAGGCTTCCCAACATGGCTAAAATGGGATTTATGCAGACAATCAAATTCCAAAGAAAAGTACATTATATGTAACGCGGATGAAGGAGATCCAGGCGCCTTCATGAATCGTTCACTCCTTGAAGGAGATCCGCACTCTGTAATTGAAGGAATACTAATAGGAGCCCACACAATTAAGGCCAAAAAAGCATACATTTACTGTAGAGCAGAATATCCGGCCGCCTTGGAAAAATTGGAGAAGGCCATAAATGACTTGGATAAAATAGGCCTCTTAGACATTGAAATCGTGATAAAGAAGGGTGCGGGGGCTTTTGTATGTGGTGAGGAGACTGCGCTCATCGCATCCATCGAAGGCAGAAGGGGCATGCCAAGGACAAGGCCACCATTCCCAACCACAAAGGGCTTATGGGGCAAGCCCACCGTAATAAATAATGTGGAAACATTTGCAGCAATATCATTAATATTCCAGGAGGGAGTTGAAAAGTTCAGTTCAATAGGTACTGAATCAAGTAAAGGCACTAAAACATTTTCACTTGTGGGAGATGTTAAAAGAACAGGCCTCATAGAAGTACCTCTTGGCACAACCCTTAGAAGGGTCATATTTGATATAGGGGGTGGTATAAAAAATGGGGGGAATTTAAAGGCTGTTCAGATTGGGGGGCCATCAGGAGGTTGTATTCCAGCTTCAATGATGGACATTGAAATTGATTATGATTCACTCACTTCTGCAGGGGCTATCATGGGATCAGGCGGCCTTGTAGTATTATCAGATGATTCTTGCATGGTAGAAATTGCGCGTTATTTTCTTGAATTTACACAAAGGGAATCATGTGGTAAATGTGTACCTTGCCGTTTGGGAACCCAGCAAATGCTATTAATCCTTGATGATATAGTTCAGGGGAATGGGAATCCTGAGGATGTTGAGACTCTCCATGAGGTTGCTGAGGCTGTTAAGGCGGCTTCACTTTGTGGACTTGGCCAGACGGCGCCGAATCCTGTTCTCACAACCCTTAAATATTTCAGGGAAGAATATGTTGAACATGTCATGAATAGGAGGTGTCCAGCGGCATATTGTAGGGAGTTGATGCATTACTTCATTGACGGGAAACAGTGTACAGGGTGCATGGTATGTTCAAAGGTTTGTCCAGGTAATGCTATTGTGGGTGTTAAAGATGAGGTGCATTTTATAGACCAGGAGAAGTGTCTGAAATGTGGTTCTTGTATGGATGTTTGTAAAGAAGGTGCTATATTAAAAGTGCCCGGTCCTGGGGGTAGCATAGAATCATAGAATAAACTTATATATTATTTTGTTATTAATTGTTATTATAAATAGTTTTCACATGCTCTCTCACCAATTTTATTAGGTTAATGATAATGTATTATATTATTGAGGGAAGGCGATGAAAAGGGAAATATTGGATGAATATGAGAAGATAAAAGATAAAATTTCAAAGGAAGAGTTCCTAAAACAACTTGAAGAAAGAAAAAAAGAATATGATGTAGGTTTCATCGATGACGTTGACATAGCTCATATGATAGTAGGCGAGTACTTAAACCAAGAAAACAAACCATTATCAGAAAGAGAGTATAAGATCGCTGATATAGCGGAAATGGAAGGAGCTGATCGGAACCTTAAAATTATAGGTAGAGTCCTTAGAATATCGAATATAAGGAGTTTCATCAACCGTGCCGGTAAAGAGGGGAAAGTGGCGAATGTCCTATTGGCAGATGAAACCAGAAAGATAAGGGCAGTATTTTGGACACCTAATATAAAGTTACTCAAAAAATTCAAAGAAGGAGACATAATCCAAATAGAAGGTTTCCAAGTGAGAGGGGGCTTTGCAGGTAGAAAAGAGATCCACTTACAACCTCGCGCCACAATAAAAGTATTAGACCCTGAAGATCACCCAAACATCCCAGAATACAAGGAGGAAATAACACCCATAGCCGAAATCAAGGAAGAAGACGAGGAAGTTAACATCATAGCTAGGATAACCCGCATATCAAGGATAAGGACCTTCGAAAGGAACGGTAGGGAAGGCAAAGTTGCATCAATGGAACTAAAAGACGAAACAGGAAAAATAACTTACACACTCTGGAACAGGGACACGGAACTTATAAAAAACCTCCCCTTGAAAGAAGGTGATGCAATAAAAGTACTAGGAGCCCAAACAAGAAAAAGGGAAGGAGAAGTCTACTTGACGCATCATGGACTTACAAGGATTATAAAAGGAGACTTCAAAGTCCCTGAAGTGGAAGAGAAAATATTAAAGATAGGAGACCTCCACGAGAAAAGAGATGTGAACGTAATCGGCCTCGTTACAAAAATCCACGATAAAATAAATTTTGAAAGAGCTGATGGGACAACAGGATCCTTGAGATCTCTTGAAATAATGGATGATACAGGAGCCGTTAGAGTAACATTATGGCATGAAGACGCTGACTTAGACATAAAAAAAGGTGACATAATAAAAATAGAAGGTGGGAATGTTGAGTTTGACAATTACACATCATCCTATCGCATAAACACAAACTGGAACACTAGGATAATCATAAACCCTGAAGAGGATACGGGACTCATAAAAGTCCTAAAAGAGTACAAGGAACATTTGAAACCTGCGAAGATATCCTCAATATTGGAAATGGAGGATGAAGGCGAAGAAGTTGATGTGATCGGCCGCATATTATCATTAGGAGACCCCAGAGAGTTTCAGAGGGAGGATGGTGTCGGTATACTCCGGAGCATGGAGTTGGCAGATGACACAGGCGTCATAAGAGTCACACTATGGGATGATAAAGCAACCACATCATTAAAAGTGGGAGATGCTATCAAAATAGAGAATGCTAGAATTCGCATGGGCCTATATGACATCGAATTAAGTGTGGGTAAAACCGCAAGGATAATGAAACCCCTCCCAGAAGATATGGAGGATCTTCCAAGCATGGAAGAACTTGAGGATGTTATTTACACCACCAAGAAAATCGATGAGATAGAAGAGGATGATAGAAGAATAAAGATTATCGGAAGAGTCATCGACCTTTACGAGCCTAGGGAGTTTCAGAGGGAGGATGGTGTCGGTATACTCCGGCGCATGGAGTTGGCAGATGACACAGGCGTCATAAGAGTCACACTATGGGATGATAAAGCAGACACGCCCCTCAACATAGGTGACGCTGTGAAAATAGAAAATCCCCGTGTAAGATATAGGAACGAGAACCTTGAACTTAGTTTGGGTCGGAATTCCCAGATAGAGGTTATTAAAGGAGAAGTTAAGGATTTACCCAGTTTTGAGGAAATAGAGGAGATGGTTTACCCATATAAGAGTATAGGCGACCTTGATGAGGGGTCAGAGAATGTGAAAATTTCGGGGGAATTAACAGACCTCTATGGTGATAGGATAGTATCATATCGTTGTCCAAGGTGTAACACGCGTCTTGATGTCAGCGAGGAGAATATATGCAACTTCTGTGGCGAGGTAATAGATGAACCACGCCACCTACTCATAATACCAGGTCGGATCATTGATGAGACTGGAGAAATAAGGATAACATTCTTTGGAAGGGAAGCCGAAAAATTGCTCGGAATGAAAACAGAAGAAGTAGTGGATGTGATTAGCAAGACAGGTGACGAAGGAGCTTTACATGATAAAGTTGAGGATCTTAATGGTGTGCATGTAACTGTAATAGGGAATGCGAATTTCGATGAATATAATGAGGAGTTAAGATTCAATCCCAAAAAGATTGTAGATATTAAATTTTAAAATCAAAAAAGGAGAATGAAAATGGTTGAACTCGAGGATCTCCCAAATGTAGGGTCTAAAACAGCTCAAAAGCTTAGAGAAGCAGGATTTGGGGACATGATGCGTCTCGCAACAGCCACTGCTAAGGAGTTATCAGTTAAAGCAGATATAGGTGAAGGAGTGGCTGAGAAGATAATAGAAGCGGCTAGAAAAGCCGAAAAAATAGATTTCGAAACAGCGCTTGATGTGATGGAAAGGCGTAAAGACGTTGGAAGGATAACCACCGGCAGCAAGGCACTAGACGAGCTTATAGGTGGTGGAATAGAAACACAAGCCATAACAGAGGTTTTCGGGGAATATGGGTCTGGTAAGAGCCAATTAGCCCACGAACTTGTTGTTACAGTCCAACTACCCGAGGATAGGGGTGGGTTAAATGGTGAAGCAGTATTCATAGACACAGAGAACACATTCAGACCAGAAAGGATCGAACAAATAGCTAACGCTTTCGAACTTAACATCGAAGAGGTTATGGAAAGAATATACATTGCAAGGGCTTTTAATTCAAGTCATCAAATACTCATGGCCGAGAAAGTGAATGAGTTAATCCAGGAGGGTAAAGATATAAGACTTGTCATAGTGGATTCGCTTACATCCCATTTCAGGGCAGAATATGTGGGGAGAGAATCCCTTGCAACGAGACAACAAAAGTTAAACCAGCACTTGCATACTTTACAGAACATTGCTAACACTTACAATGCAGCCATTTTCGTAACTAACCAAGTCCAAGCACGTCCTGATGCTTTCTTCGGGAGCCCAACAAAGGCAATAGGGGGGCATGTGCTTGGACACGCAGCAACTTACCGCATATGGTTGAAGAAAGGTTTAGCTGGTAAGAGGATAGCGAGATTAGTTGACAGCCCACACCTACCAGAAGGTGAATGCGTCTTTAAAATAACTAATGATGGTATAGTAGATTAGAACATTCTCATGTTCCTTTTTTGCGAAGCATATATGGGGTAATTTATTGATTATTGTGGTAATTTATGAATTCCTTTGAGACCGTACTTTCAATAGTCTTGATGGTTTTAATCGGTTATATCACGAAAACTTTAGGTGTTCTCAGGGAAGAAGATGCTTATTCTCTGAATAAGGTGGTTGTGAATATTGCTATACCATCTTTGATCTTTAGCTCGATTTATAATTCGAAGATTTCAACTATCATAACCCTTTTAAAGATGCCTCTTATATCTATGATAGTTAGCCTTTTAATTGGGATAATGGTGTTTTCATGGACTAGAATAGCATGTTATGATAATAGACGGGCTTGGAGCATAATATTACCAGCTGCCATGGTCAATTCTGGTTTCATGGGCTATCCAGTAATCTTGGGAGTTTTTGGAGTTTCTGGTCTTTTAAGGGCGATATTATATGATATGGGATCAGTATTCGTATTTTTAACCATGGGTGTTCTGTTATCTTTCATCTTTGGTAATAATTATAAAAGGATTTTGAAAAGGACAATCTTCTTCCCTCCCCTTTGGGGTCTTTTCCTGGGGATAGCATTTAATGCCTTTAATTTACCTCTTGGGCTCATATCCTATATTATAGATTACCTTTCAAAGGCAGCCATACCCCTTATAATGGTCTCATTGGGTTTATCATTAGACTTTAAAGTTATAAAGTCTTCTTTAAAGGATGCTGTGATAGTAAGCACTTTTAGACTTTTAATATCACCACTTTTAGCTGTTCTAATTGTAATGTTATTTCTATTTTCGGGTTTGGAAAAATCTGTTGCAATTATAGAAGCTGCTATGCCATCTGCCATGCTTAGCATGGTCTTATCCATCGAAAACGACCTTGATATTAACTTAACCGCTGCTTGCGTATTTATGAGCACAACACTCAGTCTAATAAGCCTACCATTGATAATAGCCATTATCGGATGAAAAACACTTCCGATTCTAATCAAAACCCCCCTCTTAAAAAATATGATTTTCGATCCAAAAGCCCATATGTTCCTTTTTAGCACCCTTTTCAGACTACAATAAAAGGAACACAAGCTACGGTTATCATATATAAAGTTTACTTAAATACACTAATAGAAACTTTTATTTATTACTGTGATAGAGTTTACATCATCTTATAGTTATATCTAGATTTTAGTAGAAAGGTGGTTTAATTGGCAGAAGAAAAAAAGGAAGAAATGGAAGAACCACGAATTGGCGTCTACGTTTGCCACTGTGGGGTGAACATAGCAGGAGTAGCTGACATTGACGAAATAAGAGATTATGCAGCAACCCTCCCCAACGTAGTCGTAGCCAGAGACTACAAATACTACTGCTCAGACCCAGGACAATTAGAAATACAACAAGACATAAAAGAGCTAGGACTGAACAGGGTCATAGTTGCCGCATGCTCACCCAGACTCCACGAACCCACATTCAGAAGATGCGTTGAAGAAGCAGGCCTCAATCCATTCCTATTTGAATTCGCGAACATAAGGGAACAGAACACATGGGTTCACATGAACGAACCAGAAGCAGCAACAGAAAAAGCTAAAGACTTAGTAAGGATGGCAGTCGCCAAGGCAAGGCTATTAGAACCACTAGAAACTTCAAAAGTCAGTGTTGAAGACAAAGCACTGGTCATAGGAGGGGGAGTAGCAGGTATACAAGCAGCCCTAGACCTGGCTGATATGGGATTCAAAACATACCTTGTCGAGAAAAGACCAAGTATTGGAGGTCGAATGGCTCAACTAGACAAGACATTCCCAACCCTGGACTGTTCAATGTGTATCCTTTCACCGAAGATGGTGGACGTAGGTAAACACGAAAACATAGAACTCATTACCTACGCAGAAGTCAAACAAGTGGACGGTTACATTGGAAACTTCAAAGTAACAGTCGAAAAGAAACCAAGATACATTATTGAAGAAGAGTGTGTAGGCTGCGGTACATGCGTAGAAGTATGCCCAATCGAAATGCCAAACTATTTCGACGAAGGCATTGGAATGACCAAAGCCGTCTACATACCATTCCCACAGGCAGTTCCATTATGCGCCACCATAAACAAAGACTACTGTATAGAATGTAACTTATGTGACGAAGTCTGCGAAAGAGGCGCTGTAAACCACGACCAAGAACCAGAAGAAATAGAACTAGAAGTAGGTACAATCATAGTAGCAACAGGCTACGACCCATATGACCCAACAGAAAAACTAGAATACGGATACGGCAAATACACCAATGTAATAACTGGTATAGAACTCGAAAGGCTGATCAATGCGTCCGGGCCTACAGAGGGTAAGGTACTCAAACCATCAGATGGTAAAAAACCAAAGAGGATTGCCTTCTTACACTGCGTGGGTTCCAGGGACGAACAAATCGGAAAACCATACTGTTCAAGAGTCTGCTGCATGTACATCATGAAAAACGCCCAACTAATAAAAGACAAAGCCCCAGAAACAGAAATAACATGCTACTACATGGACATCCGAGCATTTGGTAAAGGATTCGAAGAATTCTACAAACGATCACAAGAACAATATGGTATAAAATTCATCAGAGGAAGAGCAGCCGAGATAATAGAAAACCCAGACCTCACATTAACAGTAAGGGCAGAGGACACCCTCCTCGGCAAGACAACAGAATACACATATGACATGGTCGTCCTAGGCGTCGGATTAACACCACCAGAAGGAATAGAGGACCTTAGAAAGACTATAGGATTATCAAAGTCTGCTGACGGCTTCCTAATGGAAGCACACCCAAAACTCAGACCTGTTGACACCTTAACAGACGGAGTATACCTAGCAGGCGTATCACAAGGTCCAAAGGACATACCAGACTCAGTAGCACAATCTTCAGGTGCAGCGGCCCGAGCAGCCATACCAATGGTCAAAGGAGAAGTGGAAATCGAACCAATAGTTGCTGTCACAGACCTTGACATATGCGGTGGATGCCAAGTATGCGTAGAATTATGCCCATTCGGTGCCATTGAAATAAAAGACGACCAAGCAAATGTAAATGTTGCCTTGTGTAAAGGCTGCGGAACATGTGTAGCCGCATGCCCATCAGGTGCAATGGATCAACAACACTTCAGAACAAAGCAGATAATGGCACAAATCGAAGCAGCATTCAGAGAACCGGCAAAATAAACCCCCCCAACACAATTAATTTTTTTATGGGGGTTCACTAATTTGAATAAAGAAACTGCAGAAAAACTTACAAGACTATTAAACTTAGAAAAGGAACCAGTCGCAATCGCATGGTCAGTGAAAGAACCAGAGGACATACCCAGAGAAAAAGGAAAATCTCGTTTTTGTGAAAAAATAGATAAAGCACTTGAAGGGGAAGTCTTCTATTCAACAGCTAGCGAGGAAGAATGCTTTGGAGGCGCGAGATACTCTGGCATGAAAGACCCCAAAGAATTCCCAAAGAAGATGAGAACAGGAGCATTCTTAGTCGCCATGGGGATCCATGATAGTATACAATCAGTCCAGAGGTCATGGCAAAAAAACAAGGCAATAGAACCAGGAATATTTTCAAGCATATTATTCGCACCACTATCCAAGGCAAAATTCACACCAGATGTAATAGTCATCATATGTAATGGTAAACAAGCAATGGAATTATTACACGCCAATGCATATGATAGTATTTCAGATGCGCTCGGTGCTGATGTCGGCCCCATCTGCAGTACAATGGGTGCTTGTCCATACCTTACAGGACAAGTAACATATGGTTTTGCAGATGTTGGTTCAAGAAGGCATATGAAAAACCTCAAAGACGAGGATGTGATGGTCAGCATACCATATCAGCACGTTAATAGGATTGTCCATAATCTAGAAGAAATGAAAAAGGCTTAGAGGATAAAACCCCCCATCACACAATTTTTTTTAGATTTTTTTAAGTTGGCATTTTAGATTTTAAACATTTTAAGGTAACCATAGGGAATTTTTTTATAATAGAAGTTCCACAAGGGAATGATACAATACTATAAAAACCTAGATTATAATAGTGTATGAGCATAATGCGGGTTAATAAAATTTTTTGGTATAAACTGAGGGAGATGAGCCGATGGTAAGTAATCGGATTTACGCTGAAAAGATCAGGAATTTCATGAAAGACCATAATGAATGGATGGAAAATAGCATCAATTTAATTGCTAGTGAAAATATTACAAGTTCGCGGGTTAAAGAGGCCTTAACTTCTGACCTCTCCCATAGATATGCGGAAGGTCTACCAGGTAAACGATTCTATGAGGGTTGCTATTATATAGACAAAATCGAAGAATTGGCAATAGATTTATGTAAAAAACTTTTCAATGCAGAGCATGCAAATGTACAACCCACATCTGGTGTTGTGGCGAACCTCGCATCATTCTTTGCACTTACAAATGTAGGGGACACCATAATGGCATTGGAAATCCCCTATGGGGGCCATTTATCCCATGCAAGTGTGAGTGCGGCTGGTGTGAGGGGATTAAAGATCCAAGCCCACCCATTTGATGTGGATAGGATGAACATCGACCCCGAGAATATGAAAAAGAAGATAATAGAATTAAAACCCAAACTGATACTTTTAGGTGGGAGTCTTTTCTTGTTCCCACATCCTGTGGAAGAAGCAAGGGAAGCTGCCGATGAAGTGGGCGCCAGCATAATGTATGATGGAGCCCACGTACTAGGTTTGATCGCTGGTAAATGTTTCCAAGACCCTTTAAAGGAGGGAGCTGATGTTCTAGTAGGCAGCACCCATAAAACATTCCCAGGACCGCAAGGTGGCATAATTCTATGTGGTCAAGAACTGGCAGAGAAAATAGATGAGGCCGTATTCCCTGGGCTGGTCAGTAACCATCACTTGCATCATGTGGCGGGTCTTGGGATCACTGCAGCTGAAATGTTAGAGTTTGGGGAGGCCTATGCAAGGGACACCATAAGGAATGCTAAGAAACTCGCCGAAAACCTCTATGAATTAGGTTTTAATGTTTTATGTGAAGATCTTGGATTTACGGAATCCCATCAGCTTGTAATGGATGTTTCAAATATTGGTAGGGCTGTGGAGATTGCTAAAAGACTTGAAGATAACAATATTATATTAAACAAGAATTTACTCCCATGGGATGATGTTAACAGGTCAAATGATCCCTCGGGTATACGTATAGGCACCCAGGAGGTTACTAGGCGTGGCATGAAAGAGTCAGAAATGGGTGAAATAGCAGAATATATAAAAAGGGCGGTTATAGATAAAAAGGATGTGAAAGAGGAAGTTTCAGAGTTCATGTCCGAGTATACGAGAGTTCATTATGCATTCGAAGAATCAGAAGCCTATAAGTATCTAGACATCATCTGAAAGGGACGGATCTAGAATGAGAATAGCGTGGGCATTCACAGGAGCTGGACACCTACTCCTTGAAAGCGTTGAAGAACTCGAAAAACTTGCAAGGGAGCATAAAGTCACAATAATGGTTTCAAGGGCTGCTGAAGAAGTACTAAAAATGTATGGCCTTTTCGAACGTGTTAAAAAATTAGAAGGAGGATACTATAGAGAACTAGTATTAGAAAGGGATGAAGGTTTCAGTTTCCCGATAACTGGAAGATTATCTCTTGGCCGTTATGATCTACTTATAGTATCGCCTGCAACTGCAAATACAGTGGCCAAGATAGTTCATGGGATAGCAGACACCCTCGTCACGAATGCGGTTGCACAAGCCGGTAAAGGCAAAGTCAAGACAATAATACTCCCAGTGGATTTAGAAGAAGGTGAAGTCGAGACTGTGATACCCTCCAAGTTAGAGTTGAGTATTTGCAAGAGGTGTGAAACATGTAATGCCGCTGCAGCTTGCCCGCAAGATGCGATAATACCTGGGGTGGAAATACAACTTCTGAAATGCATAGGTTGTGGTAATTGTCAAAAGGCTTGTCCATATGGGGCTGTATCCGGTGGGAGCATCATAACCCTTCATATGAGGAGTATAGACGTGAATAATACCAGGCGCCTTGAAAAGATAGATGGCATCCAAGTCATCAGAGAACCAAAAGAGTTTTGGGATCATTTATAGAAATTCGATAGTATCCCCTATACTTGTCCCGGAATCTTCTATAATCCCTTTTGGAAATTCTATTATATACCTAGCTGGTTTCTTGGGTATGTATATCTGCCATGGTTTTAGGGTGGCCAAGTCCACAACCCTTTTCTCTGAATCTAGGAATATGACATCTAATGGTATTCTCATAAAGAACATGTGAATACTCGAACCCCCACGCCCCCTCCCCTCTGGCATTTCTAGCAATAAACCCTTTTTTATATTTTTTTTGAACATTAGACCTTTGAATCTTGAAATGAATGTATTCGCAATTTTCACATTACCCAGGCATTCGTTTCTGGTCTTGTTGAAGACTTTCATCGAGTCACCTTAACTTGCTGGAAGATTATAATATTATTTATATTATCAGTTCAAAAAATCATATCTATCATAGTGATTATTTTCATAGACTTGGGAGGTTACTATTGTGAGAAACATAATTGTAGAACCGCTTAAACAGCCATCAATCGAAGAGCAAAAAATAGAAATAGTAGAAAGGAAGGGTATAGGGCACCCTGATAGTATAAGTGATGGTATAGCAGAGTCTGTTAGCAGAGCTCTTTGCAATGCTTATCTCGAACATTTTGGGACTATAATGCACCATAACACTGATGAGGTTCAGATAACAGCAGGAGAGTCCGCGCCAAAGTTTGGTGGCGGTGAAGTATTAAGACCAATAAACATACTATTAACCGGCCGGGGCATTTCAGAAGTTGACAATGAAAAAATAGGGATAGACCGTATAGCAATAGGAGCCGCTAAAGAATACCTAAAAGAGAATATAAGAAACCTTGATGTTGAAACATGCACTGTAGTAGAATGCAAGATAGGCCACGGGTCCGGAGAACTAAGGGATGTGTTCGCAAGAAGGGACAGCGCCCCATTATCCAATGACACATCATTTGGGGTTGGATTCGCCCCATTTTCAGAAACAGAGACCATAGTACTTGAAACTGAAAAGCTGCTAAACTCTAAAAAATTCAAGAAAAAATATCCAGCGGTCGGTGAAGACGTGAAAGTCATGGGTTTAAGGGAAGAGGATAAAATAACCCTAACAGTCGCAGCTGCCATGATTGACAAATACATAACAGACCTTGAAGAGTACATAGAAGTTAAAAACATCCTCGAAGAGGAAATCCTAAATCTTACCAGAAAATACACCGACAGAAACGTTGAAATATTCATAAACACGGCTGACAGATACGATGAAGAAAAACCTTCAGTTTATATAACGGTTACAGGAACATCAGCTGAGATGGGAGATGACGGTTCAGCAGGGCGCGGTAACAGAGCTAACGGGCTTATAACACCTAACAGGCCAATGTCACTGGAGGCCACTTCTGGTAAAAACCCAATAAACCATGTGGGTAAAATATACAACCTATTAGCTAACCAAATGGCATCGGATATCATAAAAGAAGTGGAAGGTGTTAAACAAGTCCATATAATGATCCTAAGCCAGATAGGTAAACCAATCAACCAACCCAAAACAGCAACCTCTCAGATACTGCTCGAAGAAGGCTACAAGATAGAAGACGTTAAAGGGGATATTTCAAGGATAATGGACGAATGGCTCGACAATATAGGGGACATAACAGAGATGCTAATAAAAGGGAAACTTAAGACATTCTAATTCTTCACAACCCCCCCAAAGAGATGGGAGAGTTATCATGCCAATCCAAGAGGCTGAAAAAACATATCAACCACACCGTATCGAAGAAAAAGTCCAAGACTTCTGGGAAGAAAGGGACATCTACGAGCGAATTAAAAGACTCAGAAAGGATAAACCAAGATATTCATTCTTAGATGGTCCACCATATTGCAGTGGCCGGATACACCTTGGAACAGCATGGAATAAGATTATAAAGGATGCATACCTCAGGTTCAAGAGCATGAACGGATTCAATGTTAGAAGACAAGCTGGTTGGGATGCTCACGGCCTTCCAATCGAACATAAAGTAGAAGGGCTCCTCGGCATAAAAAGTAAAAAGGAGATAGAGAAAATAGGAATAGAAAAATTCGTGGAAAAGTGTAGAGAATTCGCCACTAAAAACAAGGAAATAATGACGGGGCAATTCAAAAGACTAGGGGTTTGGATGGACTGGGAAAAACCCTATATCACTTTTGACCCCAATTACATGGAATCCTGTTGGTGGACCCTAAAACAAGCACATAAAAAGAACCTGCTCATAAATGATCTAAGAGTTATAACATGGTGCCCGCGTTGTGAAACGGCTTTAGCACTGGCTGAAATAGACTATCATGAAAAGGAAGACCCTTCAATATACGTGAAATTCCCATTAGAAGAAGAGAATCATTACATCTTAGTATGGACAACAACACCATGGACACTTCCAGCCAACATGGCAGTAACAGTCCACCCTGATTTTGATTATATTTATGCAAAAACCGGTAAAGAAACATACCTTTTAGCAGAGTCCCTAGCAGACACCATACTAGAAGATTACAAGATAATAAGAAGAGTTAAAGGGAGTGAACTTGAAGGATTAAAATATGAGCATCCCCTCAGGGAAGAAGTACCCTATCATAAGAATTTTGAACATCATATCATAGTAGGAGAACATGTAACACTTACAGAGGGGACAGGATGCGTGCACACAGCCCCAGGTCATGGACCAGAGGACTTTGAAATTGGTAAAAAGTATGGGCTGCCAATATTTTGTCCGGTAGATGAAGCTGGGAGATTCAAAGAAGAAGCAGGCAAATACAAGGGCCAATTTGTAAAGGATGCCGATCCATCAATTATCCAAGACCTCAAATCAAAGGATCTACTATTCAAAGCAGGCACCATAAGGCACCGTTACGGTTTCTGCTGGAGGTGTAAGACGCCAATAATATATCTTGCAACCCAACAATGGTTCCTGAAAATCACAGAAATAAAAAATAAAATGTTAGATGAAATCGAAAAAGTTGAATGGATTCCAAGTTGGGCTGGTGAGAGCAGATTCCGCAACTGGATCGAAAACGCGAAAGATTGGACAATCTCAAGGCAAAGGTATTGGGGGATACCATTACCCATTTGGATATGTGAAAAATGTGATAAAATCAAGGTTATAGGATCCATCAAGGAACTTAAAGAAAACATGATCCAAGGAGAGCTCAAAGGCGACTTCATACACAGACCCCACGTGGACAGAATAATCTTGAAATGCGAATGCGGTTCCAAGATGAAAAGAACACCAGATGTATTAGACGTTTGGATCGATTCCGGAGTTGCTGGTTGGGCGTCACTCTACTACCCAAAGGAAAAAAGCTTATTCAATAAATGGTTCCCTTATGATTTCATAACAGAAGGTCATGATCAGACAAGGGGTTGGTTCTATTCACAGCTTGGCTGTGGAGTCATAGCACTCGACCAAGTACCATACAAGAAAGTCCTCATGCACGGTTTCACCCTCGATGAGGAAGGCCGGAAGATGAGCAAATCCCTTGGGAACGTGGTCGAACCTGAAGAAGTCATCGAAAAATATGGCGTTGATGTCCTCAGATTTTACCTCCTATGGGCTAATAAGCCATGGGAAGATCTTAAATTTGTATGGGAAGAACTTAAAAATATTAATAAGATGTTTAACATTCTCTGGAACGTTTACGTCTTTGCAACCACTTATATGGTTTTAGACAGCTTCAACCCTTATGAGCATGATGAAAGAGAATTCAAATTCAGGCCAGAGGATCGGTGGATACTATCGAGAGTAAATTCAGTAGCCGATAAAGTGACAAACGCGCTTGAGAGACTCTTATTCCATAAAGCCACACGAGAATTGCACGATTTTATAGTCGAGGATCTTAGCAGATGGTATGTTAGACTTATACGTAGCAGGACATGGATCGAAAAAGAAGACCCAGATAAGATCGCAGCATATTATACCCTCTATAATGTCCTTAAAACCCTAATAATTATAATGGCACCTATAACGCCCCACTTGACAGAGGACATTTACCAGAATCTAGTAAGGGGTGCTGATCCAAACGTACCTGAGAGTATACACATGCTAGACTGGGAATACAGTCCAGAACTCATAGATGAGGACCTTGAGGAGAAAATGGATGTTGTGAGGGATGTTATTGAAGCATGTGCACGTGCAAGGGACAAGGCAAAGTACAAGCTCAGATGGCCAGTTAAGAACATAACAGTAGTATCCGAGGACGAAAGGATACTCAGGGCTGTGGAATCACTTAGGGACGTTGTTATCGAACAGGCGAACACCAAGGAGTTAGATGTGACTTTAGAGTTTGAGCGGATGAAAATACACGCCAAACCCAACCCAAAAACCCTAGGACCGCGCCTTAGAAGCGACATGCCCTTAGCAATGAAAAAACTTCAAGAAGAAGACGGCTCTGTTATAAAATCCATCTTAGAAAGTGAAGGAGTATACACATTAAATATCAAGGGCAAGGAGATACAATTGGGCGAGGAAGATATCATATTCGAGACAGAATTGCCAGAAGATATAGTGACAGCCAAATTCAATGGTGGGAGTGTATTCGTAGATACAAAATTAACCGATGAAATATTAAGTGAAGCCATGGCAAGGGAACTCATACGCCGAATCCAGGACATGCGAAAAGATCTAGACCTTGATGTTGAAGCACACATTAAAGTCGATGTGAACTGTAGCAGCAAATTCAAAAACCTTGTAAAACCCCACAAAGAGTTCATCAAAAATGAAGTGAGAGCAGAAACACTATCATTTAAAGGAAAAAAGATAGGATACACTAAAAATTGGAATATATCAGATGAAAAACTTACCATATCAATCTCCAAATTATAAACCGGTGTTAAAATGGTTTTAACTGATGAAGAAATTGAATTCATAAAAAAAGAGCTTGGTAGAGAACCCAATCCACTCGAATATGGGATGCTCGATGTCATGTTCTCAGAACACTGCTCATATAAAAGCAGCAGACCCATACTCAAACTATTCCCCACAGAAGGAGAAAAAGTCATAATAGGGCCAGGAGACGATGCAGGAGTCGTGGAAGTAACACCAGAACTAGCACTAGCAGTCGGAATAGAAAGCCATAATCACCCATCAGCCATAGAACCATATGGGGGTGCCGGCACTGGAATAGGTGGAATACTACGTGATATACTTTCAATGGGGGCCATGCCCATAGCCTTATTAGACTCTTTGCACTTCGGATACCTAGAAGACCAAAAATCAAGATACCTTTTCGAAAATGTCGTGAAAGGAATATCAGATTATGGAAATAGAGTCGGAGTCCCCACCGTAGCAGGTGAAGTTGAATTCGATGAAAACTTCAAATTTAACCCTCTAGTAAATGTCATGTGTGTCGGTCTCGTTAAAAAAGATAAGATAAAAAGGGCCACAGCACCCAACCCAGGTGAAGTATTCCTCTTGATGGGTGGTAGAACGGGCAGAGATGGGATACATGGGGTCACATTCGCATCAGAAGAACTAACAAGCTCATCAGAGATAGAGGACAGGCCAGCAGTCCAAATAGGGGATCCATTCACAAAAAAGATGGTTTTAGAGGCTAGTCTTGAAATAATGGATAAAATAGAAGTTTCAGGAGCTAAAGACCTTGGTGGGGGCGGGCTCACCTGTTGCATTTCAGAAATAGTTGCAAAATCCGATAATGGTGCAATAATAGAATTAGAAAAGATACCATTACGTGAAGAGGGGATGACACCCTATGAGATAATGTTATCAGAATCCCAAGAAAGAATGCTCTTCGTAATAAAACCAGAGAACATAGAAAAAGCCATGAGGATATGTGAAAAATATGAGCTTCCAGCAGCCATAATAGGTAAAGTCACAGATGACAAAAGAATGAAAGTAATAAAAGATGGTGAAGTAATCGCAGATTTACCAGCCAAACTCCTCGCAGATCCGCCAGTTATCATAAGAGAAGCCAGAAGACCAAAATACACCCGGAAAAGTATAAAAGTAGAACATCCACCACTGGAAGAGGCCCTCTTAAAGGTTTTATCTTCGCCTAACATTGCAAGTAAAGAATGGGTTTATCGACAATACGATCATGAAGTCCAAATACGAACCGTGGTCAAACCTGGAGATGATGCAGCGATCCTAAGAATTGATGAAGAAAATGGTATAGCGCTCACAGTAGATTCCAATAGTATACATACAAAACTCGACCCATATCATGGCGGTGCAGGTTCTGTCGCAGAGGCCATAAGAAATGTGGTTTCAATGGGTGCTTGGCCGCTCTGTATAGTGGATTGTCTTAATTTTGGAAATCCTGAAAAACCTACTGTATTCTGGGAATTCAGAGAATGCGTTAAGGGCATGGCGAAGGCTGCAAGAACATTTAATACCCCGGTTATAAGTGGTAATGTAAGTTTTTACAATGAGACAGAAGGAGTTACGGTTAACCCTTCACCAGTGGTTGGGGTTGTGGGATCCCTGAAACTTGAAAATATAAAGACAATGGACTTCAAAGAGGAGAATGACAAGATTATAGTCGTTGGTTCCACAAGAGAGGAACTAGGAGGGTCTGAATATTATAAGAGAGTGCACGGGCTCGTAACAGGAGATCCGCCAATTGTAAAATTTGAGGATGAATTAAAGGCTGCAGAGTCCATCCGTAATATCATAGACAAGTTTGATGATGGTATTACGGCAATACATGATTGTTCTAAAGGTGGATTAGGGGTGGCATTAGCAGAGATGAGCATAAAATCAGGTCTAGGAGCCAAGATCAATACCACGAAAATTCCGAACAGTTGCAAAAATCAACATCAGCTCCTATTTTCAGAATCACATGGTCGATATATTATAACAGTGAAAGAAGAAATAGCCCATGATATAATAGCAAATATAAAAGTACCATCTTCAATTATAGGCAGCGTTGGTGGTGACAATTTCCAGATAAATGACCTTAAACTCCCAGTAGAGAAATTACAGGAGACATATCATGGAGTGATAGAAAAGTACATGTAAATTTTTTGGTGTTTTATTTGAAACATAAGCGAGAAATCCTAAGACAAGCTATACATGCTACTGGTATAATATTCGTAATAATACAGCCTTGGATCGGAGTTAAAAACCTCATTTTACTCGGCATCCTAGCGGCATTCATGGGAGAGATCATACGCCAATACGACCTTAGACACTCCATACCTTTATTTTCATGGCTATTAAGAACCTGCCGAAGAGATACTAATGAAAGAGGATTCATATATTATTTTATAGGCCTAGCACTCACCTATGCCTTTTTTGGGTCGAATATTCCAATTGCAAACGCTGCTATAATCATTCTAACAATTGGTGATGCCGCATCTACCCTCATCGGTAAACTCTATGGCAAACACCCACTACCATACAAGCCCAATAAAACATTTGAAGGTTCCATCGCATTCATATTCATAGGATTCATCGGAGCATTAACACAAGTGAACCCCACAATAGCTCTTATGGGAGCGTTCATAGGATCATTAGTAGAAGCATATACTCCCATAGAAGATAATATCACTATACCCTTACTAGTAGGAATTAGCATGTACATCTTTTTTTATCTAAACTTTATTTAATCAAAATTCCATAAAATATATAAAACCCGGTGCAATAAACTTTAATTGAATTGTTTTTATTCTTTTTTGTGGTGATGGTGTCAAGCGTGGCTAGAGAAACCGACAAGAAAATGATAGAAATTTTAAGGATATTATCCGAACATGAAGAGATCCTCGGAGCGAAAGCAATAGCCAAAGAACTTAAAAAGAAAGGCTACAACCTAGGGGAAAGAGCAGTCAGATATCACATGCGCATACTCGACGAAAAAGGATTCACTAAACGCATAGGATACTCCGGCCGGAAAATAACAAAAAAAGGGTTAAAAGAGATAGAAAAGGGGCTGGTATATGACCAAGTCGATTTCATATTCTCAAAATTCGAAGAAATGATACACAATACAAGCTTCAACCCAAAAACTGGTAAAGGGAAGGTTGTAGTAAACACGTCCACAATACCCCTTGGAGCTTTTCCTCTTATCAAAAAAGCCTTCAAAGAAGGATTATGTGTAAGTCCACATGCAAGATTGGAAAAAAGAAATGGGAATTATAAGATAATGACAGTATGTGGCACCACAATCGATGGTCTACTCCTCAAAGAGGGCATACCCATACTACCAACCTTTGCCGGATTAGTTGAAATAAAAGATTATACACCACAAAGGTTCACAGAACTCATAGCATATAAAAAGACTTCCATGATGCCACTTGAAGCCTTCACAGCAAGCGAGATGACCTCAGTCCTCAATGTAATAAAATATGGGGAAGGGAGGATACCTGCCAATTTCCGTCTCATACCAGAAACAAGCCGCAAAAAAGCCCTAAAATTATTGGATAAACTCCAAAAGATGAACATTGGAGGAGTACTTAAAATAGGCGAAGCTGGGGAAAACCTCTTAGGCATCCCAGTGGATGATGGAATGATCGGGATAGCGATCATAGGAGGTATAACACCCATCTGCGCAGCCCAAGAAGCAGGCTATAATATTAGTATCAAAATGGCCGAGACTCTAATAGAATTTAACAAACTAGATTTGGTCACACGACCCAGAAAATTGTTAAAAAAGCCAAAAACACCCAGTAAAGAAAAAGTTAAAATTTTATTAACCAAGGCATGGAATCTCATACAACAAGTAGATTTTGACCCTGATACACTAACAGGAAAAGTTATAGCCAACATCTCGATTTTAAAAAGAGAAGACCTTGACAGGGCCCTTGATATTATCCAAAGGGTGTGCGAAGAAAAACCAGAATATTCAACATCACCATATTTTAGAATCATGGAATTAGAAGAAGACAAAGTAGGTATAGCTAGCATATGTAGTTTAACAGTTGATGGAGTTCTCATAAACAATGGTATAATGTCAACACCCACCTATAGTGGATTACTCGAGATAAAGGATGACATGCGAAGGTTCGTTGAACTTACAGCATATGATGGATCATCAGTTGAACCCCATGAAATATACATTTCAAAGGGGATGACAAAAGTATATGATCCCCGAAGCGAATCTAATAGGATACTAGCAAGTTTGAGGGAAGTACCCTATATTGCAAGGGAAGAAACCCTAAAGGTGACAGAAAAGCTTAGAGAAGCTGGCTTCAACATTCTCAAAGTTGGTAAAACAAACGAGATACTCTATAATGCCAAGGTTGGAAGATATAAAGTGGGGATCGTCACACCAGGCGGCCTAAACCCCATTGCAGCGGTCAAGGAAAATGGGGTGGACGTGAAGGTCAAAGCCGTTGAATCACTCATGGACATAAATAACTTTTTTACCATCAAAGAAAATATAAAAAATAAGGTGATATAAATGGAAGCCGAAAAAAGATGTGCAACATGCGAGGAACTCTGCCGTTACATAAAAGAGGAAGTAAAACCAGGAGACATTGTAAGATTGTCCCTCGGCAGAGTATATATTCCAGGGAGGGTTATAACAAACAACAATGGTATCATACAAATAAAGATCGACAGTGAAATGATAAAAGGACTTACAACAATTGACGTGGAAAAACTCAAAGATTATCTCATAGAACTAGAACATGAATGTGAAGGTAATGTCTGCATAATAGAGGCAATTGATGAAGAGGAGGGCCAAGAATGAGTCAAACATTCCAAATAATCTCTATAATATTAGCAGGTTTTGTTATTGTATCAATATTATGCCATATGCTCAACAGACACCCCACATAAAAAATAATAAAATAAAGGGAGTTTTATTTAGATGCTTTGATCTCCCTCACCTTTTCTAGGATTTTCTCCACAATTTCTTTATCTGGTAATAGGTCTGTTTCAACGACTTTTCTCATCCTTATAGGCACGCCCTCCATCCTATAAGCTGTGCCCTCTGCTTCAAGACCAACAATAGCTGGTGGGATTATAATATCGGCTAATTCTGTTGTTGGTGTCCTGTGTGGTTCAATGGCTATCACTGGGATCTCGGCCATGTATTCAACAGCCTTCTGTGGGAAATGAGCCCCAGGGTCAGATGCTATAACCATCAATGCATCTGCTTCCCTGTTCTGGAGTAAATCATTCGCACCAGTCTCTCCTGGGTTGTATCTTGGCTCGCCAGCTGAAAAGTCGACACAGTATGGGAACCCACTCTCCCAGGAGGCTACTTGGTTGAATCCTGTAACATTATAGTGGCCTCTCATTGGTATTAGGTTGAATTTACCGAAGTCGTTCAAGTCTTCGGTTAGCATAATGGCTGTGTCAATGTTTCTGTGTTTTCCTCTGCTCTGGGTTAAACCCATACCCCAGAATAGTATCCCGAATTGGGCGTTTTTCATGATTTCAACTGCTTCTTCGATGGTCTCTCTTGGTATTCCCGCCACTTCGTCGTATAGTATTTCATGCCCGAATAGGTATGCTCTCATTGCGTCGATAAGTTCATAGTCTCTGTCAAATTCTACTTGTAAGTGGATGTCTGCAAGTTTTGCGGTGTCTGTTTCCCTAGGATCTACTACGATGACTGTCCTGTCGGGTCTTCCACGTTCCCTGAAGAATCCTCTGGAGAATACATGCCGTGATATGTGTCTTGGGTGGGCATGCATTGGGTTGCATCCCCAATAGACTACAACATCTGCTCTGTTTTTAACTTCCCCAAGGGTACATGTGGGGTATCCTACGTCTTGTAGTGCTAGTACTGAGGGACCATGGCATACAGATGCTGTGTTGTCGATGACTGCTCCTGTTTCCTCAGCTAATTCCATGCCCACTGCATGCGCTTCACATTCAGTGGAGCTCCAACCATATAATAAGGGTCTTTTGGCTTCTGCAAGGATCTTGGCGGCTTTTTCTATTGCTTCGTCATAGGTTACTTCGACTAGTTCTCCATTTTTCCTTATGAGTGGTTTTGTATAACGTGTTGCGCCCTCTGTATGTACAAATTTGTTGTGAGCGATTCTGCAAGCGTTTATAGTACCTACTATTTTATTGTTTTCTACTTTACATATGATGTCGTCACATAGTGTCCCGCAGAAAGGGCAGACAACATTTTTAACATATTCCATTATGATTACCTCCATCTTGGCCTCTTATGGGACTATATGACCGTTACCTCTAACAGCTACGTATACTGTCCCTTTCGCACCTTTAATAGCATGATCTCCTAGGAACTTGTAGAAAGCTCCGGGTATTGTTTGTCCATCTACTTCAATGTCTTTTTCTACGCCTAAGTATTCGAATCCTGGGAGGAATTCGTTGACTATGCCTTTCACTACTATTGTTCCTCCAGCCATTTCGGCTCCAACCCTCGCGATAGCGTTTCCTTCGACTATGATGAGTCCGTTGTTCATGTGTATTCCTGTCATTATGTTCACATCGCCTTTTATGATGATTTTGCCACCGTTCATGTATTCTCCAATCTCGTTGCCAGCGTTTCCATGGACTATTATAGTACCGTCTTGCATGCCTCTCCAATCTCCACGGTATGAGGATCCTACATAGTCTCCAGCATCTCCTAGGATTTCTAGTTCGCCACCCATCATGGTTTGCCCTGCCCATGGTCCGGCGTTTCCTTCAACTGTTATTTTACCGCCTTTCATCTCAGCGCCGACATACATGTTGACATCGCCTTTTATGAGGATTTCACCGGTGCTCATCCCTTCTCCTATCCTTTTTGTCCTGTCAACGTCACCATCAATGATTATTTTGAGCTCTGCAGGATTCTTGGATGATTCGCCAGTTACTTCGAAGAAGTCTGATAATTTGACAGGGGTGTTCCCATGGAGTATTTCGATGTTTTTGATCTCTTCGATAGTCTTACCGGCGAATACGTCAGGTTTTATGTTGGAGGCTTCTAGTGGCACTTCTGGCTGGTCTAGAGGAGTTAATATTATCTCGCTCATAACATCACCCCTTTAACTGGAGCAGACTTTGGCAGATATGCATCTTGTACAGGATAATTCTCTAAGTTTACAGAATAGTATTGTTTGAATTTTCTTTCAACATCGGCTAGGACTTCTTGGTATATGTCTTCTTCTACTTGGGTGTCAACCCAGTATGTTCTTCCATGTTCTCTTGTCTTAACAACGTTACCATCTTTTACTATTATTTCCCCATCTTTTAGGACATAGCTTGCATTTTCGAATGCTTTTTCAATTTCCATGTAATCGTTGGATGGGTCTGTTGTCTCTGGGTTTATATCATATATGGCTATGTCAGCATCTGCACCGACTCCAAGGTGTCCTTTAACATCACTTAATCCGAGGGCTTTTGCTGGTGTGGATCTTGAGACTTGGGCTATTTCATAGAATGTGTATTCTCTATCAATGGTAGCTATACTACTCCTTCTCTGGGCCCAACTGTGCAATTTCTCTTCTATGTATTCCATCCTGTATTTGTTACTCATTAGCCAAGCTTTGATCCTTGGGTATCTGGTGAATGGGCCTGCGTTTGGATGGTCTGTTGTGAGACAAACTTTGTTAGCATCTTTGATTAAGAGGAATAATTCTAGGCCTATTCCCCATTGGACTGATGGGACTGGTGCTCTTGGCACATATAAGAATGGGACTACACCCGCACCGGTTTCGAGTTCGACGTCACAGTTTGCCCATTTGAGGCCGTTTAGTGAGTGTAGGTCGTATTCCATTGGACCGTCTGCTGTCATGGTGGTTGTTTCATCTAGTGTTACTTGTCCGACATCTATGATTAGGTGGTCATGTTTGTTTACATAATCTGCTATTTCGGGGGCTCCTGATTCGAAGTCTCTCCATGTTGTCCCGGCGTAGCTGTGGAATTGTACGTGTGTGGCATATAGTATTGTGTCTCTGCTTCCTACTGCTGGGTTGGGTTTTATGCCCTTAGGGACGTCAAATGATGCTAGTGTTGTCTCGTAGTTGCCTGGGTGTCCGAGGTCGTTACAGTGTAAGTGTATTGAATGTGGCATTCTTAATTTTTCGTTGACTTCTGCGAGTCCTTTTATGATCTCTGCGGGGGTGATGTCGAAGTATGGTGCGGGTTCGTGTATGCCGTGGACGTTTCCACCCCATCCCCATGCTTCTGTACCTGCAGGGTTCACGAGTTTGATGGTGTAACCTTTTGTGGCCTTTAGGAGCCATGATGCGTATGCTGCGCATCTGTCGATATCTCCTTCTTTAAGGTATTCCATTACGAACCAGTTGTTACCGAATAGTGGGTAGGCTGCATGGTCTATTAGGGGTGTGTCATGGAATTCTTCATGTGTGTGTCTTGCTAGTAATGGTGGCATAGCAGCTTCCATTGCAGTGGTGTAGCCCATCTTTGCATAATTGTATCCTGCCATGAAGGTTGATGGGACTGAAAATCCGCTCCCGGCTCTTCCACCTTTAAATTTTGCAGCGGCTTTTTTGCTGTCTTCTGGCCTATAGGTTCTTCCTATGTTGACTTTTGGGCCTGCTATGTGTGCGTGTGGGTCCACGCCCCCTGGCATTACTATTTTGCCTGAAGCGTCGATAACTTTTGCGTTGTCGCTGACGCTTTCAACGATTTTACCGTTTTTGACGCATATGTCCATTTTTTCCCCGTCAATGTCGTTTTGGGGGCAGTAAACAAATCCGTTTTTTATTATAAGCTCCATTTTTATCCTCCCTTAAATTTGACCGAGTTTGCCATAAGCTTTTTTCATTAATGTTGGCATGTCAAGTACTTCTTCATCTGTTGGTATGACTTCTACGGGAACGTTTTTGAAGCTTGGTGTTGCTGTGGAGTCTGTGGTGGGTCTTACAACACGGTTGGCCCATGGTCCCATTGGAATGTATATCATGTCTTCTGGTAGTGCTTCTTTTGTTTCGGCAACTTTAACGACAACATCTCCGTATTCTGAGATGACTTTTACGTTGTCGCCTTCTTTTACTCCTAATTCTCTCATCATTTCGGGGTTCATGTAGACTATTGCAGCGGCATCCACGTATAATTTAAGGTCTTTTCCGGCTTCTATGGCTTGTCCTTGCCATATGGTCCTTCCAGTATTTAGTATTGCTCTCATTCTGATTCCTCCAGTCTTATTGCATCTACGGGACAACTTTCAACACATGTTCCACATTTTCCGCAAAGATCTGGATTTTTTATGTTGATGACTCCATCTTCTACTATCATTATAACTTCTACGTCTTCTGTGGGTCCTTTACCTCCCGCGATTTCAGGACTTCTTAGGGCATTGACTGGACATGCTACGACGCAGTTTCCACACCCGTGACAGAGGTCTGGGTATGCTTTCAATTCGATTGCCATTGGTTAAACCCCCATTATTTTGTTAAGGATTCGAATGCATTTTGCCATGCTTTTGATCTGGTTGGTGTGTAGTTGATGTTTGTCCTTTTAACTGTTATTGCATCTACAGGACAAGATTTTTCGCATGCTCCACAATAGATGCAGAATTTTTCGTCTTTGTGGAGTTTTTCGGGTTTTTCTCCGGGTTTTTCGGGTTTGGGGAATGAGAGGACATTACATGGGCATACCATGACGCATGTTTCGCATCCTTGACATTTTTCTTCGTCGAGTATTAGTTCGCCTTCGAATGGTTTTGTGACTTTAGCAGCGTCAACTGGGCAGATTTCTTGGCACCATCCACAATTGACACATAATTCAGGGTCTATGTAGGATGTTCCTGTTATTTCTGGTTCTTCTATTTCGTATTCTCCGTATGGGCAGATTCTGCATACTTGCATTATTGCGTCGACTGGGCATACTCTCTTGCAGATTCCGCAGTGTACGCATTTGTCTTCATCTACGTTGATGTCGCTTGCTATGACTGGGTTTATTGATGTTGGTTCTTCGTGGTCTATTTCTATGGCGTCTGCTGGGCACATTTCTTCACAGATTCCGCAGTATATGCAAGTGTCTTTGTCTATTTCGATTTCTCCTGTGACGAGGTCTTTTCTTTCTGGGAGGTCTCTTGTTATGGTTATTGCATCTTGTGGGCATGCTGTTTCACAGGCTTTGCAGTTTATGCATTCTTCTTCGTCGATTTCGGCGGATTTTAATAGTTGTGGATATCCTGGGATTTCTTTTATGGATGTGCCGTTTATTTGGAGGTCTAGTGCTTGGAATGGGCATATCGAACTGCACATGCCACATAGGACGCACTTTCCTTCGTCTATGGTTATTTTGCTGGTCTCTTGTTCTGTTCTGATCATGGCACCTGTGGGGTTGACTTCAATGGCTTCTACTGGGCAGATTTCTTCACATAAGCCGCAGACTGCGCAGAGACCGTTGTTGAAATATAATTTTCGCGTTTCTTCGCCGGCTCTTTCAACTGTAATATTCCCCCCTTCCTCTATTACTTCTGTAGTCTCCATCAATCTTCTACCTCCTCAATTTCTATAGAATTTGTCGGACACATTTCAACACATATGAGGCAACCACAACACCATTTAGAGTCGATTTCTGCTTTTAGTTCATCGAGTTTTATGGCTTTCATAAGGCAGCTGTCTATGCAAATGCCGCATCCGATGCACGAATTTTTCACTGAAGCTTTGAATTTTCTTTTTTGGCAAGCTTTGATTATTGTTCTTGTTTTATTCGTGTCCTGTAAGAGGGCGTAGGTTAGAAGTAGGAAGTCTCTTGGACATAATTCCGTTATCACTTTTGCGACTTCTATCGATCTTATTGAGAGGTTTCTGCCATTCAGGTAGTGTGAAACTGTGGATCTGTTGATGCCTAGTCTATTGGCTACCTCTTTTTGTGTGTGTCCTTGTTTTGTCAAGTTTACTGCTGCAAGGTACCGGAGTCCTGAAATTATATGCTTTGGCATCGGGTCACCATGTGTGCTAATCACACTTTTATGCTTATTTTATTTAAAATATTTCTACCAAGAAAAAATAGAAAATTATATATACTGGTGTGTGGTATGTACACATACTATTGTGGGATTAAATCAACACAAGAAACCTTCAAAGCAGGCATTCCGGAAAGAGGATCCCTTAAGGAACTTGTAAGACGATTCACAGGAGCAAAATGGAAACTCATAAAGGTAACACCTTCCATTAAAGCTTCATTGAACTTTACCCTTGCTTTAACAGCCCCTCGCCTCGATTTAACCAAGACAAAATCACCTTCACGAACTCCTATTTTTTCTCCATCAATAGGGTTCATCTCAAGAAACTTCCAGTCCCTAAGTTTTTCAAGGCCTCTTACTTTACTTGTCATGGTTCTTGTATGATACTGATATAAAATTCTACCTGTGATGAGTATGAAGGGATAATCTTTGTCAGGAGTCTCAAATAATTTGAATGAGGGTAAAATGAATTTTGCTCTACCATTTTCCCGCGTGAAACCATCCTTATAAAGAAAAGCAGTTCCTGGATCTTTTTCACTTCTACAAGGCCATTGGATTCCCCCACTTTCTAGTCTTTTATATGATATGCCTTTATATGACGGTACGAGTTTTCTTATCTCATTAAATATTTCTTTAGGATTTTCGAATTCGAAACCAGTGGCTCCCATTTTTTTGGCAATATTGCATATGATCCACCAGTCGGGTTTAGCGTCTCCTGGTGGTTTAATAGCAGATCTTATTAATTGCACCCTTCTTTCAGTGTTTGTGAATGTACCATCTTTTTCTGCGAATGAACAAGCTGGTAAAATAACATCCGCGAATTTTGAAGTTTCACTTGGGAATATGTCTTGTACGATTAAAAATTCAATATTTTTAAGGGCTTCTTCCACGCTCTTTATATCTGGTTCGCTTAAAATGGGATTTTCACCCATGATATACAATGCTTTTATTTTACCTTTGCATGCATTTTCAAAAATTTCAGGCAATATTATCCCTTTTTCGGGGGGAAGTTTGGAATTCCATTTTTTTTCAAATTTTTCCCTAAAATCATTGATCGATTGATAACCTGGGTACATATCTGGTAGTGCACCCATATCAGAGGCTCCTTGGACGTTATTCTGTCCCCTTAATGGGTTGATACCAGTATTGACCCTTCCAACATTACCGGTTAGCAACGCTAAGTTGCTAAGTGCAAAAACATTATCTGTCCCATTAACATGCTGGGTTATTCCCATGGCATAGATTATAGAAGCAGTGGGAGAAGATGCATAGAGTATAGCAGCCTCCCTAATAGCATCAGAGGATATGCCAGTTAATGACTCTATTTCACCCCATTCAAGACCATGAAGATATTTTTTGAATGATTCAAAATCTTCAGTTCTTTCTTTTATGAATTTATGGTCTATGAGATCCTCTTCTAATATGGCCTTGCACATTCCCAAAATTAGAGGAACATCAGTACCTGGTTTGTTCCTTAAATAAATATCAGCATGTCTTACAAGCTCTATCCTTGTTGGATTAATCACTATAAGCTTTGAACCATTTTTAACAGCTTCTATAACCTTATATGCGATTACAGGATGGGTTTCAGTTGTGTTGGTTCCAATTGCCAAAATGCAAGCGGAGTTTTTAAGTTCGTTGATTGAATTAGTCATGGCGCCGTTGCCAAGAGTTTCCCTTAAAGCTACCACAGAGGGGGCGTGACAGAGTCTTGCACAATGGTCAATATTATTGGATTTCATCACAGTTCTTGTAAATTTTTGTAACAGATAATTTTCTTCATTAGTACACTTTGCAGAGGCTATGGCTGCGAATTCATCTCCATTGTATTTTGAAAGTTTATTTGCTATGAATGAAATAGCCTCGTCCCATTCAACTTCTTTGAACTCGCCGTTTTCTTTTATGAGGGGCTTTCTTAATCGTTCAATGCTGTTAACGAAATTTAGGGCGAATCTACCCTTGACACAAAGTCTGCCATTGTTAACTGGATTTTTAGGATCCCCTCTTGCACTGACTATTCTATTACCTCTGATTCCAAGGTAGATTCCACAACCCACACCACAGTATGGGCATACCGTTTTAACTTCTCTTGATGGTTTCTCTGATTTCTTTACGAGGGCTCCGACTGGACAAGTTTCAACACATTCACCACAGGATACACAGATAGAATCTAGTAAAGGTTTATCCATGAATGTACTGATTTTGGTTTTGGCGCTTCTGAATGCGAAATCTATTGCATTTACGCCTATAATATCACAAGATTGGACGCATAAACCGCAGAGTATGCACTTACCATTATCCTTCAAGAAGAATGGGTTAGAGTCGTCAATTGAATCGTCAATTTTAAATTCCCTCAAATTTGCCAAATTCTCGTTATTAATACCAAGATAGGAAGACACGTTTTCTAATTTACATTCTCCCGATTTAGGACATTTAAGACAATTCCCAGCATGTTCATTTATCAACAGGGAGACTATAACCTTTCTAATCCTATTGAGTCTATCAGAGTCAGATATTACCATCATACCGTCTTCTACTGGGGTTTCACATGCGGTTACAAGCCTGCCGTCAGAGGTTTCAACTAGACACAACCTACAAGCACCAAAAGCATCCAAACCCGGCCTGAAACAAAGGTGGGGTATGTATATATTGTTTTCCAATGCGGCGTCCAATATACTTTTACCCTCGTCCACTCTAATATTCTGACCGTCTAAGATAATCTCTATTTTCTTCTTCATAAACATCGTCAAAATTTTTTATTTGATGAGGAAAATTTTATCTTTATCTAAAAATAAATCTTTGTCCTGGTGACCCTATGAAGATACTTGGCATAATAGGTACAAAAGACACTGGTAAAACAACACTTGTAACAAGGTTAATAAAAGGATTAACCAAAAAAGGGTACAAGGTCGGGACAATAAAACATACTCATGGAAGATTCGACTTTCCGGGTAAAGATACTGAAAGACACCGCAAAGCAGGGGCGACGTTGGTCATAGGAGCGGGAAAAGAAACATTTTTCCTTTCCCCCAAAGAAAAGAATATCAAATGGATAATATCAACAATACCCTTCCTAGAAGAAATAGATTTCCTAATCATTGAAGGATTCAAAAAAATGGAATTTGCCAACATATCCACATCCACGGAAAATGAATTCACCATAAAAAAGGTAGATCCATTCTCCCTCAAAGACGAAGAATTCAAAGAAATACTACAACTAACAGAAAAAAGAACCTATGGCCTCCTATTAGGCCTGAATTGTGGAAAATGCGGATTTGAATCTTGCGAGGAATTTGCACAGGCAAAAGTTAGAGGGGATGCAGATGATATTAATTGTAAAAGCCAATTCAAAAGGGCCATGTTACGCATAAATGGCAATCCAATACCACTCAACCCTTTCGTCCAAGAAATCATGTCAAAGACCATTACCGGGATGGTTAAATCCCTTCAAAGAGAAGAAACCGAAATCAACAAAATAGAGATCATAATAAAATGGTGAAAATGAAAATCTACGACGATTATAACAGGCCGGTAACATCATTAAGGATCTCGATAACTACAAAATGCAACTTAAACTGTTTCTATTGCCATAAAGATGGTATAATCCCCAGTTCTAGGGAAATGACAGCAGATGAAATAGAGAAAGTATGTAAAGTCGCATCCCAATTGGGTATAACCAAGATAAGATTATCAGGCGGCGAACCATTGCTCAGAGATGATATAATTACGATAATAGAAAAAATTGACACCATAGGATTCAAAGACATATCACTCACTACCAATGGCACACTACTCAAACAATATAGCTCCAAACTCAAAAAGGCCGGCCTTAATAGAGTCAACGTGAGCCTTGACACGCTCGATTCCAACACATACAAGTTCATAACAGGTAAAAACCACCTAGAGAAAGTTAAAGCTGGTATAAAAGCTGCTGTTAAAGCAGGCTTATACCCGATCAAGGTTAACATGGTGATAATGAAGGATATAAATTCACATGAAATCTGGGACATGTTCAAATTCTGCCATCAACAAGGGGCCATACTCCAACTCATCGAACTTTTAACCACAGAACAATGCCCAGACAACGGTTTTGAAAAATACCATTATAACCTCACTGAAATCGAAAAAAAACTTTCCAAAATAGCTCATCATGTGAAAACTAGGAAATTTATGCAAGATAGGAAAAAGTATTATATCGATGGTGGGGAAATCGAAATCGTAAGACCAATGGACAATACAAGATTCTGTGAAAACTGTACAAGGATGAGAATAACCCCAGATGGCAAATTAAAACCATGCCTCTTGAGAAACGACAACCTCATTGACATGAAAAAAGCACTTCAAGAAGATAACCTAGAAAAACTCCGCAGATTATTCATAAAAGCAATAAAAAACAGATACCCATATTATCACAAAATAAAAAAAGGGGAAAACTTAACCTGGTAGATGGTATGGATTACCATCCCAGAAACTACTGTCGATGAGACCATACCTGAAAAGCACGTAACCAGTTGCCCCACCATTCAACGCGGCCATTATATCAGATTCAAGCTCTGCCTTAGGGATTGGTGTTATGTCAGAATCTGATCTATAACTTTGCAAACCTGTCCACACTTCCTTCCCGCCGCAGTTATCCTTCACATACCTCGTCACTTCCTCTATCCAAGCTGTTGTCGCATTATAGTTACCCTTGTATGCCATTGGGATGAGCACGTCAAGATATTGTGCAAGTTGGCCATAATCTTGGCCATAGAAGTAGGCATTCCATTTTGTCTCTGGCATTAGAGCCGCTGATACTAGAATTGTTGGATTAACAGTTTTAACTGTCTCATATATTCTCTGAACTACTCCTGTTATTATATCTGTTGCATTTGGGAACTTATAGGCAGTTCCTGGATAACGTATATAGTCAAGGTGGATACCACTAACACCAGGAAAACCTAAAAACTCTTGAACTCTGTTTATCAATGTTTCGATGTGGGATTCATTTGTAGGATCAACCCAAGCACCGTTTTCTCGTAGACAGATTACCCATGCACTTACACGGATACCAGCATCTGAAGCGCCTTTAAGGAAGTTCAGAAGTGCTGTTCTGTACTCCATCTTAGTGAAAGCCTGCTGTTCCAAGAATATATCTGTTATACCCTTATTCTTGAGGGTGGTGAAATTAACCTTGTCCATGGTAGAAGCGTGAACCCATACCGCACCATGTGCTATCGGACCTTCATTATTTTTTATATTAACTACCGTCACGTAATTTGGCAGTCTTCCATTGGTATTGTAGAAGTTTATTATCCTGCTGTAGGCGTAGATTAGGCTTTGGTAGTTCACTTTACCAATTGTCGTTGTCATGTAATCAGGTGATCTTTTGTTGGTTTCCATGTATTTTTTGATGTTTTGGGCCACTTGTAAATATTCCGTCTTTGTGAGCGTCCCAATCGCTGTGGTCTTCAATGGATCCGTTGGCGATTTATAATTATTAATAGGTACGCTTGTTTTCTGGTTGGTGTTTAGGTTTATTGTTGTGGTTACTGCAGCATATAAGTAATCATCTAATGTTATGATCCTATTGTTTACCGCAATCTGGGAGGGTATTCCACCATTTTGACTTATATAACCTGTTATTGCATTGGACATTGAAGATATTTCATTGTATGATAACTGGGGTGTACTTGGTATAGTGCTGATTTTCACACTTTTTATTGTCACAGAATTTGGCAGTCTTTCATTGGTATTGTAGAAGTTTATTATCCTGCTGTAGGCGTAGATTAGGCTTTGGTAGTTCACTTTACCAATGCTTGTGCTGACATAATTTGGTGATCTTTTGTTGGTTTCCATGTATTTTTTGATGTTTTGGGCTGTTTGTAGGTATGCTGTTTTTGTGAGTGTTCCTGTTGCGCTGTAGGTGGGTGGGTTTGTTGGTGGTTGGTAGTTGTTGGTTGTTATTGTTTTTTTCTGGTTGGTGTTTAGGTTTATTGTTGTGGTGGCTGCTGCATAGAGGTAGTTGTCTAGTGTGATATTTTTATTGTTTACTGTGATCTGGGATGGTATTTTGCCTGTTTTTGATGCTTGGTCAGCTATTACCTTGGAAGCATTTGAAACTTCATTGTATGTTAATTGGCCCGCCGAGGCGCTGTTGGTCAGCACTAGTAGAAATGCCAAAAAAACACCCAAATATAATGCTCTTTTCATGGTAACACCATAATGAGCCTATAAAACAAAACAACTATATAAAGGTTACTGTTCTCTGGGGGTTTTTCAGCTGAAAAAAGGTTGGAATGATCTCTTCATAAACTATTTAAAAGAAAAGATGGCCAAAATAAAAAAATAAGACAAGCAAAAAGCGTTTACAAAGAGCTTCGATAAACCTTCCTATGATTTTTAGCCCCATAAATAACAAATATCTTATAACTTCACATCCATATATTATCCTAATTGTTGCTATTTTTGTCGTGTGGGCGGCCCCCAAGCAAAAACGAATATAGGAACCCTACCTAAGAAAGGGGGGTGATACTTTCTTGCGAATCATAAATGTCGGGAAACTGCTTTTCGGGCTTCATCTGCTATGAAAACTATAGGTATGAATGATATTAAGTATACCCATTCATTTAATCCAAGGGGTGAAGTTCCAAAAATTGACTGAAGTTGGGGCACATAAACTATGGAGAATAGTATGAGAAGCTCGAATAATATTCCCCAGATTATCCAACGATTCTTGAATAATCCTATTTGAAAAACTGATGATTTCGTAGTTTGGCATGTTAAGAGGTTACCTATCTGGGCCATCACTATACCAGCGAACACCATTGTAGTAGCCTTAAGGTATAGTGGATCCGTAAAGGCTAAAGGTTTTCCCAGTGTCCAGCCGCCGTTATAGAGCACCCAAAAATAGCCTGACATTACAAGGATGGCCTCTATAGTCCCAATGAACAAGTACCCGTGGAATATAACTGGTAAGTTCAGTAGTCGTTCGTGGGGTGGTCTTGGAGGTTTATCCATAACATCAGCTTCTGGGGGGCTTCTTCCGAGTGCTAGTGCGGGTAAAGTGTCTGTTCCAAGGTCTATTGCAAGTATTTGCATTACGGTGATTGGGAGTGGTATTCCAAGCAGAACCATTAAGATGAATGGTACTATTTCAGCGGTTTCATGTGAAAAAATGTATGTTATAAACTTTCTGATGTTTTCGTAGATGGTCCGTCCCTCTTTAACCGCTTTTACTATAGTTGCGAAGTTATCATCTATTAGGACCATGTCCGCGGCTTCTTTGGCCACGTCAGTGCCGCTTCCCATTGCAACACCTATATCGGCTTTTTTGAGGGCTGGTGCGTCGTTGACTCCGTCTCCTGTCATTGCTACTACTTCTCCTTCACCTTCTAGGACCCTTGCTATGCGCATTTTATGTGTTGGGACTGTTCTTGCGAATATTATATTATTTTCCCTTTTTAGAAGATTTCTAAGTTCGTTATCTGATAGTTTGTCCAGTTCTTTCCCTTTTATTATCTGGTAGTTTTCATCTGGGATTATCCCTATCTCTTTTGCTATTGCTGCTGCTGTTAAGCCATAATCGCCTGTTATCATAATTATCCTGATACCTGCTCTTTGACATTCTCTGACAGCTTTTTTAACGTTTTCGCGTGGGGGGTCTTGGAGTGCTGTCATTCCTACTAATATAAGATCTTTTTCGATGTTCTCTGGTCTATAATCTTCTAGTTGGTTTGGAAGGTCTCTGTAGGCCATAGCAAGCATTCTGAAGCCCTGGGATGCGAGTTCGTCATGGATTTCTAGTATTTCTTTTCTTCTTTCGTTTGTTAGTGGTTCTGGTTTCCCATTGACTGATATCCATTTTGATAAGGATATTATCTTTTTTGGGGCGCCTTTCACGTATGCGACTTTTTTATGGGGTTTTTGGTGTATTGATGTCATCATTTTCCTCTTGGAGTCAAATGGGATTTCTGTTATTCTTGGGATCTTCTTCATTTCTTGGTCGCGGTCAAAGTCTATCTTCTTGGCGGCTACTAGTAATGCAGCTTCTGTAGGGTCTCCTATGATGTGCCATTCACCATTATCTTCTGGTGGTATTAGTTTGGCGTCATTACAGAATGATGCTGCCCTCATAAGCAGTTTTATTTCGCGTATATCCTTGTGAGTGAGGGATTTACCATCCCATATAAATTTTCCTTTTGGTTCATAGCCTGTTCCTGTTACATCGATTATCTTGTAGGGTACCCATACTTTGCGTACTGTCATTTCATTACGGGTTAATGTGCCTGTTTTATCTGTGCATATGATTGTTGTGGAGCCGAGGGTTTCTACACTGGATAATCTTTTTATGAGAGCGTTATCTTTTACCATTTTGCGAGCAGAAGTTGCCAGGGACAATGTAACAGTTGGAAGCAGTCCTTCGGGCACGTTAGCCACCATTAGGCCAATTGCAAAAATAAATGCTAAGCTAGGTGGTAATCTTATAATGTAGAGGTTGACTAGGAATAGTATTATGCCCATTAGGATTGCGATAATTGCTATTATCCTTGCAACATTTGCTATTTGTTTTTGCAAGGGACTTGGTTCTTCTTTAACTTCTTGTGTTAATTCGGCTATCTTGCTGAATTCTGTATTTTCACCGGTGCGGTATACTATTGCTTTGCCCGAACCTGAAGTTATGCTTGTACCGGCAAATATTAGGTTGGGTGTTTCAACATAATTGTCATATTCTTCTACTGGATGGGATACTTTCCTTACTGGCTTGGATTCTCCGGTTAGTGTTGAATTGTCAACTTTTAGTTCGTGTGCTTCGATGAGCCTGGCATCTGCTGGTACATTATCCCCTTCTTCTAGGATTAAAAGGTCTCCTGGGACAATATTCTCTGCTAATATTTCGATTTCTTCACCGGCCCTTATAACCTTCGCTTTTAATGGTAAAATCTTTTTAAGGGCTTCGGCCGCTTTTTCGGCTTCATATTCTTGCCAGAAGCTGAAAATGGCATTGATGATAATAACGGCGATTATGGCAACTCCTAACTGTGGGGTGCCTGATATAAAAGCAAGGAAACTAGCAGCCCATAAAATCAAGGCTAGAATATTGTACAAGTTCTCTATGAAATTGAATATAATGGGTTTCTTTTTAACTCGTTTTAATTTGTTGGGCCCGTACCTTTTTAAGCGTTTTTCGGCTTCTGAATGGCTTAGACCATTTTTTGTTGTTTTTAATTTTCTTGGAACTTCTTCTTCAGGTAATTGATATATTTTCATATTTTACACTTAAAATGTATCTTTTATCCTGAGAGGTTTATTTGCATATTATGGTGATTATATCTCTATTTTGGAGTTTGTAGTCTGATGCTATTCTCATTTTTTTCCTGGCATCTATTGCATGCATGAAGGAATCTCCTATTTCGGTATGTATTAAATATGCGAGGTCGCGAGGTTTCGAGCCTCTGGGGATGAGAAATGCGTCTGGTAATATGTTACCTTCCTTGTCTGATAATTTGTGTTCATCCTCTACTGGGTAGACTACTATCATGTCAAGTAGATCGAATACTGCTTTATTAAGGGCTTCTTGTATTCCCGTGCTCCCATAAACTTTTAGGACATTTTCTCTTATGTATTCAAGTGCACTTAGTTGCTTTTTGGTGAGTTTACTCTCATCTAATACCCTAAAATCGCTATCACCCGGCTTATAGTCTATTAAACCGGCCTTGGCAGCTCTTTTCAGTGCCAATTCAGCCTCTGCAGATGTTGGAACAACATTAGGATACCTTTCTTTTAATCTTTCTATGTTCTCCCTTGCTGATGCCATGTCGGCCTTATTTGCAACTATAAGACTGGGTTTCGCGATTTTGAGAAGTTCATCCACGAATACAAGCTTATCCTCATTATCCCATGAGTAGTAGTCTTTTCCAACTTTCCTTGAAGCTTCGATAACATCCTCAACACTCACACCCACGCCTGAAAATTGTTCATAGATAACCTTTGCCATATCAATCTTCTCAGAGATTGCTTTTCTAAGTAATCGATCCCAGTTCCTATCTATTATGCCATAAAGCCACATAAGGATCTCTTTTTTGAGAAATTCAACGTCCTTGATGGGATCATAGCTTCCGGGGTCCACTGGTCTCCCTTCTTCATCAGTGGAACCAGAAGCATCCACCACATGGAGAAAAACTCTAGCCTGTCTTAAATCATCTAAGAACTTATTCCCAAGTCCCCTGCCCTCATGGGCTCCTGGCACTAGACCAGCAACATCTATAAGTTCAACAGGTATGAAACGAACACCATCCTCGCAAATGGAATTTTTAGGATTACATTTTATATTAAATTCCTTACATGGACACTGTGAAGTTACATATGCCACTCCCCTATTCGAATCGATAGTAGTGAAAGGATATGATGCAACCTCTGCTTTTGAAAGAGTGGCCGCATTAAAAAACGAAGATTTACCCACATTAGGTTTCCCTGTAATTCCAATCTCTATCATCATATCACACACTAAAGAAATTCATCATACTATTTTTTTTTACTTCACCTAAATAATATAAGAGGTGTTTGAATATAAAATTACTACTTGAAAAAATTAGAGTTGGAGGATTTCTTCGGTGGTATTATATCTTGTGGGAGCCGGGCCAGGATCTCCAGATTTTGTCACGCCAGCGGCGCGAAAAGCGGTTAAAAAATCCGACTTAGTTGTTGGAAGTGAAAGAGTCCTAAAATTATTCGATGAAAAGAAGGAGAAGATAACACTTAATGGCGAAAATGTAAGAGAAAAGTTAGAAGAGGCTGTTAAAAGAGCTTATAGAGGGGAGACAGTTTCAATCATTTCAACAGGGGATCCCGGCTTCTCAGGTGTTTTGAATCCAGTTAATGAAATCATCAAAAAACTTAATATAGAAGTAGATGTCCAGGTTATCCCTGGTATTAGTTCAATTCAATTGTGCGCAGCCCGACTCTTGCTACCCTGGAACCATGCAAACATCTTAACATTACACGGGCGAAAAGAAGCTGAAATATCCAAGTTAATTGACAATGGGAAACCCACTATCCTACTACCCTCTAAAAATCCTAGTGAAACAGCATCATTCCTAATAGAAAGTGGCGTAGATCCCGAAAGAAAGGTGGCAATATGTGAAAGGCTAAGCTACCCAGATGAACGAATCATAAAAATGAAATTAGAAGATGTTAAAAATTCAAAATTTAGTTACATGTGCGTCATGGTAATCTATTAAACAATAACACTTGGTTATCAGAGTATTTTGACCTCTTTCATTTTTAAATTTGGTTTGATGATTAACATGTGTCCCATTTTTATTTTCTCCCAATTTTCTTCAGTCAACTTTTCAGAGCAGACTATAACGGCCTTCTCCTTATTTAATGATTTGGTTTCGATTAACATTCTAGTTTCCTGGGATTTCAAAGTTAAAGGACTTATTTCAGACGGTTTCCTTTTTAATTTGAAAAGCGAATAATAATCAGTGTTTATTTCTGAATATCTGAATGCGTAAAATGATTTACCATCTGATAATAAAAAATTAAGGCCAGTAAAGTTACTTTCCATGACTTTTTCCAGAGCCTCTTTTACTCCACTTATAATATCATGTTCTTGAATATTCTGTAGGATCCAATGAAAATAGACTTCTGAATCGGTCTCCCCCTTTATATTTCTGCTATAGTCCTCTTTTAGAAGTGGTAAAAGATTTTCTCTGTTCACTGAACCATTATGGGCGAATATCCAATCATTACATTTGAATGGATGTGAATTTACTTCGGCTGCTGGAGCACCAGTACTCTTTCTCACATGGGCCATGATTATCCTCGATTCAACATACTCAGAAAAACTTTGAAAGCGGGATCTTTCATCAGTTGCAGATATACCTTGCTTTTCTAAACGAGGAGAATTATTTTCATACCATGCAACACCCCATCCATCAGGATTTTCATCTGAAAATTTCTCCTTGAATAACTCTAAAGAAAATTTAAAATCCACTAGCTTATTAGCTACCAAACCTAACAATCTACACATTTACCTTCACCATCCTAATTTTTTGGAATTTCCTCCAATTCTACATTACCACCGCTACTGGCCGGTATAGATTATAAGTGTGCATACTAGTTATTCTGCTGTGCGAAATCCACATTTTTTTATCCTTCTTTGACCTCAATTTACGGTAAAGGTGACAAAAAGTGATAGAAGAACCAAAACATTTGATGTAGATACTTCCTTGAAGGTTCACATTCCAAATAGGGTAATAGATAGTTTTTTATTGGATTTTGGGGGGATAAAATGAAAAAGACATTTCCTGTTATAGTTTTGGTAATTTTGGTGTTAATGTTTGCCGGTTGCACAAACCTGGGGGCAAATGTGTATGATGGCGAATACATGTCATTTGAATACCCAGAAGGTTATAATAGTTCGGATAATGGTAAAGAATTTTCTGAATTAGGAAATTATGAATATGTAATGCTTTCTTGCGAAGATGAGAATCAAGATATAATAGTCAGCGCTTATCTGGATGCTACATTTGAGGATGTTGAAAAATATGTGGTGCAAGAGATTGAAAAATGGAAAATGACTGGAATGAACTATACACGCGTCACTGAGACGATTGGAGGGGCAAACTGCACCATATATAAAGTTGAAAAAATGAAGAACTACCACCTAATGTTATTATTGCAATGCCCTGAATTTCTTATTTTCCAAAAGGAAAGGATGGTCTTTGTGCTATGATTGTGGTTCGTATAGTACGAAATTTGATCGGTATGATGCTGTCGAGCAGATTATAAAAACAATAAAACCAAAAAAATCCTAAAATCCCTTTGATGATATCATTTTGGAAAAACTATGGAAACTTAAAATATTTATTTTAGTTTCAATAAAGGCAGCGCTCAATTTTTGTCTGGGAAGGTGCTTTTGATGTGGAGAAAAAAATACATGGCCTTAGTGCGTTGAGGTATAATACTATCTAAGGCCCTAGTTCACCAAAAAATATAACAAAAAAATATAAATGTTTATTATAAGAGGGGGGACAGTGGTTTTTTCATTCCATTGGGATATTTGGTCTCAGAACTTTCTTATGAATATTCTCACTCATTAAACTTGACTGACGATGGTTTGAGGCCAGATGTATTGCCGGAAAATTTTAACAAAAGTAAGTTAATATATGAAGAGATAATAATGAATGCGATATATTCGGTTGCTAAAAGGGTTTGATATTGAAGAAAGTGGAAAAGCAGGAGTATTCACAGTACACACTCTCTAGTTCCGGTGGTACTGTTTCAGTTGGTAATTTTATTATCATCTTTATTTCTGAGAATAGCAGTGTGACCATTTAAGATTTAGGATTCAATGATCCTGAACTGTATGAACCACTCGGTAATGAGACAACTGGGAAGGTAAAGTGTATACCAAGAAAAAAACTAAACGATACTAAGATACCTTATTATGTTCATGTCTTCGAAAAGGATGGAGGAATTTTATTATTTATTATGCGTCTGAATATGAAGAACTTGCTAAGCGAATCATAAAACCTTGAAAGTGAATGATCTTCCAAATTTTCTTTTTAATTTTTAAATGGATTACCTTGAAATATATACTGTTCACTCACAATACAACCTTGAAAAGGAAGATTAAATTCGAAAAACCGACCATTAACATGAGATGGGTTAAAAAGAAACTAAGAGACAAAAATAGGTGATTTCTTTAGAACATTAAGAGGATACCCCGGCCAGTGCCCCATATTATGCTAAGTGCTAATACTAAGATTACAAATACTGAAACAGAACTTACAATAGGGTTTACCAGATTTTTAGGGAGTTTGGATTTTAAAAGTTCCTCAAACATTAAACCTCCGTCAAGTGGCTTTGCAGGTAGGAGGTTAACGGTTCCAACTGCGAAATTGAGGATTGAAATCCAAAAGAACAAGTCTTGGAGGTAAAGTAGTAAGGTGGGTAGGTTATCTCCCCATATTGATTTCACGGACTCCTTGACTTCTAGATTGTTGGTGCTCCTTATGCCAATATATGCTCTGCTTGCATTGTTTGGATTTTTTGAAGTCTTTAACTTGAATATACCTTGATCTGTTTCTATTGTGATCACTTCACCTATCTTTATATCTTCTATAGCCTTCCGGTATTCGGTTATATTAGTTGTTGACTTGCCATTAATGCTTTTTATGACCATACCATCCTTTAGTATGGTACTGGCGGGGCTGCCAGGTACCACGCTTTTTATCACTATGCCATCTGTTTCGAAGGTTGCGGGCACGGCATAGGATGAAACTCCAATAAATACTAGAAGGCATAAAAATGCTATTATCAGGTTAGCGATGGATCCTGCTGCGTATATTCTCAATCTTGGGAGCCTATTTAACCTTTTAATATCATCCTCATCCGGTTCTACGAAAGCACCAGGTATTATAGCGAGCAAAAGTAAGCCAATGGATTTTATTTTCACGCCTTCAATCCTTGCTAGTATTCCATGTGCGAATTCATGGGCTACTATCACAATTACTAGTCCTATCAGCCCATAGGACAATGGAACAAAGAGCGGACTCCCTGGAATATCCACTCCTGGGACGATTAAAGATGCTTGTGGTTGCACGAAAATGTCCTTGAGGGATGCTATGATTGCATATAACATGTAAAACATGAAAAAGAAAGCTATGGGGATACCTATGTTCACACTCCACTTCCAAAATCTGGAATACTTTTGAGCTATCCTATCAATAAGGCCCCTCATCCTCTTTGTCTTTCGCATGAGTAGGGGTCCATAGACTTCAATCTTTAATTTTTTCCTGAATAATAATGCTAAAGTCCATATGAGTATGAAGACAACCCCATAGAATAACAGAATATCCATATTTACACCTTAGATTTTGAATGAATCGAATAGGAGTACATTGCATTTAGAGTTTTTATCTATTCCTTCACTGTTTTCTTCTATCATGATATAACTGTTTGATTTTACCATAGATTTTATGATACCCGAACCACTTATAAGTATCGGTTCGGCTATTTTATTATCTGTAAATGCACGTATGTAATCTGTCCGCCCAAGCTTGGATGGGATTTTACGTTGACATATTCTCTCAACTAGCTCATGTTCATAGTTGATATTCTGCATCCTTAAAAGGTAATATCTTACGAAAATGTCAAATTGTACCATGGCAGCTACAGGATACCCTGAGAGCATGAACACGGGTTTATCCTCCACTAGTCCAAAGGCTAGTGGTTTGCCTGGTCTTATGGCAACTCCATGGAAGATGACTTGACCAAGATTGCTAACTGTATCCACTACAATATCGCCTTTGCTAATGGCGGTTCCACCAGTTGTTATTATCATATCATATCCTTGAATGTTCTCTTCGATCTTTTCTTCTAATACTCTGGGATTGTCTGGTGAATGTTCAACCGTCGGTGATGCCTTCGCACTTTCAACAAGCGCTTTAAGAGCATACTTATTGGAATTTATTATCTTCCCTGGTCCTGGTTTTGTCCCAGGTTCTACAAGTTCATCCCCTGTGATGATGATCTTAACTCTAGGCTTCTTATAAACTTCAATAGTGTCGTAGCCTGAGGATGCGGCGATTGCAAGCTCTTGGGGGCGCATAACAGTTCCGGGTTCCAGTATGGTTTCACCAGCTTTTACGTCCTCTCCTCTCGTGGCGATGTTTTCACCTGGACTGGTGGGCTGTAAAACCTCGATTTCATCCCCTTTTTTGTAAGTGTATTCTTCCATGACCACTGCATCTGCACCTTCAGGTATGGGGGCGCCAGTGGCTATCTTAACAGCTTCTCCTTCTTTAAGTTTAACATTTGAAACCTTACCCGCACTGATTGAATCTATAACCTTTAAAGTGATGGGATTATCCGCTCTGGCCTGGAATGTGTCCCTTGCTTTTATAGCATACCCGTCCATGGCAGCCTTATCAAAGGGTGGTGAATCCAACTTTGAAATTAACCTCCTAGAATTTACACGACCATAAGCATTGATAAGATCGATGGTCTCTTCACTGGTGAGCCTTTGGTTTTCATCTAATAACTTGAAGGCTTCTTTCACTGGTAAAAGTTCACTTATAAACATGAGGATCCTCCCTATCAATTAATATTTTACTAGGATGTAATATATTTAGGTGAAAATCAGAGTTTAGACTGCTATGATAGAAGTGGAATCTCTTAGAAAAAGTTTTGGAAAGATAATAGCATTGGATGATATCAGTTTCCATGTGGATGATGGTGAGTTATTGGGTATTATAGGCCCTAATGGAGCTGGTAAAACCACTGCCATCCGGATAATCGCTTGTATTTTACATCCTGATAAAGGTAGTGTTAGAGTGGCTGGGTTAGATGTTACCCAAGATCCTATTAAAGTTAAGTCGATGATAGGCTATCTCCCTGAAGAGCCAAATCTTTATGAGCGGTTCACAGCAAGAGATCTTCTCAAGTATTTTGGTGAATTATATGGGGTTCCAAGGGATGTTCTTGACGATAGGATTAATGAATTATTGGAACTTGTGGGCATGGAGGATCGGGCGGCTGATCCTATAAACACGTTTTCTAAGGGGTTGAGACAGCGTATTGGTATAGCTAGGGCGCTTATACATGACCCTCCTATTCTTATATTGGATGAGCCTACAATGGGCCTTGATCCAGCCACCGCAGCTTCTATAAGGGAATTTATAAGAGAACTCAAGGGTGATAAGACTATGATACTATGCACTCATTACATGGAAGAGGCTGACTACCTCTGTGATAGGGTCGCTATTTTGAACCAAGGTAGAATATTAGATGTAGGCACGCCCCAGGAGCTTAAATCGAAGATAAAAGGCGACCTAACATTGGAGATAAATCTCATCGACCCTACTAGAGTTGATCTAAACCTTTTAGAAGTGGAGGGTGTGAAGAATATAAGATTAGATGGGAATAGACTCGAGATTTCACTCAAAAATAGGAGTATTATCCCAACTATTATAGGAATTTTGGGGGAGAATGTTTATTCTGTGAATACAAGGGAAACTAGCTTGGATGATGTTTTCATAGAGATGGTTAGGGGTTCATAATGTGGACTATAACAAAATGGGAGATCAAAAGCACATTCAAAAGCCGTAAATTCCTCTTCATCTTCATATTCCAGATAGTCACCTTATTCCTGATAATATTTATTTTTGGTGGAGTGCTTCAGATGATGAACACAACCGAGGAGGTCGCATTAACCCCTTCACTCAGTGAATTCGTATCCTTGGATGTTAATGACCCCTCAGGGATCATCAGAGATGAACTCAACTCCAAGGTGGTCATGATACACCCTACAAGCACAAGGTTCCCAAGAGGAAATTCGCTCCTACTTGTAGATGAATACAATGGATTACCATTGAATGCAACTCTATTCCTAGATTATTCAACTCCAATGAGAAACGTTATAAAAGATGAGGTGGAAAGTGCTGTTGAAAGATCCTCAAGGAAAATAGCCAATCAGATCATGGCATCCATGGAAAAAGAACGAATTAATGTTAAAGAAGAAGCTGTGGGAGAATCACTACCATTAAAACTTGTGAATAAGGTTATGGTCGCGATACTCCTCATATTACCCTTGTTTATGTTTGGGAATCTTATCATCGACAGTATCACGGGAGAGAAAGAAAGAAAAACAGGAGAATCACTTATTGCAATGCCAATCCCCCGCAGTCACATCATTTTGGGAAAATCTTTTGCGGTTATAATAATAATGGCCATTCAATTACTTATATGGCTGATGATAATATGGGTTAGGTTTAGAATATATAATGCTCCTATTATATATTTTGTTCTAGTTTTAACAGCATTCCCGGTTGTGGGACTTACAAGTTTGGTCGCTGTTTATTCCAAGAATTACAAGGAAGCTGGTATAGGTATAACGTTGGCTTATATAATTACCATAGGTTTTCTTATAGTCCCGGCACTGGCATATATTTCCCAGAAGAGCGGTCTAGGCCCCTTAATTCTCATAATAAAGCTTTTAAGTTTAGAAAATATAACGATATTTGATATGGTATCAACTGTTTCGGTTTTAATTTTTAGTAGTGTGATCTTTCATGGTTTGGCGGTGTGGCTTTTTGAAAGAGATGACATAATATTCGGCCCCCGGCCAGGTGTTTTAAAGTTATTAAGGGATTTTTTATGAAGTTGGTGGCATTATCGAGAAAGGAGGCATATGATATACTCACGAATAGGGTCTATGTATTCCTCGTGATTGTACAGGTTGTTATATTGCTTGGGAGTTTTGCCCTTGCTAGTGTAAGCTCGATTGTATTAGACCCGGGGTTAATAGATAAGTGGGGTGGAGGCCAATTCTTGAAAGTTGGAGTACCTGAAGATATAAAGGGGACGATCCTTGAAAAAAATTTGAAGGAAGAAAATTTGAAACTTGTTTATTTTAATGATCTTCGAAGTGCGAATAGGGCTCTTGGCTCGGAAACATCGGCTACAGTGTATCTGGGCGAGGATGGGGATGTTAAGGTAAACATAGATGCTGGGAGCATATTTTACACTATATTATCTGAGAAAGTACGAAGGGCAGCGGAGTCATATAATATAGAGAAGAGCCTTAATGATCTTCCAAGCGAGGAAATAAGTAAGGTTAAGAAGCCTATTAAGCTTAGTATAGTTGAGATGAACAAGGAGAAGCATTTGGAGGTTGCACTTGAAAGTCCGTATTTTGTTGGGATTATGTACGGTTTCATGGTACCTTTTATACTTTTTTTACCTTTCTTCCTTGGTAGTAATATTGTTACTGATAGTATTGTTGGTGAAAAGGAGAGGAAGACCTTTGAGGTGCTTCTCATGACACCTTTATCACCATACATGATAATAGTTGGTAAGATAATCCCTATAGTTTTATTTTCTATTCTACAGAGTTTGGCTTGGATTATTATCTTGTATCTGCTCCACGTCCCACTTTATAATCTGTCTTTGATTGTTTTGCTGCTTTTTTTCATGGTCTTTGGATTTGCAGGTGTTGGGGTGTTTGTTTCGAGTTTGGTTGACAGCACGAAGGAGGCTAATTCCGCGATAACTATCATACTCTTCATCGCAACATTCATACTTTTTGTGCCACTTTTTATGGATGTGGGTTTCTTAGGATCCTTTATAGATTTTATACCAAGTGTAATATTAGTGAAACTTTCAACCAGCCAATCTGTTGGAGGGGTAGTCTGGGATATGGTACCTTCTTTGATTTTTTCCATTTTAGTATTTGTTTTTTCCACTATTTCATTCAAAAAGGAAGGCCTAATAAGATTATAAAAAAAAGTAAATTTTTGGGGGGGTTTAGATGTTGAGATACTTTTCTATCTCATACTTGAATACTTGGATTCTGTACTCGTCCCATTCTTTATGTTTTATTTCCATGAATTTTTCATAGATGTGGTCTCCAATGGCTGATTTTATGACTTCATCTTCTTCAAGTGCATGGTATGCCTCCCAAAGGCTTGATGGTAACGTTTTTATACCCATCTTTTCAAGTTCTTTTAAGTCTAGTTTGAATACATCAAATTCAACAGGTTCTCCAGGGTCTATTTTATTCTTTACACCATCCATTCCAGCCTCTAACATGGCGGCGAATGCAAGGTATGGATTACAAGATGGATCGGGTGCTCTGAATTCAACTCTGGTACCTTTGCCACGAGATGCAGGTATTCTTATAAGTGTTGATCTGTTTTTGAAACCATAGGCAATATACACAGGGGCTTCATATCCTGGGACTAGTCTCTTATACGAATTGACTGTCGGTGCGCATATTGCAGATAAGGCTCTTGAATGCTCTAATAGGCCCCCTATAAAATACATTGCCGTTTCTGATAATTGTGTTGGGGTGTCTGGATCGTAAAATATGTTTTCACCGTTTTTGAAGAGTGATTGGTGGCAGTGCATGCCGCTTCCATTTTCTCCGAAGAATGGTTTTGGCATGAAGGTTACAAGGTAGCCCATCTTATCTACTATTGCTTTTATAGCCTGTTTAAATGTTATAACTGCATCTGCAGTTTTTAAGGCGTTGTCGAATTTGAAGTCGATTTCGTGTTGTCCTGGGGCCACTTCATGGTGGCTTACTTCAATCTCAAAGCCTAGGGCTTCTAGGTCCATTACTAGTTTTCTTCTGAAGTCTGTTCCTTGGTCTATTGGTTCAACATCGAAATATGCGCCTGTGTCGAGTGGTATTATGTTCCCTTCATCGTCATAATCGAGTATGAAAAATTCTGGTTCCGGACCCACATTATATTCATATCCTAACTTTTCATATTTTGATAGGACTTTTTTTAGGACGTATCTTGGATCGCCTTCAAATGGTTTGCCATCTGGCCAGTATACGTCACATATGAATCTGCAGACGCCTTTTTCTTCTGGTCTCCAGGGTAGTGTGGAAAATGTTTCTGGTTCTGGTTTTAGTACGAGGTCGCTTTCGTTTATGTCTACAAAGCCTTCGATTGAGGATCCGTCGAATAATATGCCCTCTTTCATTATATCTTCTAGTTGGTCTGCTCTCATTAAGGGTATGGCCATGTTTTTTGCGGCCCCGTGTATGTCCACGAATTGCAGTCTGACGAATTTTATGTCGCATTCTTCTACTTTTTCCATGATTTTTTCGATTTTACTATCCATAGAATACCTCCATTGACCGGAAGTATATTTCCTCCTAGTGGTATATATACTTTTTTATAGTTCCACAATCTTAAAGGGGTCATCCTTTAGAAGGTCAAAGGTTAAAAGTTTGGGAGCCCATATAACATTACCTTTGCCTGTTAAAAGTTTTAAAGCTTCAAATGATTCTATACAACCAACAATATTCGGTACTGGTCCTATAACTGGTGGAATTTCACCTTCTAAACGTCGAACTTTCTCTTTAACATCACTTGTTAATCTGAGACCCTTTGAAGGTAATTTAAAAACTTTTTCATAGGATGGTGTTCCATCTCCGAATACGGTCACTTGGCCCATTGAAGCATGCACGGCTCCGTGTACAAAGGGTATTTTTGATCTTTTACACTCTCTACTAACTATGATCCTTGATATGATGTTATCCATGGCGTCAATTACAACATCATTATTTTCTATGATTTTATTCACATTGCTTTCATTAACTTCACAATTAAAAATCCTGATCTCAATGAAGGGGTTTATTTTCCATACCCTTTCTTGGGTAGCGGTTACTTTCGGCTTTCCAATATTATGAAAATTGCTCATCAACTGTCTGTTGATATTAGATATGCTGAAGGTGTCCTTATCTACAATAGATAGTGATCCCACACCCATCCTAGCTAGCATTTCAATGGCGGCGCCGCCGATACCCCCGCATCCAATTACTGCAACTCTGCCTTTCTTTAGCTTTAGCTGTTCATTCTTTTTCAAAAAACCCATCTGTCTGGTTATTATCTCCCAATAGGTTAAGCCTTCATATCTTCTTGGCATTTATGCCACCTTAATCCCCCTTATAATGGGGGAATCTTTCTGGAATCATAGGATGGTTATCCTTAGGTTAATTTACTATAAAAATTTATCAAGAAGTAGTGTTTTTTAAGTTTTATGCCGGGGGCGGGGTTCGAACCCGCGACCTCACGGTATCCCAGGTTAGGGGTTAGAGCGGTTATTCTACCCTATGAGCCGTGCGCTCTAACCAGCTGAGCCACCCCGGCTTTGCTTGTAAAAAACCAGTATTTTACTTATGAAAATTACTCGTTGCTGGGGAAGTGACACGTTTTTTGGATCATTAGTATTGGCTATTGAATGGTAAATTTCATGTGAAACTGGTTTTTTTCTCATACATGGACTTTGAAGTGGGTATCAGCTTTTAGAACCCTCTTATAGGCTTCTAAGACTATTTGGGGGGTGACAAATCATATTATCATTTTTTATGTTATAAATATTTTTCGGCGCGCGGATGTTATGGATTTCTTCCCCCCATAGTTTTTTTATAATTTGAAGTTTTGGATGTAGTAGAGTACTATTATGAGGGCTATATTTAGGATCATGAATAGGATGTCAGTTCTTTTTAATGGAGATTTTTTATGGTACATTTGGCTTTCTTGGGAATATCCGCGGCTTAACATGCTTAGGTAAGTTTTTTCGCCTTGTTCATAAGCGCGTAGGAATATCATTGCGATAGTTTCCCCGATTTTCTTAAGTCTCCATGAGTATTCAGTGTTTTTATTCCATATGTCAAAGCATCTGGTTTTTTGGGCGTTTTTTATCCTTTCAAGTTCATCATAGAAAAAGAATAGGTATCTTACAGTTAGATTTAGTAGCATGATAAATGTGTGTGGTATCCCGATTCCCCTCATTGAATTTGTAAGTTCCTGCATTGGTGTTGTTGAAGAAAGTAGTATTATCGCTGTTATACTAACGGTTATCTTTGCAAATAATAGTATCCCAAATAGGAGTCCTTGCATTGTCACATGAACCCCAAGGGGTCCGGTCCAGATAATATCACCAGTCCTTATAAATAATTGGAATAGGGCGATGAAACCTCCAAAGGGCAATATCAAAAATAGTCTCTTTAATATGTAGGAGAATGGTATCCTAGAAAGCGATAATAAAAGTAGGAGGTAGGCCTCGATTATAAGAAGGATTAGGAGATCAGAGGCGCTCACTGCATAAATTATTATGATTAGACTTATTATTATTTTTATGCGCCCATCAAGATGATGTATGGGACTTTCCTTTAGAGTTTCCCTTTCTATGCTTATAAGATCTTCCATAAAAGGACCTCAAAAAAATTAAAAAAAATTGGAGGGGGTGGTTATTTCCCAGTTTTAAGCGCCGCACTTATCCCATAGGCTATGATTAGAACTATTATCGTGCCAAGGACTAATGCAAGTACTTCTCCTTCCTTACCGAGTCCTGGTATGGTATAATCAGGCAAGGGTGATTCTATGACTGGTTCGGTTTCTGGGTTTGGCATTACCTTTTCTGCTGTACTTTCTAATCCGTCGGGGTTTTGGGATGCTAGGAATGGTGCCAGTGCTGCTATGATGAGGGCTATGATAGCCCCGCCAACAATTAGTTTTTTGTCTCGACTCTTCATTTAGATAACACCTCTGCCTTTTCTTTTCCCCACTCTTTAAATGAGAATAGGTCGGGGCGAGCGCTTTGAACTGCTAGTACTATTACTACAGTTAGGACTCCTTCTATGATTCCTATGACTGCATGGTATAATCCCATCATTGCAAGTCCTTTATCTAGTGGGAATGTCCCCGCGATCCACATTTCTATTGCACATGCTATAGCTGCCAAAAATATTGAAGCCCATGCTGCTATGAAAACTGCGGGTATTTCTCCTAGGCTCCTTGTACCCTTGAATAGGTAATATCCTACGAATCCTCCGATGATGCCCATATTGAGGATGTTAGCTCCTAGTGCTGTTATTCCACCATCACCAAATATCAAACCTTGTAGTATAAGTACGATTGATAATAATAGGACTGCTGCCCATGGACTTGCGAATATTATGGCAATAAGTGCCGCGCCGACCATGTGTCCACTAGTACCCCATGGGATCGGGACGTTCATTGCTTGTATCGCGAATATACCAGCTGCTAGGACTGCGAAGAGGGGGATTTGCCTTTCATCGAGTTTTCTGCTGGCCCATCTAATACTAAAATACAAGGCTACGATTGCTATTATCCAGTAGATGAGACACTGGGAAAGTGGTATGAAACCATCGGGTATATGCAAGTTATCCTGCCTCCTTATTCTTTTGATCATTATCATGTACATGCTATAATATAAACATTACCCCTAGTATTACTTCATGTTGTATCATTTATATGGTAGGTAATAATAGTTTTGGGGTTTTCCTAAAAAAGAGAATAAGGGGGCAAGCAATAGACGATTCAAAATCTAAAAAATAGGTACTTTTAGGTTGTGTGGGGTTTATTTCCTAGCCCTTGCAACTTTTCTAGCTATGACTAATTCTCCAATTGCTATAAGTCCAACGAAGAATTTTTCAAGTCCGCCAGTTGCCCAGATTGCCTCTCCAAATGTTGATTTTTTTATCCTTTCCTCATATTCTGCTGCTGTTATCCTTTCTCCTGTTCTTCTTCTTGTGATTATAGCAGCGGCTTCCATGAGCTCATCCCAGCTTATACCCTTTAACTCCTGGGACATGGCCTCAAAGATCTTGTAAACCTTGATCTCATATAAACTAGAAAGTGTTTTCACTATGTCCAATGCTCTTACAATCCCAACAATGACACCTTCATCATCTAATACAGGCAAGTTAACAACTTTATGTTTTGAGATTTTTAAGACTGCTAATCTTGCCGGGTCATTTTCATGTACGTGTATAATCTCCTCTGGTATGTGCATAATCTCTGATACCCTCTTTTTACCCTCTCTAAGGCCCCTGATGACATTGAGGGATGTTATCCATCCTATAAGTCTCCTTTTCTCGTCTACTACAGGTATGGTGAATCTTTTATGTTTTTCCATTTTTTCTGATACTTCATCCAGATCCGCATCTGGGCCTACTACTATAAATTTTTTATCCATAAGCTCTTTAACTTTCATGGGATAACCTCTTCAATTTTAGTGCACCTACTGGGCATTTAGTAGAGCATACTTCACATAGGATGCATTTATCATCTGAGAATATGAGTTCCTCATCTTCGAGTCTTATGGCTTCTGTTGGACAATTTTCCTCACATATTTGGCATGCAACACAAGCTTCTTGGTCTATTAGAAGTTCTTTCGTTCTTATTACGGGTCCGAGTTCTCTTTCGAGTTTTATCACGCCTTCTTCACATACGTTTGCACAAGCTCCGCAGCCAATACATATACTAGTATCTATGGTTGCAGTTTCATCTTCAAGTTTTATGGCTCCTGTTGGGCAGAATCTGATGCATGTACCGCAACCTTTGCATCTTTCGCTGTCTATTTTGATGTTTTTCATTCTCAAGATTCTGTGGGGTATTTTCAAATCCTTGAGGTGATATTTCACATCTTCGTCTATTGTTGCTATGCTCTCAACCACATTTATACATCTTATGGGACATGTTTGAGCGCATATTTCACATTTTACGCAATTTTCTAGCACTTTAGCCTGTCTTGTGGATTTTGCATTGGCTATAGCGTCTACTGGACATTCTTCGGCGCATAAGTTACATCTTATACATTCTGGGGAAATTGTTATGAATTTACCTTTCACTTTACATTTTCCAATATCTAAATCTTGGCCTTCCACGGCCTCTAGCTCCATGTATCTTCCCTGTAGGTCTTCTTTAAGCGCATTTTTACTTTTTTTAAATGTTATATCCATTCTTATACACCATTCATCTTATTAGTTTTCGATTAGTTTGATGGCGTTTACTGGGCATATGTTTTCGCATTCACCACAGCTGATACAAACTTCTTGGTCGACTATTATTTTATCGTTTTTGAGGCTTAAGGCATTTACTGGGCATTTGTTTACGCAGATGCCGCATGCTTGGCAAATCATATCATCAGGGATGACTTTTCCACTCTTCGGTCCCTTGATTTCTCTTCTTTTAAATAGTATTCTATCATCTTTGATGGTGAAGAATTCTTCTTTAAGGTTTATTGCCTCTACCGGACAAGCTTGTACACATTTTCCACAATATACGCATTCTTCTCCTATGCTAATTGGGGCTGGCATTTCAAGTTCTATGCAGTTTATTGGGCATTCATCGACGCAAGCCCCGCAGCCAATACATTTCTCCTCTAAACTTGCTATTTCCCTATTTGGTTTGGTCTTTTCGATTATCTCTACTATTTCATCTATTTCAATGTCTTTGTCTATGATTTCCTTGATCTTTTCTTTTATCTGGTCTGTTATATCTATTTCAAAGTTTTTTTCGTCATGTTTATTGCTTATTTCATTGGCGATATTTTCTAGGATGGAGTTTATCTTGCTTGTGGCCTCTGCTACTTTTTCTGTTTCTTTTTCGAGAACTTCTGATACCATTTCTGTTGTATGTATTCTATTAAATTTCCTGGAGGCTGTGGTTCTTGTGGTGTATTTGATGGCGGTTGATGGGCATACATCCATGCATTTTTCGCATCTTGCACAATATGCAGGGTCTATGTAGGGTAATTTGCTTACTTTCCCGACCTTTATCGCTCCTTTGGATGGGCAGACTCTTGTGCATGTCATGCAACCTATGCATTGATTGTGATTTATTACTAAGGCCTTTCCTGTAGCCACGGCCCTTGGTAGGATTTCGCCGTATTTTATGGCTTCTGAGGGGCATGCTCGGGCGCAGTAACCACATCTTACACATTTTTCTTCATCTATAACTGGGTGTATTTCCTCTTTACCAGAGGCTACGAGTTCTATGGCACCAGTTTTACAAGCTGCAACGCATGCTCCACAATTTAGGCAAAGTTTTGGGTTTATTGTAGGTGTTGGTTCCCTTATAGGCTCTGATAGGATGGTTTTCATTTTTATGGCATCGTATGGGCATGCTTCCCTGCATAGTATGCATCCTATACATTTTTCGTCTATTTCGATGTGGTTATCTGGTGGTATTTCATGGATGGCATCTACTGGGCAGACTTTAAGGCAAGGCCTATCCTTGCATTCTTTGCACTTTTTATCATCTATTTCATATTGGACTTCTATTTCTCTTATTGGTTTGTATGTTTTTTCGACAGTTACTGGAATTTTATCAGCCCCTTCCAACTATCTGGGATGGTTTCAAGGTTATGAGGATTTTATCATCTTTTAGGAGGAATCTTGCGGTGTATAATCCTGGGACTCCGAATGGACATGTCTGGTAGCATATGCTACATCTGAGGCACTTTTCAGGGTCTCTTTCAGTGATGTTTTTCTCTTCGTTGTATTTTAGGGCGCCTGTGGGGCATTCATCTATGCATAATCTACAACCTTTGCATTTGTCCTCATCCCAGGTTATTACATTGATCTTAAGCCTGTCTGTTATATTTTCCACTATTTTAGTTACTTTTTCCTTATCGGGAAGTATTTTGAGGGCTTTTTTCATGATTTTGGATAGTGAGAATTCCAATTTTATAATCTTTTCAGGGTCATAGTCTGGCAGTTTTCTAACCCTTTCAACTTCTAGGTTTATGGCCTTTTCTAAATTGTCGACTAATAAGTTAATTATCTCTTTTTGTTCGTCGATGTTTGTGATGAAGACTTCTTTTATGGCTCCTTTTATTGGGCAAGTTTTGATGCAATCTCCACATGATACACATTTTGACTGGTCTATGGTGATTATGTTGTTATGGGATGAGATGGCCCCTATCTTGCAAGCTTCTAGGCATTTTTCGCAGCGTATGCAAAGGTAGTCATCGATTACATAAAGGGTGTCCTTTGGTAATATCTTGTATTCTTCTTTTATAAGATAGTTTTCACCTGTTTTGAGAGTTTTTGGTTCTGTTGGGCACACTTCCACGCAGAAACCGCATCTTATACAGGCTGATTTGTTTATGACGGGGTATGCCATTTCCATTTCATCGTCTCTCACCAGTTTTATCGCCCCTGGAGATGGGCAGGAGGCTATACAGGCCCCACAGGAAATGCATAATTCTTTTTGGACTTGTGGGAAATCTCTGAACCTTGATGGCGATTCAGCTATTTCTGGATCTGTTTTAGCATCTAGGAATCTTTTGATCCATTTTTTTCTTGCGAATTCGTATATGTACCATATTACAGAGGACATTATAATTTACCTCTCACCCCTTCTTTTCTCCTGCTATGTTCTTTTAAAAGATTGTTCATGCCCCTGAAGTCTTTTTTGTTTCCATGTTCATCAATTATTGTCACACGTTCGGTGCAGGCAATGCAAGGGTCTATACTTTGGTATATGGCGACTGCATCTGCTATTGTAGGTGAGTCATTGAACATGTGTTTTACACAGGCTTCAAGGTTCATTATAGTGGGGGTTCTTATGGTTATATCTTTTATGATGCCGTTTTTCGCTGTTTCGAATATGTATGTGACTTCCCCTCTTGGGGCTTCGTATCTGTTATCAATTGAACCTTCGGGTATTTCACATTCTTTCCTTATTGGACCCTCTGGGAGTTCATCGATGGCTCTTCTTATTATTTTTATGGATTCTAGTATTTCGTCGAATCTTACCATTATCCTTGCGTAGTTGTCGCCTTCTTTTCTCCATACTGGTTTGAAATCGAAGTAGTCTGTGAAGGTTGGGTGCTTTTGCCTCCAGTCGAATTTGACACCTGAGCCCCTTGCTATGGGCCCTACAGCTCTTACATCTATTGCATCTTTTTTGCTCATTTTCCCTATATCCTTGGATCTTAAACCTAGAAATGCTCCGGTTTTGAACATTTTCCTGTAACGGTATACTGCTGGCTCCACTATATCCAAGTTTTCTAATATTTTCTTCTTTTGAGATTCTTTTATGTCCATTCTAACTCCGCCGACTATGTTCCAAGCGTAGTGCACTCTGTTTCCTGTTATCATCTCTGTGAGGTCCATTATCTTTTCTCGGATGTTTAGTAGGTATATTGCGAGGGTTTCATGTTCTATTGCCAGGAAGTATAATGCATTAGCGATGAGGTGGCTTTGTATACGGTTGAGTTCACCTATTATTACTCGTAAGTATTGTGCTCTGAGTGGGGGTTCGCAGTCTGCAATTTTTTCTAGGCCCTCGATGAATGTTACTGGATGGAAGTGGGAGCATATGCCACAAACTCTCTCTGAGAGGTAGACTACTTTCTGCCATGGTTTGCCCTTGGCTATCTGTTCTGCGCCGCGATAGAAGTAGCCTAAGTCGACTTCGGCGGCTACTACCCTTTCTCCTTCTGTTTTGAGTTTTATCCTTAATGGTTCTTTTATTCCAGGGTGGATTGGCCCGATGGGTATGTAACTCATTATTATCATCTCTCTTGTGATTATTTTGAGTAGCTGGCCAGGACTCCTGGTACGTATTTTAGTATGGCTGTGGCTATTTCGGCTGGTCTTGGTGGGCATCCTGGGACTTCTGCGTCTACTGGGATGAAATTGCTTACTGGGGCTCCTGTTTTGTCGGATTCTTGTTGGAATATTCCCCCGGTTAGGGCGCATGCTCCTATTGCTAGGACGGCCTTTGGCTCTGGGACTTTGTTATATAATTCTATGAGTTTTTCTTGCCATTGTTTCGCCACATGTCCAGTAACTAGGAGCGCGTCGCATTCACGGGGATTATTGTGGAGGTATATGCCGTATTGTTCGATGTCGTATCTTTTTGATAGGAGTGCGGCTACTTCTATGTCGCATCCGTTGCATCCTCCTGTGCAGATTAGGCAAACGTGAATTGATCTTTTCCTTATGAAGTCTTTTATCATCCACTCCCCTCTAGGATTTTTATTATCTTCTTCCTGGCCTTTTCTATCAGTTTTTTATACTCTTCTGGGTCTATTTCTAGTTTCCCAGAAATTTCTAATTTTTTTATGATTTCTTCTTTTATGGTTTTTAGTTGTTCTTTATCCAGGAGTTCTAGATGGTGTAGGTAGTCTAGTCCTAGGTCTAGTTCTATCTGTTTTTCAAGTCTGAAAAGTATTGCTTGTTCCATTGATGAGTGGGATGATTCTATCCTTGCCATGTCCAAGTTTTTGGCTAATAATTCCTCCACTTTTTCTATTGGGATCTTCAAGGTTTCTGAGAGTGTTTTCACTACTTGGTTTTTGTAGGCGTAACTTTCAAGCTTCCACAATTTTATCTTTTTTATTGTCTTGTCGGTCATAGGGTCACCCATAGTATTAATGCGAATAGGATCCCTATTATGCTCTCATAGACACCATATCCCGGTCTCATCCCGATCACAAAACCTATGAAGAATAATCCGAGGGGTGCGTAGATGATCATGAGTCCGCCCCCTATTAAAGCGACTATGAGTGGTATGGTTTCTATTCTTTTTCTTACGAATGGTTCACTGTGCCACTTATAACTTACCTCTAAGCCTATCACCATCCCGATGGTGAACATGACCAAATGTGGAAGGTATGTGAAGTATGCCATTCTAGAAGCCTCCCCCCTTGAATATGAAGGCTGCTGTAATTATGAACATGATTATAACAAACCAGAATGCTATGGTTTCAATTGTCTCCACATTTTTACCTAGGAAGAAAAATGAGAGCAGTAGTGTGAATATTATAGCTGCTACTATTGCAATCCTTAATTGCATTATACTAGCTGCGACCATTACCATGACAAGAATGCCGATCATAGCCAATGACAAGATTATATATGATCTTTCCATTATTTACACCTCACACAAGGACAGCATTTACAAGGGCCAGTACTGCGAATATCCATTGTATCATTACAGAGTGATATGGTGCCACCATTGGCGTCAAGGCAGCGATAAATCCTAGAATGATTGTAATGATTGTCATCCCTATGATATAATCTAATGGCGTGTTTATTATACCCCCAAAGAAGAGTGTTAAAAAGCACCATAAGAGTACGAAGTATCCTAGAATTTCACCCATCATTAGAACGCCCCTTATAACACCAAAATGCTCTGTCTTATAACCTGAGACTATATCCTTACCCCAGACTATCCCAAATGGACTATAAGGTGCCTTTGAAACTAGTAATATGAACACGGCCAATGCGCATAATGGTAATTGCATGACTAGAGATCCATGGACGATCTGATAATTGATTATATCAGCTAATATGAGGGTGTGGGTTTTGAAGTATACTAGTGCCATGACTGCCATTAGGGGCATTTCAGCAGTAGCAGAAAGAACTGCCCTACAGCTTCCCATTTTTGTATAAGGCGACCCAGAAGCTAGGCCTATACCATGCTCTGAAACCTTATGTATGGCATAGCATAATATTATAATGCCAAGTGGACCATGTAATATCGGGCCTATGATGAGTGCGAGAACCCATAGACCATCTAATGCCATTACTATCGCCACGTATAATGGCATGCTCGAAGTTCTGGGGATTGAAAGCTCTTTTATATAGAATTTGAATGTGTGGAGTAAATGTTGTATTATGGGCGGTCCTGGCCTGCCCTGGATCCTCGCTATAACCTTTCTTTGGAGTCCTAATAATAGTCCTCCTATTATGAATGCTGTGATTATCTCTAATAGCATGTAGGGTAGATTGACTGGGGATAGATAGCCCATCTTTATCACCGAGTTTTAGTAACCTGTGAATGTCAGTTTTGTGCGTTCTTTCTCATCTTTCTTGGTCTTTGCACGGGCCATTAACACGAGGCCAATATAATATGCTGATAATGGGATGAACACGGTTAAAATTATGATTGAAACAACTAATGGGGGTGGTATTATAAGTCCAAGTATGATGGGTAGGCTGGTGACTGTTGCGAGTATACTATTTTTTGTCTTTTTTTTCATTGTAGATCACCCTAGGATTAATAGGACTTCTATTACTCTTGTGAAGACCATTAGGGAGCTTAAATGCATCATATTTATATAGGGGGCTCCCTTTGCTCTTATCATTTCTACTTTGGTTGCGAAGAATGGTGCTAGTGCACCTTCTCCTATAGCCCCTATGAGGAGTAATGTTCGGCTCATGTTCAATATAGGGTTTGTGGGGATGTTTGCTAGGATGCCCATGCTTAGGGTGCCTGTGTTTGCTAGTATCATGGCCACTCCACCGAATAGTGGTAGGCTACAGATCATGAGAACGAGGCCATAATGGAATGTTGCATCGAGGACGTGGGTGTCCTTCACTCCTGCAAATATGCCCATGTTTGTGATGCCAGTTAACGATACGAATAGTGCGAAATTGAACAAGTCCCCTGTGGTAACTACGCCTGTTAATGCTATACCACAGAGTATTGTCATGAATCTCCTGAATCTGGCTTCTTTTTTCTCTACAGTGGTTGTTCTTACTATGTCTTCTCCAAATCTTGCTACTGATCTTAATTCTGGTTTGCTTAGTGCCAAGAATATTGTGAAAGCCACTATAACCGCTACTAAAGCTAGTGAAAATGGGCTTATATATAATATTATATCCATGAATGGGATGTGTCCTATTATTGGACCGTTTAGATTTGTTATCTCATTCATAAACTTGACCGCCCTTATTTATTGAATTCTTCCCGGTTTAGTATTCCTAGGAGTCCAAATTTCAAGGCTACTTTGATTACGATCCCGCCACCTGACATGAATAGTGCCACAAGCCATAATCTTGGGTTTAGGAAATATAATAGGAATCCTAGAAGCCATGAGCACCATGCCAATCCTGACACTCCTGACATCTCCTCCCAGAAATCATGTGATAAGCCCTTGGGTTCTCCTATGAACAAGTAGATGAGTATACCAGCCCCTGCGACCGCTCCCCCTGTAAAACCTGTTAGTATCGTACCATATACAACACAGAGGAGTGAGGTTATGGGGATGGCTGTCTTTAGAACTTCCATGTCAATAGGTTTATATTTTTTTAATTGTGGCGGGTTGGTTCCTCTTTTTGTATATTCTCTGAATATTAGCACTTCTGTTACTGCTAGTATCTCTGCTAGTGATACAACTAACCCTGGAAGGATGAGTGCTTCGGCTAAGTCAGTCCCCACAGCTGCTACGATTATCAGCATGGCATAAGTGACTATCTGGATTATTAGAATCTTTTGGAAGTCATTTTTTTCTATTATAACCCCTGAGAGTCCTATGGCGGCTGTTACGATGGCGATTGTGATTGCTATGGGATAAAAGTTTACGATTATTTGGGGCACGACATTAGGGACTATTGAAACAGGGTCCATTTTATTATTCTCCCATCATATTTTTCTTGTCCTATTTAATATAACCCAAGAGGCTATGGTAAATGCTGTGAATAGTATGGATGATTCGAGTATCGTGTCTAATCCCCTTGTGTAGTATAAGATTTCATCTAGGATCCCCCCTGGATGCGCTACGATAGTGGTGCCTAAGTGGTATGAAACATCTCTCAGCCACTGGGAGAATGGAGTTAGATAGGCCGTTATCCAACCTTCATATGGGCTTTTGTACTGTGACTTCACTATACCCCTATTATGGGGGTCTACTGGCAATCCGCCACGATTATAGGGTGCAAGATTATAACTCACATCAACATTTTTCTTGGCCAGCTCTATCTGGAGTTGGGGTGGAGGTTTAGGATAGACTTGTTCAGGGTTGAGATGAAATGGAAGAGGCAAACTAAAAACTAATACTACTGCTATTGCGAATGCGAATATTTTAGGGACCACCCTGGGCTCGGCTAAAAGATTTAAGATTCTCCCTATCAACTTATGGGGCCTCCCATTTCTTCCAATCTTATAATAGCCCTTATCATTATGATATAGAGGATTGGATTCACACTTAGAAATGTTAACATTGCAAGGGTATAATTATAACTTAAAAAGATCAATGCCACGCCTGTAGAAGGGACTGTAAGGTTTATTATCCTAACTATGGGCTCTTTGGAAGTTTTAGGCCCGAATACAACACCTAAGCTCCCAATTAATACTAAGGTTAACCCTAGGTAGAATGATATTAATGGAAGTGTCCCAGTGGCTGAGATCATCCTATTTCGCCTCGCATTTTTCTGATTTCAAGTACTCTAACTAATCCTATCATCATTATGATTATTCCTACGAAGGTCATGAATGAGGATGCCATGGCCACGTCAAGGTAGCCGAAGGTTGCCACGATACTAATTAGCCCATCACCTAGCACTGCTAACATGAGGAACTTGTCTATGGGCCTTGTTTGAAGCACGCCTCCTAGGGCCCCGACTATCATGAGGATGGCCGCAGCATATATGAATTCAATGTTCATCCTTCTATCTCCTTTACTTTGCTTATGGTGAATGCTATTGCATTGGCGCCTACAGTTGCGAGTATGAAATATACCATTGATGTTATTGCACCTAGTGGTGATGGATTTTTGAGTGTTATAATCGCCGCAACCCCAAAATTTATGACATTGAGGTATGGCATCCTTTCTAACCTATTCTGGGTTATGAAGAGTCTTAAAACCATATATATTATTATACATGAGATGATTGTTTCTTCTATCATTTCTACCACTATTTGATGACCTTTCTATTCATTTTTCTGGCTATTTTACCGATTAGTTTGGATGATAGTGGATGATATAAGCCTTGGATGGTTAATATGGCGATGACTATACCTACTATAAAGTAATTTGCTGTGATACCAAAATGGGAGGCGATCCATATTATAGAAGTTATGGTTAGGGCTCCTGTTGTCCCGGCGTATCCGGGATCTGCGCACATTCTATTCCCGAAGTAAACGAATAATGCGGCGATCAGACCACCCTCAGGGCCCCCGAATCCATAGTAGCCACAGGATGCTAGTAGAGTGCCGGCTGAGGCGTCTGGAGAGCATACGATATTCCCCTTAAAGTAGCCTCCGCCTAGATCTCCTCCTCTTTTCTCTATGGATTTGCCGATTGCCCTCGCGCCTCTGACACCTGGGGCTTCGGGTAGGCCCATCCATATGTCTATTATAACGAAGTTTAGCCATGCTAAGATTGCGGCGATTGGGATTGCTATGATTTCATTCAAAGGTATCCACCCCAGGTGTTAGTTTCCCTAGAAGTAATATTAGACTTGTCCCAGTTTATATGTTTGTATTTAATATTCTTAGATTCCATGGATGATCCAAAGAAGCTTTGTGAGGTCATGAAATTTGGATGGACATTTAGATGTTTAATGTTTTTTTCAAAAAATCTTGGAGTGCGGATAATAGTATATTAAACATTTCTTTTGCACCTCATACCCGTATTATCCCTTTATACTTCACCTTAATTCTTCTCTTAAAACATATAAATATGTTTTGTTTTGCCCTAGGATATGAATATTTTATAAATTTTTGTTATTTTCCCGGTTTCTTGTCCAAATTTAAAAAGAGTAAAAAAAGTGTGGGAAATTTAAGATATTGGGTAAATAAATTGTATCTCAGTGTTTTTTTATAGTATCTTTGATGATAATTCTAGGGCTTTATCCTCGTTGTATATTATTTTAAGGTCCCAGAATAGTGTTAGGTAGGATTTTAGTGGTGTTGGGTCATTTTTAATGTTCTTTTTTAAGGTGTAATTGAGAGTTTTTTCCATGGCTCCTTTGTCCCCTGCCACGTAATATACTAGGAGTGCATCGGCGTAATGTCCTATGGAATATATTTCTGGATCTCCATCACCTTTGAATTGGCCATTGTCTTCTTGGTTAGCTTTAAGCCATTTTGAGCCTTCTTGGATTGATTTTAGGGCCTTTGTATCATTTGTTGCGAGGTAGTATAGGGTTAATCCTTTAAGTATTTCGATGTTTTCATATGCTATGGAGGTCCAAGATCCGTCTCTTCTTTGTTTTTCAATTACATTATATATGATTTCTTTGTTTGGGTTCATTCCACCTACTTGGGATTCTGTTTTAAGCTTCAGGTAATCTGATCCTATAAGTTGTGATGACTCTTTGTTGGCTGCTATTCTGATCTCCCCATTTTTTATCTGGTTTTCAATAAATTGTAATCCTTTATTTGTTATTTTTTCAGTTTCATTTGTTTTTAGGTCTTTTAGGGGATAAATTGTCTGGGCCGTTGTTATGGTGTATTCTGCTGGTGGCATTCCACCAGGGAATGACCCATTTTCCATCTGTTTATATTCTAACCATGTGATTAGATAATCAGATCTTTCTTTAAATTGTGTGTTTCCTGTTTTAGCAGCTAGTTTGTCATATAAAACTGCTATCATGGCGTTGGAGTCGTAGCAGCCTTTAAATGTGCTTCCGAATTCTAAGTCTCTAGCGGGATCATATTCCATTGGAGTGTATCCACCGATTTCTGAATAAGAATATCCGTTCCAAAACTTTTCTATGAAATCAGTTATTTTTTCATATTTTGGGTCTCCAGTAAAGTTTATTTTGGATTTATTCCCTTCTATGGGGGGTTTTGGAATGTATTGATATACTGCAGCATCTCCCGTGACAATAAGAGTTTTGAAGTGGGTGTCTGTGGGGAGATATAATCCCAAACCTTGCTGATGCATGGGTTTTCTAATGTAAATGTATGTTATGTTATTTTTTTCGAGGAAATAGTATGCTTCATTGATCTGTGAAGTGGTAAATATTGTCTTTACTTCTATTTCGCTCATCTCTTTCTCTTTTAATGTGGGGGGGTTTCCCATCATACCCTGGTAGATCGTCTTCCATAATAGAACGTCCCTTCTGTGCGTGTTACCTATAAGGAGGTAGGCATCTTCCATTGTCGCCAAAAACACAGAATTGGGTGGCGTGTTTTTCTCTATCCATTCAAAGGCCTCTATCTGCTCTGGTGTGGGACTTATAACATTTAGATAAGCTATCACACCCCCTTGTGCGATTGGGATGATCAAAAGAAGTGAAATAACAAATAATCTTATATATGGTGTGAGATTTTTCTTTAGTATCCTATAATCTGGTATTCTGAGCTTATTCAATCTTATAATGGCTTGTGAGAGCCCGTAACCGGCCATTAAGGATAATGGTATCGCAGCATAAGGGTCCCGGAATCTGAAGGAATATGTTCCCATTATCGCAAATATAGTGAACCATAAAAATATAAACTTGTAGAGTGGATTCTTCGATTTTATGAAAAATAGTGCACCATATAATCCGAATATGAGCTGGATTAGACCCATCCATTTTGGGAATCCGAGTATTGTAACTGGTTGTGTTTGTAAACGGGTGGCGAGTAATGTGAATTCTAGAATACCGGCGACTGCGAAGAAGAATAAGATAGAAACTTCTATTGGCCTTTTTTTAAAGGAGGGTATCAGGAATGTTAAAATTAATATTAGGACAGTTATGGTGAGGAATACCCATCCCCTATGGGTGAATAAGTATATTGAAAATATCAGAAGAGCTATTATAATATATTTAAGATTGCCTTTGAATATCTTGAAGAATCCTCCTAGACTGAAACTATCAATATCAGAGTATTCTGGCATGCTCTTAACATATTTTACGAGGATGTAGAGTATTATTGTGAATAATAGGATTCCTAAGGATTCTGGTATGAATACCGATGTCCTGGCCACAAATGATGGTACCATTGAAAATAAAAAGGCTGAGAAAATTGAATCCCTCTCATTTTGGAAGATTTCCCATGCGATCTTATAAAATACGAGTATAGTTAATATTGCAAGAACCGGTGGTAAAAGAAAGAATACAAGTTGGCTGTTAAATATCTTATACATGAGGAGTCCTAACATATGATAAAGTGGTGGATAAGCGTATGGTTTAAGTCCTAGTAGTGAAGTGGGGTTTTTTGAAATTATGCCTATGCCTTTTGTGGCTAGTCTCATTACAATGTCATGGTGGATGTATGCATCGTTACCAGGGAATGCAAAATTCCTACTTGGTATGAGTCTTATGATAAAGGCTAGAATACATACTAATATAATAGACTTCTTTCTTGGCAACTTTATCACCACTATAGTATTTCTTTGAGGATTTTGAGGATATTAGGGTAATCTTTCACCAGTCTGAAAATTGAAACCTTGGAATCTAAATTTAATTTTTTTCCTTTTAATGATTCTATCAAGTTATTTAGATCTTCGTCAGTTAGTTTATTAAGTATTTTCCGATACTTAAGGGATTTCATAATATTAACTCCAACTTTTTTATACCACCTTTTCTCATACACTTTTAAAAAGCCTGCATCGGTTCTACCTTCTTCTATGGCATCTGAAGCTGTTTCAGCGGCTATTTTCGCGCATTCTGCGGCTATGTGTATGCCCCCACCGGTTAATGGGTCTACTTGTCCTGCAGCGTCACCTACTACGAGCAGACCATCAGTATAGGTTCTTTTAACAGGCCCTCCAATAGGTACGGCTCCTATATTGAATTCTATTTCGGTCGCATTTAATTTTGATGTGAATTTTTTAAGATAATATTGTGCACTTTTCATGTTCCATTCTTTTCTACGTATTCCAACGCCAATGTTCGCCCTTTTTTCGCCTTTTGGGAATATCCAGAAGTAACCGCCGGGTGCTATTTTATTTCCGAGATAGAATTCCATTATTTCATTTTTAACATTAACGCCCACCATCTCTGACTGGGCGCATGAACAGATTTCATCTACTTTAAACCTTGTATCTAGGCCTGCTTTTCTGGCGATTTTTGATTGTATCCCATCCGCAGCTATAACGATCTCTGAACTGATATCAAATCTTTGACCATTTTTTTTAACTATCACACCATTAATTTTACCATCTTTGATTATCAGATCTTTTGCTGTTGTATTAACCATTATATCGGTTCCTTGTTCAGCTGCTAAAATGGCAAGGTGTTTGTCAAATATTTTTCTTTCAACAATATAACCTGTTATCATAGGGTCCCTGGTTAGGAAACTTGCACCAGAAGGTGCATGAATGCATGCACCTTTAATCCTAGTGCAAGTGAATTTTGGTGATGGGTTTATTTTCATGGATTTGAAGAAGGTGTCACTCACACCCCCGGCACATTGTACTGGTGTGCCTATTTCAGGGTTTTTTTCTATCATAAGGACCTTGAGACCCTTCTTCGAGGCGTAAAACGAGGATATAGATCCGGATACTCTGCCTCCTACTACTATGAGGTCATATTTCATGATTTGCACCCTTTATTTGTATAGCGTTCACTGGACATACTATACTGCAGGTACCGCATTCCCTACATTCTCCATTTATCATGACAATCTTTTCCATTTCTAAGACTTCATATGGGCATACATTTACACAAGCGCCGCAACACCCACATTTATCTAATAGCCTCAATTAACCACCCTATTTTTTTAGAGTGTGCAGAGCGAAGATTTTAATCAGATGAATTGATGGGAATTATGTCTAATTTTACCTATAAAAGACCTTTTATTAGAACTGTTAAGGGTGAGATGGGTTTATAATCATTCTAATCATTAACTTAACCGTTAACTTAATATACCAGTTTTTTATTATTTATTAATTACCATGCAGGGGTGCCCGAGCGGCCAAAGGGGGAGGACTTAAGATCCTCTGGCGCAGGCCTTCGAGGGTTCAAATCCCTTCCCCTGCACTAGACCCATACTTATTCTGGCCTTAGTAGCTCAGTGGTAGAGCGCTGCCTTGGTAAGGCAGAGGTCGGGGGTTCAAATCCCCCCTAAGGCTTTGTAGGTGATTTGATTCTTTCATAGATATGATTTTATGAGAAGTAATGTTTTTTTAGGTGATGGAATTGTCTAAGGCGTTTGATATAATAATGGCAGGTGTAATATCGGGTATAGTAGCGTTCACTACCCAAAAGCTTGGAGTGGGTGGAACTGCATTAGGCGCTGTTTTAGGGTCAATGCTCTATCAACTCTTATCTCATTACCTTAGAGAGCCCCTAGAGGATGTTAAAACGCAGATAGTGGAGGATAAGATAGTTTTTACAATCCCGCTTATGATTATACTCATAATAGAAGTTATAAATTTCTTGGCCAATTTTTATTGGAGATCTGAGAGTATAATTTATCTTTTAGAAGGTGTAACCCATTGGAATCTTTTCAAGTCAATGGGTCTTGGACTTCTTATAATGGGGTTATACCCTTTCTTGAAGCCAGATGAGATAAAGAAATTTCATGGTTACTTGCTTGTATTCGCAGGTTTATTGCTCCTTTTAAGGGGATTTGTGGATGTGAATTCTTCTATTGTGAAATTTTATAGTCTATTATTTTATCAGTTTGATGCTTTGATCTCTGTTATTATTATTACTATCCTACTTTATGTGATAGCTATTATACTTAATGAGTCTATAATTATAATAACTGGAAATAAGCAATTGTAATGGATGCGATGGAAATGTCCCGGAGGAACGCCACTCTTAAGGCTATAATTGATGTGATATTATATGAAAATCCTTCTACGCAGGATGAGATCGCTGAAAAGTTGGGAATTACGCGGCGTTATGTTACTAAGTTACTTAGGCCGCTTATAAAGAAGGGTGTTGTTAAGAGGGCTTATATGGTTGATCTTCAGAAATTTGAGGAATTTGCGGATGTTTTTGGTGAGGAAGTGACTTCGAGGGAGTATGCTGGGAGTTTTTTCATCAAGGAGCTTTTGAAGGATATGGCGAGGCATGTGTGTAAGCAGCTTGAAAAGTCATTTAAAGCTTTTGCCACTTATGATAAAGAGCTTGCAGATGAAGCTCTTAGGATGGATTATGTTACTAATCATATGCATGAAAAGATCAGGTCTTCAGTTGATACTGCAATTGCTATGAATCCATATTCTGAGTTTGGGAGGGCTGTGGTATTCACTGAAATAGCCTATGATCTTGAACGTATAGGTGATCATTCAGGTATAATAGCTAATTTCACGGTTAAGGAAGCGTATCCTGTGGATCCTGAGATTATGGATTATCTTCGTTGGATGTATGAAACTGCTATTAGCATGGTTAAAAAGGCTATGAAAGCTTTCCTTAATGAAAGATTGGAACTTAAAGATGATGTTATGAAACTTGAGAAGAAGATGCATAGGATACAGAGAAAAGCGCTTAATTGTATTGCTACTCAAATGGCTGAAACGTCTTTTGATGAGAAAGAGCGTTCAACATACTATATTTCGCTTTCAAGGGTAGTTAAGACCTTTGAGAGAATAGGGGATATTTCTGTGGAGATTGTGGATACTGCGGGTGAGTTTTATATGAATATTCCACGTACAATTACTCCTGAGAGGTTCAGAAAGTTGTAGATTTTTTGGTTATGAAAAAATGGAAGGCGTTCCCAACATTTATTTCAGAGATTGTTGGGTTGATATAACAGAAAGTGCATTAAATGGAGTTTTTGAATTTTGCATTTTTTTATTTGGTTTTTTTCCGTGATATTGTATTTCTTCGAGTTTTAAGGTTTTTCTGAATGGTTCTTCTTGTGATTCTTCGTTTATGTGGGCTATTAATCCTGGTAATCTTCCTATCATGAATATTCCGGTTCCTGTGCTCCAGTGGAATCCTATGTCTGATAATATTGCTGCGTTAGCTCCGTCGATATTTAGGTGTATTTTTTTGGAGTTGTATAGTATTTTTTCTATTTCTTTTGCTAATTGTGTGTGTGGTCCTGTGCATTTTAGTTCTTTTGCTATTTTTAGTATTTTTGTTGCTCTGGGGTCTTTTTGGTGGTATCTGTGACCATAACCAGGTATTTTCTTTCCCATTTGTAGGTGTTCTTCCACGATTTTCTCTGCTAATACTGGTATATCTTTTTGGGATTTACAAATACTTATGGTTTCTTGGAATAATTTCATGGCTTTTTCTATAGCGCCAGCATGGTTTTCGCCGAAGGCTAATAAACCGGCGGCTAGAGAGGCGTTTAAAGATGAACCTGTTGATCTGGTGAGACGGGCGACTTGTGTGCTTGGTGGTGTAACACCATGGTCGCAGAAGGATACTAGTATGGCATTAAGCATTTTGGATTTATTTTTAGAGGGCAAATCGCCCATTAATAGTAAAAATATGACTTCGGGGAAGGAAAGATTTTCAATTAAATCTTCTATTAAATAACCACGTGTAATTATACAATTTTTTTCAATGAGGGTTATGGATGTCCTCCAACGACAAATATTAAACTTAAAAATTTCTTTTAAGGATTTTTCTGTTATCATAACTATTCACCATACCAGGCTTATATGTCATCATATTTATACTTTTAGTGTAGTTTTGTTCATATAATATGAACAAAATCCTATCATCAAATATTTTTGTTCATAAAATACGAAATATAATTCACTAATAGTAAAATTTAAATAAGTTTACAGCCAACTTAAAAATTGGTGATAAAAAATGGACACCAAAACAATTTTAGGGATAATAGTCGCCATAATTATAATAATAGGAGCCATAGTAGTCCTAGGCGGCCAGGGTGAAGAAAAAAGGATCGATATAGTAGGTTCAACATCTGTACAGCCGGTGGCTGAAAAACTTGCAGCCGAGTACATGAAAAAACATCCAGATGTTAAAATAAACGTACAAGGCGGAGGATCAAGTGTAGGCATTACACAAGCACAACAAGGAACAGCAGACATAGGCACATCCTCCAAAGAACTAAAAGAAGACGAAAAGAAAGGCCTTAAAGTATACCTCATAGGTAAAGATGGTATAGTCGTAATCGTGAATAAACAAAACAACATCCAAGGCCTTACAACAGAACAAGTCAGAGACATATTCAGTGGAAAAATACGAAACTGGAAGGAAGTAGGAGGCCCAGATGCCCCGATAACAGTTATAACAAGGGAAGAAGGTTCAGGAACGCGTAAAGCATTTGAAGAAATTGTGATGAAGAAAGAAGCTAAAATAAGAAAAGATGCAATCGTAGAAAGTTCCACAGAGGCAGTTAAACAAGCTGTTAAGCAAGACCCCAATGCCATCGGCTTTATATCACTTGCTAACCTCGATGACACCGTTAAAGCACTTGAAATCGATGGTATAATACCATCAGAGAAGACAGTAGCCGATGGGTCATACAAACTCCAGAGACCATTCTTGTTCCTTACAAAGGGCGAACCGACTGGCGTGGTAAAAGACTTCATTGATTGGGTCCTAAGCCCAGAAGGACAAGAAATAATAAGATCCGAGAAAATAGTCCCAGCCAAACAATAGAATCCAAACCCCCTATTTTCTCTTTTTTAGAACCTCCTGAAATGAAATATATTATATATTAATTAAGGAAAACTATTTTTTAGGGGAATAATATTTTCAAGGTGATACATTTGGAGATAAAATGGAAAGGGGGGATACTACTCATATTTGTCATCGTACTCTACCTATTATTCAGACCAGGCGTCCATTATGAGAGGATCGAGATAGCAGGTTCAACATCTGTACAGCCGGTGGCTGAAAAACTTGCAGCCGAGTACATGAAAAAACATCCAGATGTTAAAATAAACGTACAAGGCGGAGGATCTGGTATGGGCATCCGAACAGCCCAACAAGGCGTTGTAGACATAGGCACAAGTTCAAAATCACTTAAACCCGAAGAAAAGGATGGTTTAAAAGAATATGTTATCGGAAAAGATGGTATAGTGATAGCAGTGAACAAAGAAAACCCCATAGACGACCTGACAAAAGAACAACTTAGAGACATATTCAGTGGAAAAATACGAAACTGGAAGGAAGTAGGAGGCCCAGACGCTGAAATACATGTCATAGTCCGAGAAGAGGGATCAGGGACTAGAAGTTCATTCCAGAGCTTAGTAATGAAGGATGCTAAAATACGTTCTGATGCGATAGTTCAAGGATCCACAGAATCAGTTAAACAATCAGTTAAACAAGACCCTTATGCTATTGGTTTTGTTTCAATGTCCCATATGAGTGATGATGTAAAAGCCCTCAAAATTGATGGTGTCCAACCATCTGAGAGGACAGTCGCTGATGGGTCATATCCACTTGTTGTTCCGTTCATATTCCTCACAAAGGGCGAACCAACCGGTGTTGTGAAGGACTTCATAAAGTGGGTTTTTTCACCAGAAGGACAAAACATAATAAGAAGTGAAAGAGTTGTGCCCGCAATAGCAAATGTTTCAGATGATGACTAAAATTGTGGGGGTTATACCATGATAAGTAGGACAAGGGAAATGCTAATTGAAAAGGGACTTTTCCTAACCGCAATATTCTCAATAATAATCATACTACTAATAGTACTTTTCATCTTCAGAGAAGCCATACCAATATTCCAAGAATATGGTTTTATACATTTCATATTCGGTTGGGAATGGGCCCCTTCAGATGGAGAATATGGCGTATTTACAATGATAGTAGGATCATTATGTATTACTTTCCTTTCACTTGCCATTGCAGTTCCCTTCTCCTTTTTATGCGCAATTTTCATGGCAGAAATAGCACCACAATTCATGAGAAGAATCCTCAAACCAGTCATTGAAACACTAGCAGCCATACCATCTGTTGTATACGGATTCTTTGGCCTCATAGTCTTAGTACCCCTTGTAAGAACACATATCGGGGGCACAGGTTTCGGCATACTTACAGCATCATTAATACTGGCCATCATGATAATGCCCACGATAATAAGCGTATCAGAAGATGCGATCAAATCAGTCCCATTGGAATACAAGGAGGCGTCACTCGCCCTAGGAGCAACCCATTGGCAGACAATAAGGCATGTAATAGTCCCAGCTGCAATACCTGGTATAATTACATCTATTATCCTCGCGATGGGAAGAGCCATCGGTGAAACATTAGCAGTTATCATGGTAGCAGGTAACGTAGCACAAATCCCAAGTTCAATATTAGACCCTGTGAGAGCATTAACATCAAACATAGCCCTTGAGATGGGATATGCAACAGGATTACATTACAGCGCACTTTTTGGGACGGCTGTAATATTATTCATAGTCATCATGATATTGCTGGTAATCGCCAACTACTTCCACTACAAGAAAAAGATAGTAGTCGGAGGAGGCTACCTATAGGGTGATTAAAATGTCATTTAAGCTTATTTCACCTAAAACCGCCCAGAAAATAATGAATGGAGTACTATGGGCTTCTGGGATATTCACAATAGTAATATTGATAGTGATCATAGGCTACATACTCTTCAAGGGTTTGCCAGCAGTTAACCTCGAATTCTTATTGTCAGAGCCAATAGATTCTGGTAGAGCTGGTGGTATAGCCCCGATGATAGTATCAAGCATTTATGTGACGCTATTAGCGGTTTTAATCGCAACACCCCTTGGTGTTGGAGCTGCAGTTTACATGGCGGAATATGCTGGTGAAACGCAGATAGTTAAGCTCATAAAATTTGGCGCTGAAACATTAGCATCAATACCTTCAATAGTCTTCGGATTATTTGGATTGTCATTCTTTGTTATATTCCTTGGACTTGGATGGTCCCTCCTTTCAGGGGGTCTTGTACTTGCGCTCATGGCTTTACCCACAATATTCCAGGTGGCCGTAGTATCTATTGAAAGCGTGCCAAGATCTTACAGGGAAGCAAGCTGGGCATTAGGCGCTACTAACTGGGAAACAATCTACAGGGTTGTGATACCAGCAGCAATGCCAGGAATAGTCACGGGGATAATATTGGGGATGGCTAGAGCCATATCAGAGGCTGCTGCGGTAATGTTTGTCGTTGGATCAGCCCTTTCAATGCCAATTTCTATCTTCGATCCTGGAAGACCTCTTCCATTACATTTATATGTGCTTGCCACAGAGGGTCTTTCACTTAAAAACGCTTATGGGACTGCAGCTGTCCTTGTGATAATAGTTCTTATTATTACAATCACTACCAATACTCTTGTTGAAAGGTACAGGAGGAAGATGATGGGGCGATGACCATGTACAGGATTGAAGTTGAAGATTTAAACGTTTACTTTGGTGAAGACCACATTTTAAAGGATGTAAATTTGAAGATACCTAAGAATACCGTGACAGCGCTTATAGGCCCATCTGGTTGTGGTAAATCAACTTTTATAAGGACACTTAATAGGATGAATGATGTTATACCTGGTTTCCGACATGAAGGTCATGTTTACTTAGATGGGAAGGACATCTATGATCCCGACGTAGATGTAGTTGAGTTGAGAAAAAAAGTTGGTATGGTTTTCCAAAAGCCGAATCCTTTCCCAAAATCCGTATTTGAAAATGTTGCATATGGTCTCCGTGTCCATGGGATAACTGACAAGGAAGTGATAGAGAATAGAGTTATAGAAAGTTTGAAGGCAGCTGCACTCTGGGATGAAGTTAAAGACAAATTAGATCAGACAGCTCTTAGCCTTTCAGGGGGACAGCAACAGCGTCTGTGTATTGCAAGGACGATAGCTATAGAACCAGAGGTAATATTAATGGATGAACCATGTTCTGCGTTAGATCCTATTTCAACCACTAAAATTGAAGATCTAATACACAAACTAAAGCGCAAGTTCACAATAATAATAGTGACACACAATATGCAACAGGCTACAAGAGTTTCAAAGTACACTGCATTCTTTTTAAACGGTGAAATCGTCGAAAGCGGTTTGACAGAGAAGATTTTCGTAGAACCACAGGACAAAAGGACAGAAGAATATATAACTGGTAGATTTGGATAATTTTTCGGTTTCTAGGAGGAATGTTATGGAGAAAAAATATCCAAGAATACTCTTCAGAAAAAGGTTAAAAGATTTGAGGAAAGATGTGGAAAAAATAGCCCAGAAAACCCTTGAAACACATAAAAAGTCTACAAAACTTTTATTCGATTTCGACAAAAAGAAAAAGGAAGAGGTAATATCAGCCAGTAAAGAGATAGATGATATGGTATTTAACCTTGAAAGGAAATGTATAAGTTTAATAGCCGCTGAACAGCCAGTTGCAAAGGATCTGAGATTTATAGAAGCTTGTATAAAGGTTGGAAGCCATCTTAAAAGGATAGGATACCTTGCAGCTGATATAGCAGAATATTCCGAGAACATAAAAGATGAGGAAATACCCAAAAAACCTATGGAGGATCTCATTCACATGGCAGATTTTGTCCAGATGATGCTCTCTAAGGGAATATATTCATTCCTTGATCAAAACATAGAAATGGCAAAGGAACTCAGACATGACGATGATAAAGTGGATGACTTATTTGACCAAACACTAGAACATGTAACGATTAGCATGTTCAAAGATAAAGAATCCATAAATTATCTTGTGAACCTATTGTTCATAGCAAGATTCCTTGAAAGAGTGGCTGACAGGGCTGTGAGCATAGCTGACAGGACAATATTCATGATAACATGTGAAAAACCATAAAAATTAGAAAAGGGAGGGAGACTGTTACCCCCCCTCTAAATTGTATTTTTTTTTTAGGGGTTTTATTTTAGGATGGCGGTGGCATGTCTTGAAGCCCAACATTGTATGCAGACTCCGATAGGTAACCCTGCAGTATGTGTGTGAGCAGTTTCTATCTTAACATCTAATGCGGTTGTTTTACCACCGAGCCCCATTGGACCTATACCACTCCTATTTATTTCATTGAGTATGCTCTCTTCTAGTTCTGCTATTTTCTTGTTTTCGTTTCGTTCTCCAATTTTTTTAAGTAAAGCTTTTTTGGCCAGTTTTAATGCGAGCTCAGAAGATCCACCAACACCCACCCCTACTATTATAGGTGGGCATGGTTTACCACCTGCTTTCATCACTGTTTCAATCACGAAATCCTTAACACCTTCAAGGCCTTCACTGGGAAGTCCCATTCTTAGCCTGTTATTATTCTCTGAACCAAAACCCTTTGGCATGACAGTTATTTCAAGAAAATCAGTATCTACTAGTTCTAAGTCTATCTGTGGGATCATTTTACCAGTGTTATCCCCAGTATTCTCCCTTGAAATAGGATCCACGACATTAGGCCTTAATGGAACCTGGGATGTTGCCATTCTAACTCCTTCTATGATCCCATCATAGAGTCTTTCAACTTTAACATTACCCATTTTCACGAATACTATTGGGAGTCCTGTATCTTGGCATATTGGTATCTTTTTTTCCTTGGCGATCTTTATATTGTCTAGGATGGCCTTCAAATTTAATAATGCTATTTCATCCTCTTCTTCTCTGAAAGCCTTTTTTAGGGCTGATTCAACATCTTTAGGCAGTGTTGTGGTGGCTTTTTTGAAAAGTTGGCATACTGTTTCCTTGACTTTTTCTTGGCCGATCATGGGATCCTCCTAGCGTCTATAATTGGATTAAGTCTTTGATCTTTTTAAGTTCAGTTGCTAGTTTATCCCTCTTGGTGGATAATAAATCCTCTGAACTTTCTATTAAAGCTCTTGTGGGACAGACTGAAATACAGAGTGGTTTATTGTATTCTATGCATAGGTCACATTTACGTGGAGTTCCATGTTCATCCATGTAAATTGCGCCGATTGGACAAGCTTCCTGGCATAAACCGCAACCTGCACATTTTTCTTCATCGATTATTATGGCTCCCTCTTTTTCTATTATGGCATTTTCTGGGCAGATGTTTAGACAGGGGGCTTTTTCTGGAGCGCAGTGCATGCAAAAAATTGGCACACCATTTAATAGGCGGATAGCGTTCCTGGGGCATATTCTTTCACATTTCATGCATTCATCACACAATTCTGGACTTAAAATTAACTCTCGCAATGTTAGCCCCCCCTATTTTAGTTTCTCCTCGGCCTTTTTGCTTTTTGAGACCAATTCTAGTATGTCGAATCTTGGTTTTGCGGTTCCTGCCATTTTTGCTATGTATTTTTCTTGTTTTTCGAGTTTTAGTTTTTCAGCGTCTACTATGGACAAGGCCCTTTTGGAGCAGGCTTTTATGCAAGCTGGTGTGTCTAGTTTTGGGCATTGGTTACATTTGTGGGCTTTTCTTTCTGATAATACTATGGCACCGAATGGGCATACTATCATGCAGAGTCCGCAGCCTATACATCTTTCAAGGTCTATGGTTTCATCGATTGCTTCAGTGGGACATATCGCCTTGCATGGGGCGTCTTCGCACTGTTGACATATTATAGGATAGTATGTCCCGTTTATTTCACGTATTATTATCCTAGGAGCCCCATAGAGCTCTTCACAGGCCTCTTCGCAATCTCCGCAACCGTCACATAATTCTGGTTGGCTCAAGATCTTTTTCAACTTTTATCCTCCACTCTATATTCTAAGCTCTGCACATATCTTGTCTATATACTCTTGTATTTTGGCCTTCTCTTTCTCTTTTAAATGTTTGAATCTTCTCTGGGCATCTAGGTATTCGGTGACTGGCTTACGCTGTATTGGCCTATAAGTGACCCTGAATTCTCCTTCTTCTATCTCGTATAATAGCCAGGCACCTGTTTCTACTGCGAGTCTTCCGATCTCTATCGTCTTTGATGGGTCGAATCCCCATCCTGTTGTGCATGGTTGATGTAAGTGTATGTATGCTGGTCCTTCTATCTCCTTGGCTTTTTTAACTTTTTTCATGAAATCTTCTGGGTATGATATTGATGCTGTTGCTACATATGGTACTCCATGGGCTGCCATGATGAATGGCATGTTCTTTTTTGGCCTGTCTTCGCCGAAGCTCTTTCTGCCTGGTGGTGATGTTGTGGTTGATGCACCATAGGGTGTTGCTCCACTTCTTTGTATTCCTGTGTTCATGTATGCTTCGTTATCGTAACAAATGTAGATGATGTTATGGCCTCGTTCCATGGCCCCTGAAAGGGCTTGCATGCCTATGTCTGCTGTTCCACCGTCACCTGCGAATGCGACCACATTTATATCCTTTTTGCCCTTGGCTTTCAAGGCTCTTTCTATGCCTGCGGCAACTGCAGCTGCATTTTCAAATGCTACGTGTATCCATGGTATTTCCCATGCTGTCTCTGGGTAGGGTGTTGTGATAACTTCTAAGCAGCCGGTTGATGAAACTGCTATTGTATTTTTGCCTAGTACTTTTAATGCTAATCTTACACCTAGGGTTGCGCCGCATCCTGCGCAAGCACGGTGACCTGGGGCGAGGAGTTCTTCTTTTGGGATTTCCATTTAGGATCCCTCCTTTAATCCGATCCATGTGATGTCCTTTTCTGGTTTTTCTGTTTTCTCCACAATTTCCTTAACATTTTGGGGTGTTACGTCGCGTCCTCCTAATCCTAGGATGAAATTGTAGATTTCTTTGTCGCGTATTTTCGCCATCATATCTGTGTAGAGTGCTCCTCCCATGCTAAATGTGATGTTTTTGTCGAGGACTGCTATTTTATCAGCGTCTTTGATTGCTTTATAAATTTCTTTTGCTGGGAATGGTCTGTAGACTCTTACCTTGAGTAGGCCGACTTTTTTACCTTCTTTTCTGAATTCATCGACTAATTCTTTTAGGGTACTGCAGAGTGATCCCATTGCCACGAGCACGATATCGGCGTCTTCGCATTGGTATTCTTCGATGAAGTTGTATTTGCGGTTGAATGTTTCGTTGAATTCTTTGTTGACTTTTTCTATGATTTTTTTGGATCTTTGTGTGGCTTCTTCGATTTGGTATCTTGCTTCCATGTAGTAGTTTGGGTCTGTGAATGTTCCGAGGGACATTGGATTTTCTGGGTCTAATATTGCATGTTCTGGTTTATACTCTGGCAAGAAGTTGTCTACTTCTTCTTCTGGGAGTATTTCAACTGGTTCTACTGTGTGTGTTAATATGAACCCGTCTAGGCAGACCATGCTGGGTAGGAGTACCTTTTTGTTTTCTGATACTTTATAGGATATGAGTATGGAGTCAAAGGCTTCTTGTGCGCTTTCGACGTATACTTGTATCCAGCCTGAATCTCTTTCTGCTATGGAGTCTTGGTGGTCGTTCCATATGCTTAGGGGGGCTGAGAGTGATCTGTTGGCGTTTGCCATTACGATTGGGTTTCTGAGTCCTGCTGCTACAAATAGCATTTCGTGCATTAGTGCTAGTCCTTGGGATGATGTTGCTGTGAATACTCTTGCACCGGCTGCTGATGCTCCTATGCATGCGCTCATGGCGCTGTGTTCTGATTCTACCCGTATGTATTCTGCTTCTAGTTCTCCGTTGGCTACGAATTGTGCTAGGTACTCTGATATTGATGTTTGTGGTGTTATTGGATAAACGGGTATGACTTCTGGTTTGGCGAGTTTCACGGCTTCTGCGACCGCCCGATTTGTTGATATTACTTTTAGTGTCATTTTTCCTCACTCCGGGTTATCTTTCTCTTTCCATTTTTATTGCTTTTACGGGGCATTCTTCTGCGCATATCCCGCATCCTTTGCAGTAATCATAATCTATTTCATATTCTGGGCTTATGCACGCGTCTGGGCAGAATAATATGCAGTTGTCGCATTCTATACATTTTTCTTTGTCAAGGATTGGTTTGAAGGTTCTCCAGCTGCCTGTTTTGTTTTTTCGGGTGCTTCCAGGTTCTTTTACGGTGGCTCCAATTTCCATTTATATTCACCTTTTTATGTTTTCATAGGCTTTCTTAGCAGCCTCTGCGTTCTTTTCTCCGATTTTGCCGGGGAATGTTTCTTTGATTATCTTTATGATGGCGTCTATTGTTACTTCTTCTGTTGCCCCTGCGAATGCTCCGAGCATTGTTGTGTTTACAATGGGTCGGCCTAGGATTTCTAATGCTATGCCTGTGGCATCGATGGTATATTTTTTGGCTTCTGGAGGTGTTTGGGGTTCTTCTCTTGTGTTTATTATGACTGCGCCGTTGGTTTTTAGTCCTGCGAATACGTCAACGACTTCTAGGAGGCCGTCATCTAGTACGACAACGTAATCGGGGTTGTAAATTTGATGTCTTCTTCTTATGGGTTTTTCATCTAGTCTTGTGAAGGCCATGACAGGGGCGCCTCTTCGTTCCACGCCAAAAAATGGGAAGGCCTGTGAGTACTTTCCATCCTCGAATGCGGCTTTTGCGAGGATTTCTGCTGCTGTTACGGCACCTTGTCCGCCGCGTCCATGAAATCGGATTTCGATCATGGTCTACCTCCAATTTTTCATTGTTAATCATTATAAAATTTTAGTATATATACATGATGGTCTTCTATAAAATCAAAGAGGGATAAAATGAAAGTTCTTATAATCACAGGAAAGCTCGCAGGAGACCTCGTAATAAAAGCTTCATCTACTACAAAGCATGATGTACACGTCCATATCGCAGACATACTCATAGCAGCTTTTCTAACCCCCCGTCAAATAATAAATGAAATAAAAAAATTAGATGATTCTATAATCTCAGAATTGGACCTTATACTTATACCAGGCTTAATACCCAGGGATGCCAGTATAATAACAAAGGAGACAGGAATACCCGCTTATAAGGGCCCCACGGATGCTGCTGACCTTCCAATAGTACTTGATCTTTTGGATAAATTGAAGTTGTCACCCAAGAAAGCTGCTGACAGGCTCATAGAGGAAGAACAGCGAAAAAGGGCCCTTAAGTTTATAAAAGATTTTGAAGAAGATGAAGAAAAACGTGAGAAACTACTTAAAAAAGAAGAAAACATCCTTGTAGGTGATCTCCCAGTTGGAAGGGACTTTCCAATGAGAGTCTTGGCAGAAGTCGCGAAGGCACCATTCCTAAAAAAAGAAGAATTAATAAAACAAGTTAAATATCTCGTGAAAAATGGGGCTGACATAATAGACATCAGGACAATACCTGGCGAAAACTTATCAAAAAGAATACCAGAAATTATAAAAACAGTGAAAAAAGTGGCTGGCAACCTCCCAGTGAGTATTGACACCCTAAACCCTGAGGAAATAGAAGCAGCTGTCAAAGCCGGTGCACAGTTAGTTCTAAGCCTTGATCACGGAAACTACGAAGAACTATTACCACTGTTAAAAGAAAAAAACATACCAGCAGTCATACTCCCCACAGATTATACTAGAGGTTGGATACCTGAAACGGCCAAGGAAAGAGTGGAATCTTTAGAATCCCTAAAGAAAAAATGTAAAGGTATAAATGTTATCCCAGACCCTATACTGGATCCTGTCAACAGTAAAAGTATCGTAGATTCAATAAAAGCTTGCAGAGAATATACTTCAAGAAACCCGGAGCCAATATTCTTTGGCGCGGGTAATGTCGCGGAACTCATAGATGTGGATTCAACAGGAGTGAACGCCTTACTCGCGGGCATGGGCATGGAATTAGGCGCTGGCATACTCTTCACACCGGAAGTAAGCAGTAAAAATAAAGGCAGCACATACGAACTCGCAGTAGCATCACGCATGATGTTTCTTGCAAAAAATAGAAAATCAATCCCCAAAAACCTAGGTATAGACCTCATACTCTTCAAGGACAAAAGAAAACATGAAAAAATAAAAGAAAAAATAAAAGTTCCCATATTAGAAGCACAAGGCGGGATCAAATTCACACAAGATAAAGCAGGAAGTTTCAAAATACTAGTAGAAGATGGTAAAATAAAAGTGATACACTACAAAAACATGGAACCACAAATTGCACTAGTATCAGATAATGCCAAAAAACTCTATGAAGAAATAATAAAAAAGAACCTTGTAACCCGCCTAGAACATGCAGCATACCTGGGAGCCGAACTACAAAAAGCTGAAATAGCGCTCATCACGGGAAAAGACTACAGACAAGATCTTGAACTTTTCAGAAAACCATTCAAACTATGAACTATCATGGGGAGCAAAGATAATGTTATGTACAAAATGTGGCTCAGAGAATGTTATCATCCATAGAAGATATTCAGGACAACACCTATGCAAAGAATGCTTCATTAAAACAATCCAAAAAAAAGTCCTCAAAGACATAAAAAAATACAAACTAATAAAAAAAGGTGATAAAGTACTGGTCGCCCTTTCAGGTGGAAAAGACAGTACAACAGTATTGGATATATTATCAATACTCGCAGAAAGAAACATAATAGAACTCGAGGCAATAACAATAGACGAGGGCATAATAGACTACCGCGAAAAAGGAATAGAATACGCGTCAGAAACTTGCAAAAAACTTGGAATACCACAACACATATTTTCATTCAAAGAACATTTCAAAATAACAATAGACGAAATAATGGCATCAAACCCTCCAAGAAAAGCATGCACATACTGCGGAGTGTTTAGGAGATGGATACTTAACAAGGAAGCCAAAAAACTTGGAGCAGATAAAATAGCAACCGGACATAATCTCGACGACGAAGTCCAGGCAATAGTAATGAACTACCTAGAAGGAAACATAGAAAACCTCACAAGAATAGGCCCCGCAACCTACTCACAAAAATTTGTAACTAAAATCAAACCACTCAGGGAAATCCCAGAAAAAGAAGTCACAGCATATGTAATGGCAAAGGGCTTAAAAGTTCACCTAGAAGAGTGCCCATATCGAAAAACTTCTTTCAGGAAAAAAATAGGCACAATTCTAACAGGACTATCAGAAGATCATCCTACCATCCTATACTCCACCCTAAGAGGTCATGCAAAAATCAGAAAGGCCCTTAAAAAAGAACTCGAAAAGGAATCCATACTAAGGGAGTGTATAAGGTGTGGTCAGCCAGCTGCCCGGGAACTATGCAAAACTTGCACCCTCCTCAAGGAGATAAGGAGGTTAAAAGATGAAATTCACTCTCATAATAGATGACGAGAAAAAAACAATGAAAATCAGGGAAAAATTAACCATCAAAGATGTTCTCAAAGATTTTAAAATCCCCCTAGAAGCTGTTGTAGTTAAAAAGAACGGTGAGATAGTAGTTGAAGAAGAACAAGTAAATGATGGTGACATTATAGAGGTTATTAAGGTCATATATGGTGGATAATATCATGAGAGTGTACTATGAATGCGCTCCCTGTTTTCTCAGGCAAGCAAAAGAAGCATTAGATCTCGCAACAGATGATGAAAAACTAAAACTCAAAGTAATGAAAAAAATAATAAGTTTACTCGATTCCAAATTCAGGGAAGGTGCAATATCCAATGAAATAGGCACCGCTGTCCATAGGCTCATCAAAAAGATGACAGGTAACAAAGACCCCTATGCACATGAAAAGAAAAGATGTAACAAAATCGCTCGCGATTTTCTGCCAATAGCCAGAAAATTCCTAGAAGATAATGAAAACCTCGAAGATTTCGTGAAAGTGGCGATAACAGGTAACATAATAGACTTCGGAGCCCTTGGACTCGACTTCAACCATGAAAAAGTTGTTATAGAATCCCTCAACTCCCCCTTGCAAATTAACCATACCAATATCCTCGAAGATGATTTAAAAAAATTTAAGGAAGTACTTTACCTTGCGGATAATACTGGTGAAATAATATTTGACAGACTACTCATAGAAAAACTCCTAGATTATGACGTGAATGTCACAGTGGCAGTTAAAGACAAACCCATACTCAATGATGCTTGCAAAGAAGATGCATTGAAAGCGGGACTCAATAAACTCGCAGATATTGTTACAACTGGAACAGATTCAGTAGGTGTAATCTACCATGAATTTTCAAATGAATTCAAAGAAATATTTGACAATTCCCAGATTATAATAGCCAAGGGCCTTGGCAACTATGAGGGCCTAACAGAAGCTCCACTTGATAATAAATCAGTATTTTGCCTATTAAATGCTAAATGCACAGCCATTGCAAAGGATATAGGGGTGAAGATAGGGTCTAATGTGATGATAAAGATCAATTAATAAACCCATCCTAGTAAGGGGTCTATTTTTTGGGGGGTTTGATAATATTAGAGTCGGTTTTATAGGATTTGGAGAAGTAGCATCTACCATGGCCTCAAAACTCCTAGATGAAGGTATTGAGGTTTTGACCGCTACGAAGGGCCGAAGTGAACGTACCAGAAAACGGGCACATGATCTTGGAGTTAACGAATGCAGTGACATCTTAGAGGTTTCTAGAAGATCTGATATTTTAATATCTGCTGTCACCCCTAGTGTGGCTGTGAAAGTCGCCAAGGAAGTTGGTGATCATGTTAGAGGAGTCTATGTGGATATAAATAACGTTGCACCTTCTACTGTGAAAAAGGCCCTCGGTTATATAAGGAATGGTAGGGTAGTTGATGCTGCCATCATGGGACGTATAACTAAGGATTTAAGGGTTAAAATTTTAGCATCGGGGGCTTCTGCTCATGATTTTGCCAAGTTAAATGATTATGGGTTCAATATAGAAGTTAGGGGTGATAGGGTTGGTGATGCGTCTGCACTTAAAATGTTGAGGAGTTCTTATACCAAAGGTGTTTCGGCACTTTTATGGGAGACTCTTTTGGCAGCATATCGTATGGGCCTTGATGAGGATTTATTGGAAATACTTGAAGAAACAGAAGGTGAAGGTTTTAAGGAGCGTGCAATTTCAAGGGTTATAAGTTCGGCTTTACATTCAAAGAGGAGATACGAAGAGATGAAGGACGTTGAATCATTTTTATCCGAGAATATAACCCCTACAATGTCAAAGTGCACATCTAAAACCTTCAAGGGGATAATTAGAGAACTATATGGTCTTGAAATGGTATTTGAAGATTATAGTATGATTTTTGATCATATAAAAAGTTTATAATTGCTAAATAGATAAATAGTATTGAAAGGGTGATTTAGTTGGGAGAAGATATTATAGAGGATTGTAGAAAGAATCTTAAAAAGCTTGTTGGTAAAAGGATCCTTGATGTTGAATTCAAATTTTATGATGATAAGTGCTGGAGGATCCATTTAGATACTGATAATGGTAAGTTTGTCATGACATTTTGTAAATCTTGGACATGTCCTATAGTGGAACACAGAGGAAAAAAATAGGCTATCATCCAATATTTATTTTGATTCTGAAACTCTCATTTTCTTTGATAAGCTTACCATTAAATGGTATGAAATGCGAATCTATGATTAACCGGAGATAGGTTGCCATTACACCTGGGAGAATTAGCGAACTTTTAATTTTCATCCCATCCCTTATCTGGCAAGAAATAGTATCATTTTCCTTTACATATATTTTGGCTTCTGTTCCTTCCTTTAATTTTCTAACTTCAAACTTTTTTAAACTTATACCAACTTTGAAGGATCTTTCAGGCTCATTCAAGGGACCTGGATGTTCTAGGAATCTTTCATGGGCTTTTTTTGAAGTGTAGCCTTTTTCTACGCTCTTTGATACGAACCAGGCTCTTTGAATTATCCTTTTTCTTTTCTGGTCTGGTGGTATCCACCCCTTCTTCTCATAATATCCTATGAGGTTATAAACTTCTCTCCTTGTTACATTCATCTCCATTGAGCTTAAGGCTAGTCTTGTGAGCACCGGGCCATATCCGGCCCTTCTAAATGTTGCCCATACTTGGTTTTCTGTATTATATGGTCTCCATTTGATGATGGAATTTATAAGCTTGGCGTTAAGGTAAGCTATCTCTAGGAGGTCTGCCCGTGAAAGCTTGTTCATTTTTTCCTTTATCAAATTAAAGTTCCTTTTACCTGGGGCTTTTCTTTTTTTCAGCTCTTTTTCAAGGATTTTTATGGTTGTTTCTGGTAAAAGTTTGGCCACGTCTTCAGTTATTTTTAGGTTATTTTTTATTATTTTTTTTCTTATTTCTCTTCCTGAAATTTTTGAACCATTTTCTGTAAGTTCTGGGATGATGTGAAATTTCATTTTCCGGTTGTATTTTTTCTGGAAGAATTCGTTGACGGCGAACCATCTGATAACATTCCTATTCGGAAGTTTTGCGGGTATTCCACTGAATATGCCTCTTTTGGCGAAATATTCTGCCTCTTTTCTTATGATTTTTGGGGGGACATTAGCGGCGTCCACGTAATCTGTAACACCATCCTCTATCATCATAGCTATTCTTATAGGTACAGTGTATGCTAGTGTTAGCCTGTGGTGTAGACCTTCAATGGGTATGACTTTATCAGCCCCTGCTTTAAGGGCCATTTTTTCACGAGCTTCATATGATGCGAAGAATGGGGCGTGATTGGCGCTATAATCCTTGTTAAGGTAGATGACGAGTTCGCTTCCAATTTTTTCTGCTATTTCACGTCCTTTTTCTATAAGTTTTGCGTGTCCTTTATGTAGTGGGTCGAAATCTGCGCTTATCCCGATCATAGAATCCTCCTTTTGTGGACTGTCACGCTCTGATGGGGTGCTTCCCAGTATTTTTTTCATTTCCATTGACTCTTGGGGGGGTTAAGCTTTTATTTTATGTCTATGATATAGATCATATGTGTTCAACTTTTTTTGGGTAGGATTATCGTGGAGGTGTTCGTTGGGGGCTAATTTTTTGATTTTTGTTATTTGACAAAATCAATTTCTTGTATTTTTCCTTTGGTGTTGAGTCTTGTATAGGGATAAAATTAGGTAGATTATCCATAGACTTGGTATTTGATGTTGTTTGTTGATCTTGTGAAGTCTCCGAGTTCTTTTTCAGCGATCCATCTGTTGTAGCAGTTGCATTTTACTGTTGGTATGGTTTTTTGGGTTAGGTTGGATTCTATGATCATTTTTTTGAGTTTTGTGTTACATTTTTTGCAGTTGTATGGGCCTCTTGGTGTTCCGAGTCCTGAGGTGTCCATTATTGTGGGTATTTTGAGGTTTTTTCGGGTGTTGTTTATGATTTCGATGAGGCTCCATATCCATGGGGGCTTATATGAGCCTTTTTTCCAGAGTTCTTCCATTACTGTGCCTTTGTGTATGGTTGATGGGCAGAATGATATTCTGTCAACACCTATTTTTTCTGCGTAGACTGCGGAGTTGATGGCGTCTTGGATGGCTTCTTTTTCGCTTGTTAGGATGGGTTTTATAAGTATATATGCCTTTGATTTTATATTGAAATCCTCTTTTAGACTTTTTATGGTCCTGATGGCTCTTTCGAAATCTTTTTTTGTGAAGCCCTTGTTTATTTTGTATTTACGGGTGTGATCGTCTGCTGTTTCGAGTCCTATGCTAACTTCCAATATTTTGTTTGGTGTGTGATTGCAACATTCAATGAGTATCTCTCTGTTTACATATTCTGGACGGGATTCTATTATTATCTCTTCTATGTTGTCTATCTTATTGAGGTATTTTAGTATGAATTTCCTTGATTCTTTTGGGAATTCTTCTGGGTTTAAGAAGCTGCCAGAGATGAATATTTTAACTGCAGTTTTTTCTTTTATCTTATACTGGGATATTAGATCTGTGAATATCTTGTTTAATTTTTCGGCTTTGATGTCTTTGAGGAGTGAATCTGAAAGGTAGCTGCACATTGTACAACCGCCACTTTTGGATAGTGCCCATGAACATCCTCTAGTGGGGAGTATCATGAAAATAGCTTTACCTTTTCCTGAATAGAGCAAGTCTTCTTGGCACCAAGTGGTTGCTAGTTCTTCTGGCGATTTTCTTCTAATCCTTTTAATAGCCTTTTTTCTGGTTTTCAGTGCTAACTCTCTCATCATTATTCCTAGAAAAAGAAGTTTTTGTAATTAGTAGTATGGTTTTTATTATTTAAATATATGGAAAAGGAAGTAAAAAAAGGGGGATATAAAAAAAGATTATTGTGTGGGGTGAATTGTTACTCTCTCCCCCTTTTTTTAGAAGCTTTCTATGATGTCCCCTACGAGTTTTATGGATTTTTTCATGTCTGGTCCTATTGGTGAACCAACGACATATTGTGTTACGCCCATTTCACCGAGGGCTTCTATTTTGGGCACTAAGTCATCGGGTGTGCCTACAATTGCGAATGCTTCCATTAATGCGTCGTCTACTGCTGCTATTGCACCGCCAAAGTCTCCTTTGGCTATTAAGTCGCCGAATTTTTGTTGTGTGTCAGCTGGTAGGCCGTGTCTTTCAAGTACGAATGGTGGTGATCCTGCGGCTATAAATGCGACCACTATCTTAGCGGCGTTAGCTGCTTTTTCAGGATCTTCATCTACTGAGGTACAAGTGTATGCGGCGACGTCGATTTCATCCATGCTTCTGCCTGCAGCTTCTGCCCCTTCTTTTATGTTTGGAACGGCTGCTTCGAAATCTTTTGGGTTTGAAGCATTGATTAGCACGCCATCCGCCACTTCACCGGCGGTTTTGAGCATCATTGGACCCTGGGCGCCCATATATACTGGGATTTTTTCCTGCACGGGTTTGTAATCTAACTTTGCCCCTGTGTCAAGTGCTTCCCCGGCTGTTAGGGTTCTTACTATGGATATTGCCTCTTTTATCCTTGATATTGGTTTTTCCCATGTGATGCCTAATTTGTCGAATGTGGCCTTGTCACCAGGCCCGATACCGAGGTTTGCTCTTCCATTTGAAATCTCATCCAGGGTTGCTATGGCTGAGGCTGTTATTGCTGGGTTCCTAACATATGGGTTTGTTATACCTGGACCTATTCTAATGGTCTCGGTTTCTTTAGCAATTAAGGCAAGGACCTGATATACGTACCTGTTGTTGTAGTGGTCTGTTATCCAAGCGTATTCAAATCCAACATCCTCTGCCAATTTAACGACGTCAACTACTTCGTCTATTGGCATGCTTGGGACGATTTCGATACCAAATTTCATAGATATCACCTTCGGGTTATTGGGGGGATTCTTCTCATCCCCTTTTGTAGGTTTTTTTGCTTCCCTTCTAGATATGTAGGGATGTTAATCAATCCCCAGGCAACTTTTTGGGGAGTTTAAACTCCCAGATTTTTCCTGCTTTTCCCGCCCACCTCTCCTGCTACATCCCCCACCCATAATGTGTGGGGGAGTTGTGCAGCAACTAATATATGGGTTTATCTGCAAAATAGAAATAATTTATGATTTAAAGGTAATCGAAAGTTTTAAATATTATTAGTTGAACTGTTCATCATATTAAATTATATGGGCGCCCTTTTATCAATGGAAGGATGAGAACTAGATTGGTTGTGAAATCTTCTATTATAATTTTGGTTCAAGCCTTTTTATCATGAAAGCCATGAATCCCACTATCATTGGGAATAGGAATAGGTATAACAATAATATTGCAACTGGAGGTAAAACTGAGCCTTCCATTATTGTGGAGGCTGCTAGTAACATTACTAGGAATATCACGGGTCCAAGGATGGCTATGAACATGTATATCATGGTGAATGAGTTAAGCTTTTGGGAATAATCCCTAAGCTTCATCCTCATCTCATATGCTACATCATCTGCTATAATTTCAAGGGTCTTGGCTAGGTCACCTCCGCTTTCAAGTGTCCTTGTAATTTGATAAATAGCTCTATCTAGGCCCTCTGAGTCCACTCGATTACACATTTCCCGTAGAGCATTCTCAGTACTTTCACCATATCTTATCTCTTCGAGTGTCCTTGCAAATTCTTCGGATAATGCTCCATACCCTGAAAGTGCCACTGAACGCATGCTATCATGGAGTCCTAATCCTGCTCTAAGTTCTGTTGCCATCTGTCTTAAGGCGAATGGTAATTGGCGTGATGCTTCCGTGGATTTCTTACCCTTTTGCAATTTTGGTGCAACTGTCAAAATCACTGATAAAGAAGTTACTGCGAACATTAATATTATGCCAATATCCAGGCCAAGTCCTAGTGTGATTGTTACCAGTAATAATATGAGGCCGGAGATGCTTCCAAGCATTAGTAGTATTTTTGGGTCGAACTTCTTTTCTTCTTCTTTTAACAATTCTTCAAGTGAAGCTTCCATATACTTCTTTTCACTTTCTTTTTTCTCCTCTTCACGGTGTTTGTCGGCTTCTATGAGTTCTTTAAATATTTCCACTTCAGCAGGGGTCATTCTCATTCTTTCCATTATCATTGAAGTGCTTCTACGCCTTATGGTCCCCCTGAAATCACGTCTACCTGTGAAAGGCTGCCCGATACTGGTCAGTTTCGCGGCGGGGGCTTTAAACCCTTCTTCCACCCTTTTACCCGCCTCTATTGTTATACCACCGAGTTTTTCCAAAATTTTTTTAAAAGCCATTTTAAACGCCCCCAGATGGGGTGGTGGGGGTTTCTCCTAGAGTACTTTCTCTAGAATCTCCTCGGGATTCTTATAATATCCGTGGATATATTTGGCCACCTCGTCTATGGATCTTATATTCTCTTCAGCCATGTATTCTAGGACTAATCTTCTTCTCTCGATTTCTTCTTCTATTTCAGTTATACTCATGCCTCTTAGTTCTGATATTTCTCTTAGGGTTTGGCTTGCTATACCTACGTATTCGACTTTGTCCGTGACATTATCCCATTCAAATATCCTGTTTAATTGGACTCTATCCTCTTCCATGCCCACAACTTCGGCTACTTCGGTTATCCGCCTTACTGAACGACCAGATGAACTGTACATCCTATTTTGCATTATTATGAAATCCAATGCTGGTATCATAATATTCGGGACGTTCATGGGCCTGTTCGTGAGCCTAGTGATAGTTTCCCGTGCTGTGTTGGAGTGTAATGTTCCAAACCCTGAATGGCCAGTGTTTAAGGCTGTGAATAATGTTATAGCCTCGGGGCCCCTTACTTCTCCTACTATTATCCTGTCTGGTCTTTGTCGGAGGGAGTTTTTGACGAGGGTGTCCATGTCGATTTCTCCTTTTCCTTCTATGTTTGGTGGTCTTGTTTCCAATCTTAGGACATGTGGGTGTGGTAGTTGGAGTTCCAAGGTGTCCTCTATAGTGATAACCCTTTCGCGGGGTGGTATGAATGCTGCTATCGTATTCAAGGTTGTTGTTTTACCTGAGCTTGTGCCACCTGCAATTATTGCATTGCATGGTTTGACTCCAAGGCCATCTGTACATACCCATAGGAAGGCTGCGAGATAAGATGATAATGTCTTGAAGTTTATGAGGTCTATGACGGTGTAGGGGTCTTTTTTGAATTTACGGACAGTTAATGTGGGCCCATCTGGAGATACTGGGGGTATGGTTGCATTGACTCTTGAACCGTCGGGTAATCTTGCATCTAGGATTGGTGTTTGTTGGTCTATGCGTCTGCCTACTTGTCTTGCGATCAGATCAATTAAGGCTTTAATATTGTTAGCATCATCGAATATGAGGTTTGTTATCATCATACCTTTGTCTCTATGGTAAACGAAAACAGGTTTTTTCACGCCGATTATCATTATCTCTTCGAGGTTGTCATCCCGTATGAGGGGGTCTATTTCACCATAGCCTAGCATTTCCTGGATGATTTGGTTGGCGAGTCTGTCAATGTCTCGAATCCCCTTCACTCTGAGGAAGTCCTTGATCTCCTTCATGAGGGTTTTTTTGTCGATTTGGAATTCACCGCCGGCAGTTACAGCGGCTTCTACCACTTTTGCCCTTATTTCATTTATAAGTTCTCTTTCTTTCTCGGAAAACTTTGGCAGGGAAACCTTGTAAAATGGTATTAGTTCCTCTTCGATGATTTCAACTTCTTTAACATCTGTCATTCTAGGTTTTGAAGGTTTTCGCTGGATTATCTTATCAATGTCAAAAGTGCTTTCCTTTTCTGATTTAACTTTTCCATTTTCCACATCTAGGCTGTCATCAGCGAATTCTCCAAGGATTTCTCTTAAGATCTCTTTCCTTTTATCCTTCATGAGAATCACTTTTTAATATGATGAGTATCATATTTAAACCTTATATGGAATTAAAGTGTGAATGTGGGGGGGAATGCATACTAGATAGGACATCCTTATTAAAAAAGATTCAAGGTTTTTATAATGGGTGTAAGCATTGTTATAATCCCCACCTAGATAAGAGAATCCCTCTCAAGGATCAAGTGAATTTAGAAGCTATTGATAAGGATTGGGGTAAATGTGAGTGTGGTAAAAGGCACCTTGACACTACAATGGGACATATACTAATTATAATGGTTGAAGAGGGACTATTAGATAAAAAATCGAGTCTGAGAAGTGTTGGCACACCACTTATGAGCATAGGTTATCTGCTCTCGAAAGCACCATTTTTATCACCAAAATCTTTAATCCTAGTATCAACTAAATTGGATAAAAAAACCGCTAAACGCATAATTGAGGAGGTACCGGAAGTTAAAGGGGTTATAAAAGGCGATCCTAGGAGGACGGTGGGCGTTCTTGACTCAAATTATAAACCTATTGTATATAAGAGATTAGCTGGATGTGATATGCGCTGTGATATAATAAAGAGTCAAATAGGCGCCTTGTGCATTTATAAAAGACAGAGTAAAATGCACATAGAATCTCCAAGGTCTTCATATCTGAAACTGATGAACCTCTATAATATCTTGAGAAAATTTAAAGGTTCATTTAAAGTTATAGATGCAACATGTGGCCCTGGGACTCTAGGATTGTTCTCACTCTTTGCAGGAGCCAGTAAAGTAATATTTAATGATATATGGAATGAAAGTTTGAAAATGACCCTTATAAATTTGGAAGTAAACCAGTTCAAGGATAAATATGGGGATTTCGAATTGTATAATGAGGATATAAGGGATCTTCCTTCACTCATTGATGAGAAGTATGATCTTTGTATTGTTGATCCTTTCCCAGGTGTTGATGTTTCTCCTTTTCTTAGAGCTTCTAGGGAGCTTGCTAAGGAGGTACTCCTTATTTGTTAGAGGTATATGGCTAGTGCTGGTATTATGAGAATTCCCATGAGATGGGATTTGCTAACACCTACATAATGTGGTATGAGGCCGAGGGCTATGGATGTTATATAAGCGAGTAAAATAAAATGTAATGGTGCATTTTCCAATATAGAAAAGATTATCACAAGAAAGCTTATAAAATATATTAATAACCTTGAAAGTCTATTATAGTCCATGTATTGGATGCGATCGATTAGAAAATCCCCTATTTTTATGCATAGGATAAATGATGCGGCTGCTGATATTATAGATGTGAAGCTGAAGAATATGAGATGATTTAAACTGAAATTTTCTATTATCTTCGAGATGTATACTGCTATTCCGCTGCGCGCATTGCCTATAATATAGATAGTGATAAGAGAAAAAAGGGCATCTGAAGTGTTCAAAGCGCTGAGAGATGTTAAAAGATTTTCAACTTTGTTATCATCTCCTCCACTGATTTCCTGGGCTAATATGCTACCTTGTGCCGGTCCAAAGCCTGGGAGAAATCCTAGTAGGGCCCCTGCAATCCCGCCTCCGAAAATCCCTCTTAAGAGCCTAGTATCAATTCTGATTTCATTCACTGTACGCTGTCTGGGTAGGATTGAATTTTCACCGAGACCGTAAAGTAGTGTGCTCACGCCAAAGAGGCCGCTGAAAGTGGATAAGAGTAAAATGTTGGGTGAAAGTGGAGTGTTTAAAATAACCCATCCCATGATCCCAGATAGTATGAATATTATCAATGACCAGCCAATAGTTTCTAGGTTTCTATTTAAACTTATTATAAGGTAAATTGACATTATAAGGAGTAATAATCCTATATATGGCTTTAAGAGTTCATGTGCTGGGGGAAGGAAAACTAAAAATAATGGCATGGATAATATTGTGAATATTATACCCCCAATTCCGCCGATGGCTATTAATCTTATAGCCCTTTTGCCCTGTCCTTCTAAGACCATGCTATGGCCTGGTAGTACAGATAATGCTGTTGCTTCATCTGGGACGCCCACTAACATGGATGGTATGAATTCTAGGAGCGCGTGGGTAATGGACATTGAAAGTAGAAAAACAGCTAAGGATTCCGGGGAGAAGAACTTGAAAAGTATGGGCGAGGCGGCGAATGTGAAGGCACCCACGGTGTTGACATGGATGCCTGGTATGATACCTGTTATGGTGCCGCATAGTATCCCTAGAAGACAGGTGAGGATGAGATCAAAAATCTCAACCACCCTGCTGTTTAAATTAAACGTCGTAAGTCGGTTACTTCTATGTTACTTATACCTTCAATTTTTGATAATTTTTTTTCAACGTTCTCTGTCCCCCCAGCCGCGTCATCTACGATAACCATTACATTAAGGGCTATGAGTCCGAATGCGACTGGTTCCTCTTCGATCTTATATAATTCAGCGTCTTTTGGTATTGATGATTGGATTTTAGCTTTTATTTTTTTCATGTCTACATCAGGACTTTCTGGCATTAATTTTATGGTAGCGACAACTTCTCCCATCAGTATTTCCCTCCCGAATTTTTAATAATATTGGATTCATTATTATTATTTATATATCTTTTTTTGTTGTTTGCAAAACCACCCGAGGCCGGGTGTATTTATTAGCATTTTTGAAGAAGGTAAATTGGTAGCCCAAAAGGATGGTGGAAAATTTCGAATTCATCCTTTAAGGGGCTGAAATATAATAAAATTTTCATGAAACTAGGCTTATGGGCCTTCAAATCCGCATTTACATTTGTATGGGTGGCCGAAGGTTCGGCATTTTTCGCATCTGTATATTATTTCTTCGCAGAATGGGCATTCAAATTTCACATAACTTTCGACTAGGGGTATTTCTTGTCTACAGGATGTGCATTTTATCTTTGCCAATTTTAGTCACCTCTTATCCTTGTATATATTGTTTCAGTGGATTTTATGATGGAAAGGATCCTCTGGGGGTGTTTTCCGTTGGCTATGTAACAATCAGATTTGTATTTTAGTAGGAGTTTTGGTAGTTCTTCATCCACTGAAGTTTCGCCAAAAGTTAGTAACTTTTTAGCGGTTATTTCATTTATAAGTTTAGCTTCGCTTTTGTTGGGATCTGTTGTATATATACCATCTACGTCTGTTGCTATTAATAGTTTTGCATTTATGAGTTTTGATATATAAAAGGCAATGGAATCTGAAGTTACTTTCCATGAATGTTTTAGGGGATCTAGGTAATGTAGGATCCTTGATGGTAGGAGTACTGGTATTTTACCATCCTTTTTTATTTTTTTTGCTTCTTTTATGGTGTGGGTTGCTTCAGCTCCTTTTACAAGGTCTGCTAGGAGTATGCCCATTATGTCCATGGATAGTATGGCGGCTTCATGGTTTGCGGTGTCTGAAAATCCGAGTTCATGATCGTATTTTCTTATTTTATTTGCGAATTCTCCGCCTCCGGCTATGATGATGGTATCTTCGCCTAGAAGGTTTTTTAATAACTTTTTTGCATGGTGGGGGAATAGGCTGCCCCCTATTTTCACAACCCATTTCAATGTTCGCCCCTCCATGGTACTTACTGGGGGGTTATAAAAGGAATTGTAAACCTTCTTCATCGGTTTATAGTAGTTTTAAGTGTTTTGTTATTTTATCTATTTTTTCATCGTCGTCTGGGCCTATGCCTAGGGCTGTTATTGTTCCTGGGGGTAGTTGTGTGTGTCCTGCGTCTCTTACGAGATAGTGTGGGATTTTTGTTTTTTTCAGTGCCTCGTATATTTTCATGAGTTCTTCTAGGTTTTCCACTTTTAGGATTATCTTTTTTGAGCCTTCTTTTTCCCATTTTTTCACTTTGTCTGGGGTTGTTCTCTTGTATGATTCTATGGATGCGTGGCATGCTTGGGCTGCGAGTTTGCCTTTCCCCATTTTAAGGTCTGAGCGGATTATAATGACTTGTTTCATCTAGAACTTTCACTCCCTTTGTATTCTTATTATATTGATATTATTGTGAGGTATATGATATTTTTTTGTGTGAAAACTTTATGGGATTATCTTGATAGTGTAAAAAGTTTTTCAAAATTCTATTGGTGTATTTAGTGTCATCCTTATATTTACAAATGGGATATTAGTCACAAAGATGGCAGAAAAAGCGTTAAATTTAAATAGTATGGATTTGAAGATAAAATTGAGGTGATATTATGGGTGAATTACCAATAGCACCAGTTGGAAGAATCATAAAAAATGCCGGTGCTCAAAGAATAAGTGATGATGCAAGAGAAGCACTAGCAAAAGCCCTAGAAGAAATAGGGGAAGAGGTTGCAGCAGCAGCTGTTAAACTTGCAAAACACGCCGGTAGAAAAACTGTTAAAGCAGAGGACATAGATTTAGCATTTAAAAAGTTGTACTAATTTTTCCAATTTTATTTTCCCCCTTTTTATTTTAACTTTTTTATAGGATGAAATTTAGAAGAAATCCAAGGGGGGAAACTCCACATATGGGAGTTTATAGGAATAAACCTTTATTATAAGGTGATATTGTTTTTTTAGGGTGATATGAGTGACTAGAATTGCCATTTTGGATCATGACCGTTGCCAGCCAAAAAAGTGTAATTACCTCTGTATCGAGTATTGCCCAGGTGTTAGAATGGGCGAAGACACAATAATAATCAATGAAAAAACTAAAAAGCCTATCATATCAGAGGAATTATGCTCAGGTTGTGGTATATGTACCAATAGGTGCCCTTTTAATGCTATAAGTATAATAAACTTGCCAGAGGCCCTTGAAGATCCTGTTCATCGTTATGGGGAGAACATGTTCGAACTTTTCGGTTTACCAGTAATCAGTCAAGGAAATGTAGTTGGGCTTATAGGGCCAAATGGGATTGGTAAATCAACTATAAGCCGTATACTTTCAGGTGAATTAAAACCCAACCTTGGAGATTATGAAAATCCTCCGGAATGGGATGAGATAATAAGCTTCTTCAGAGGATCCCAATTACAAGAATACTTTAAAAAACTTTCCACAGGGAAGTTAAAGACAGTTCATAAACCCCAGCTAATAGACCTTATCCCAGAATATGTGGAAGGTAGAGTAGATGAACTCTTAACAAAGGTTGATGAACGTGGTAAACTAGATTTTATAATTGAAACCCTTGAACTTGAACCTATATTAAAAAGGGATATTAAAAAATTGAGCGGAGGAGAACTCCAAAGCATAGCTATAGCCGCAGCCGCCCTTAGAGATGCTGACTTTTATTATTTTGACGAGCCAACATCCTGGTTAGACGTTAAACAGAGGCTAAACGCGGTTAAGGTGATAAGATCCCTCCAAGAGGATGGTAAAGCGGTCATGGTAATAGAACATGATCTTGCAGCCCTTGACGCGCTATCAGATTATGTTCATGTACTTTATGGTAAGCCTGGAGCTTATGGTGTTGTATCAAAAAGGAGAGGTGTGAGGGTTGGTATAAACGCTTACATAAAAGGTTTCTTAAGGGAAGAAAATGTTAGATTCAGGAAAAGTGAAATTCAATTCGAGATAAAACCACCCACACCAGAAGAAGAAGGTGAAACACTCACTGAATACTCAAATTTAACTAAAAATTATAATGGTTTCCAATTAAATGTTGAGGAAGGTAAAATATATTTGAAAGAGATTGTAACGGCCTTTGGACCCAATGGTATAGGTAAAACAACCTTTGCAAAAATCCTCGCGGGAGTTGAGAAACCGGATAAAGGTAAAGTTAAAAAGAAACTTAAAGTGGCCTATAAACCACAATACTTAAAATCAGATTTTAAGGGGACTGTTAGAGAATTTCTACACTTAAAAGCGCAAGGATATGGTACTAAAATATTTAAAAGCGAGATTGCAAGGCCGTTTTCCCTTGAGGAATTAGAGGATAAAAGGGTTGAAGAGCTTAGTGGAGGAGAATTGCAAAGGTTAGCTATCGCAACAACATTATCTATGGAGGCGGATCTTTACGTTTTTGATGAACCCACGGCCTTTTTAGATGTTGAACAGAGGCTAATGGCGGCTAAGGCTATGAGGAAGATAATAGAGGGTAGGGATTCTTCAGCGATTATAATAGATCATGATATAATCTTCCTTGATTATATATCAGACAGGGCTATGGTGTTCCATGGTAAACCTAGTATAGAGGGATATGCGACAAGTCCAACAGAACTTCGAAAGGCGATGAACAGTTTCCTTTCCCAGGTGGGGATAACATTCAGAAGAGATAAAGAAACAAAAAGACCTAGGGTAAACAAGCTCAATAGTTTCCTTGACCGTAAGCAGAAAGAAATTGGAGAATATTACTACCTCAAAAGCTAATGAAACACTTCTGATAGAGGTTTATTCGTAAAATAAGGTGTAACATTTCCAAAAAGAGAATTAATGGTGAAATGTATATGTGGGGGCAACTTCCCAAAGGGTAGCTTATACTCGTCGGATGGGTGGAAGATTTTTCGGCAAATAAGCCCTAAATGCATATTTTCAAAGGGTTGGCATGCCAAAAAGAGCTTCCAAAAAAAAAAATTTAATTTTAGACATTTTTTTGGGGGGAGTGCTTTCAAATCCTTGATATTAACGTAGGTGTTGTCATTTTTTCTGCTATTGCGGTTTATTTCGGGATCTGGTTTTTATTTTTCTGATAAATGATAACATAGACGCAACTCCAAGTATAGCTATAAAAAGGATTGTTAACTTTATCCGGATTACTTTTTTAGTGGCTTTTTATGTTCATTTTATATATAAAGAGGGAAGATATAGATATTTTTTTAGCTTCTTAGGAAATCCATTAGATCTATGAAGTTTTCTGCGAATATTTTGACTTGTTCTTTTGGGATTGAGAAGCTTAGACGGATGTATCTGTCACCGTAGAATTTGCTGGTGTATGATCCTTGTCTTACGAAGATTTTTCTTTTCAGGAGGTACTCTGTTAGATCATCTGGGGATACTCCTGTGTTGTATATGTCTATGGCCATCATGTTGGCGTTTGATGGGTATACTGGTATGAATGTGCCTTCGACTTCGTCAACAGCCCTTTTTATGATCTTCTGGTTTTTGTATGTGCGTTCACGCACTCTTTTGATCCATTTTTTCTTTGTTTTCAGGGCTTTTATAGCGCCGATTTGTGATAGGACGTTTGTTCCGAGGTCGTTTATTATGACGGCTTTGAGGGGTTCCATCATTTCTGGTGTTGTTATAATACCTCCGATCCTGAGACCGGCCATTCCACAGATTTTTGAGAAACTATAGATTGTCAGTGTCCTCTCTGGGGCGTATTTGGCTGCTAAATAGTGTTTTTTCGCGAAGTCTCTATATGTTACATCATGTAAAAGGTATAAGTCTCTTTCCTCGGCTATTTCTGCGAATTCTTTTATTTCGTCTTTTGTATAGGATGATCCTAGGGGGTTGAGGGGATCTATGAGTGATATCATCTTTGTTTTCTCATCTATGTTATCTATTGCGAGTTTTGGGGTGAGTTTATAGGAACATTCTTTGTTGTATATGTGTACGCTTGTTACCTTTGCCCCGAATCTCCTGGCGAAGTTTTCAATTATTAGGTATCCTGGGTCTGATGTTATGATACCGTCGCCTAATTCTATGTAGCTGTGCATGGATAGGTAGAGGGATTCTGTCCCCCCTGCGGTTATGAGGGATTCGAAGCCATTTTTTAATCCTAGGTCTTTTAGTATTAATTCTTGGAGTTCTGGGAAGCCTTCTGGTGGAGGATATTTACAATATTCGTTACTTTTTATGAATTCTATCATTGCTTCCTTTATTTCATCATGATCATTAAGATGGTTTGTATTTTGACCCATCCATATCATTTCTTTGTCCTTAAAAACATGATTAAAAAATTCATTAATATTTTTAAAACCATTGGGTGGTATTTTAACGGTTTTATGATATTTAGGGGAAATCATGCATATCACTACAAATTTTTATTAATATGAAATCATGGGGGGATGTGTTACATTTTTACCGGCAGCAAATTTGTCATGATTTTTTTAGATTATTATTAGTTAAAGGTTAATAAAAGTTTTTACTAATATGGGGTCTAATAAGAGTTTTTGTATGATTTATCCTTCAAGGCCGTTTTCAACTATCCTAAATGTTGTTTCAAGTCCTTCTTGTTTGTTTTTATGTCTTTTTAAAATTGCCCGGCGTTCACCGATCACGTCTCCCTTTTGTAGTTCGATGATTATTTTACTCCAATATTTAAGTATGGTACCCCCCACAGGTTCGATGGCGTTTCTACCCTCTGCGTCAAAGAGGGAATATATTTGGTTTGTGATTACAACGGCGAGATCATACTTTTTCGCCATCCTTAAAAGTAGGGCCATTTGGTTGCCCAGTTCGCTGTGTATCCGTGGGGAGCTCCCATCTTTTAATCTGTATAATGCTACGGCTGAATCTAGGATTATGAGATCGAATTCTTTTGGGTGTCTTTGTAGGAGTGACCATATTTTTCTTATTGTTTCTCCTTGTTCATGAAATGTTCCAGGTTCAAATAATATTATTTTCTTAGCTATTTTGTCGAAGTCTTTACCAGCCACTTGTTTTATCCTTTCTATTGATATTCCACCTTCTGTGTCTATGAATATTACTTTACCATGGTTTTTCGCTGTTTCAACTGCTAGTTTGATGGCTATGTTTGTCTTCCCAGATCCTGGGGGTCCATAGAATTGTGTTAGGTTTCTTTTTTCCACGCCTCCACCAAGTATTTTGTCCAGGGAACAACCTGTAGGTATCTTGGCCGGTTTTTTAAAGTTTGAGAGGAGTTTCATGCTCTTAAACCTACTATAATTTTTTTGACTTTTTCAATACTTTCTCCTTTTCTTAAAATTTTTGGAGGATCCAGTGTAAGATCTATTACAGTTGATGGTACACCTTTAAGTGGGCCTGCATCAATGGCCATGTCAACTTCACCTATTTGTTGAATTATGTCTTTGATGTTATTATGGGTTTTCATCCCGGATATATTTGCACTTGTACTTGTTATCGGGAATTCTTTTGACAGTTCCCTGGAGATAATATTATCTGGGATTCTTATACCAATTTTTTCAGAACTTCCTGTTAAAATTTGAGAGATTGTGTTCTTCTTTTTGAGTATGATTGTGAATGGCCCTGGTAAAAGTTTTTTGATTAATCTTTCAATTTTAGGGTTAAGGTAAGCGATTCTTCCGATCCATTTTGTGTCATGTAGGCATATGGATATTGGTTTATTGAGGGGTCTTCTCTTTAATCTGTAGAGTCTTTTTACAGCTTCTTCGTCAAATGCGTTGACACCAAGACCATATAATGTGTCTGTGGGATACAATACGATGCCACCATCCTTTAGGATAGCTCTCGCCACCTTTAGATGGTCCTTTAAATTTTTATTTATTTTTATGATCTTCATTTTAAATCCTTTTTAAGTTCGATTATACTCCTATGGTTATATATAAATTGAATTTTATAAGAATATTTTATGCTAAATAATCTTAGACCCTATATTGAGAGGATAACGGGCCCCATTGCATCAAGGATTAGGATAAACCCAAATTATGTTACTTTAGCAGGTTTTATCATAGCTTTAGCGGCTGCTTACACTTTTGTCATGAAAGACTTGTTCTTTGGGGGAGTTTTAATGGCCTTGAGCGGTTTTATGGATATTATTGATGGGGCTATTGCAAGGGAAAATTCTAAGGCGACAAAATTCGGAGGTTTCCTAGATTCTACTCTAGATAGGTTTTCCGACGCGTTTATCCTGATAGGTATAACATATGGCGGTTTTGTAGATTGGTTAATTGGGATGTTGGCAATTCACGCCTCTTTAAGTGTTAGTTATGTTAGGGCCCGTGCAGAGGGTGAGGGCATACCCTGTAGTATAGGAGTCGCTGAAAGGGCTGAAAGATTACTAATATTAATGTTGGGGGCTTTTTTAGGTTCTTTTTTTGGAGATTTCATCATGGAAATTGCCGTTATCTTAGTTATGGTCCTTGGATATTTTACTGTGATTCAAAGGATTCATTATTCTTGGAAGATGATGTCTTGAAGGTGATTAGCCTTGGCAAGTGAAAGGATCAGAAAGGATATTGAACTTCTAGAGAAAAATATAAAGGAAATGTTACATTTAGATTTTAGTAGGGAGGAGAAGGATATTATTCAGAGGGCTGAAAATTATAAAGAAGACTCTATATATTATCTAGAGAAGGGTGATTATATAACATCCTTTGGTTGCATAAATTATGCACATGGTCTAATAGACTCTTTACGTATTCTACACGGGATAGGGGTTAAATAATGAAGAAGTTTTTTCTGAAAGAAAGTAAAGTTGAATTATATGCGAAAGAGCATGTAAAAAAAGTTTATGAGTGTTACAAGGAATTTGAGAAGATGATGCCCCATTTTTATAAAGGAGACTATGAGAAAGTGGATATATTAACAAGGAAAATATCTGCCTTAGAACATGAGGCGGATGAAATACGCCGAAAGATGGAAATGGGATTCTATGAGGGGGCATTTTTGCCATTTGATAGGGAAGATAGGATAATGTTAACAGAAAATGTTGATAAGGTGGCTGACACAATCGAATCAACAGCATTCACAATATCCTTGAGTAAAGTTGAATTCCCACCGACTTTTAAAAAAGATTTTGAGACCTTCGTGGATATTATAGGGCAAATTGTGGAGGCATTAAGGGATTGTATCGACTGCTTGGAGGAGGATCTTACAGAGGCTATCCGGAAAGCCCATGAGATAGAAAAACTTGAAGAAAAGGCCGATGATATCGAAAGAAGGATATTAGCTGAACTTTACAAGTCCTATAGGCATGAAGAGATTGGGGTGGTTAAACTCCTAGAGATGAAAGAAGTTGTAATACACCTTGGGAATATAGCGGACAGGGCTGAGGATGCATCAGATCGTGTGCTTATTATAGCTGCTAAGAGGAGGGGGTGATGAGCCTCAGAGAAGCCCAGGAAGATCTTCAGTATCTTTTAGACAGAGGATATAGGAAGAGGGTTGCACTTGATTTTGTCGCGAACCATTACAAGCTGAAAAGAAAGGATAGAAATTACCTTGCAAGGTTTGTATTTTCAAAGTCCACCATAAAAAGTAGGAAGGAGAAACTAGCAAGCCCGGAATCCTTGAGAGGATCCAGGATTATTTTAGATGGTTATAATGTTCTCATAACTGTGGAGAGTATACTTCAAGGGGATTTTTTCATAGCCCAGGATGGGTTCTTGAGAGATTCAAGGGGGGTTTTCGGAAAATACAAGTTGAATGATGAAACCTTCAAGGCTCTCAGACTCGTCTTTGAAGCATTAAAGGCTCTGAAGGTGGGATTTGTGAAGTTTTATTTTGATAAGGCTGTCAGTTTTAGTGGGGAATTAGCATCCATTGTAAGAAGATTATTAAAAGAGTATGGAATCCCTGGTGAAGTGGAATTATCACCACATGTCGATTATAGTATTAAAAATGAAGTTGAAGATTCTGTAGTTGCTACAAGTGACAGTGCTATTATAGATAAGGCTAATAAAGTGTTTGACATTCCACTTTTTATATGGAAATATTTAATCGGCGGCTCAGTAGAATCTAAAAAACAATAAAAGGGGAATATTTTATTCTATGTCTTCAAACCTTCCTTTTAATTTTTCAAGGATCTCTGGTAATGTTGTGTATTCCATTTCATCGCTTGGGAGTCTGTGTGGTTCGAATGGACCGTGTCTTCGCATGTACTCTGCTATTTCAGATGCTAGTGCCCTTGAACGGTCGAATGCTGGGTCATCAAATAAGTCTATTGGTCCGATTAATTTGCAGTTTGCAATTTGGAAGCCTAAGCCAATAACCCTAGGCGGACCATCGAATCGGACTGGCGTGGCGTTCTTTTGGGATACTGGCATTAGTGGACCGTTGTGCGAGCCTCTCATCCACCCACCTACAAGATGTGGGACTGAGAACGGTTCTAACACTTCTCCAGCTGCTGGGAAGCCTGATTGGGATCTTACTATAGCTACTGGGTCGTCTTTTCCAATGTATTTTCCTGCCATGATATTTAGTCTTTCTGTGCTTACAGAAGCGGCTATTTCCCCATCATCTTTTCTGTATATCTTTTTGATCACATAGCGGCTGATAGCACCTAGGAGAGCTAATAAATCATACATTTCTTCTGGACATGACATTATTACCTTTTTGTGTTCTATGACGTCGAAGATTTCGAATTTGTAGCCGTTATGTAGGCTGGGGTCTATTACAAGTCCTGCCGTGTTGAAGGGGTCTGCAAATATCCTAAAGAGTGGAAGGTTGAAGGCTCCTGGTTCTGTCTTATCGCAACAGAATATGATAACCGGGTCGCTTGGCCTTTCCTTGAACTCCATTTCAGCACAACCAGGGCCGAGCCCTTTAATGTTACCAGAGAATGTGTCTGAGAGCAGGTCTTGGCCTGCACCGTATAGTTTCATTTTCCTTGCAATTTTTGTTGCTTCTTTAAAGGCTTTCCATGCTGTTTCGTGCACTTCTTCGTCTTCTTCGCCTCTTTGATGCGTCATTATAAGGTCGATGTCATCTCCACAATTGGTTATATAATAGTCTTCTAGGATCCCCGTATCCTTGGCCTCTGAAAGTATTTCATCGCATTTTTCTTTCAAGGCCTCGTGAGCGCGCACGTGACCTGCTAGGCTCCCGACATCAGCTTTAATCACACTAATTGTTGTTTTCATTATGGATGCACCTCCAAGCAAATATACAATTATGAACACTAGTAAAATATGAGGGGTTTATATATTAAAGTTAGTATTTTATTTTTGTTTCAATGATTTTTTCTAATTTTGAATCTAAGTCCAAGCTCTGTTTTATCTTCAATAGTTTTTTTGGTTCTATTTTTGTTGCTGGGCGTGCTGGGGCCGCGGAACATTCACCATTTGGTAATATGGAGATTTCATAAGTTCCTATTTTTTTTGCAAGGTTTTCTATTTCTATCTTGTCAAAACCTATTAAGGGACTTAAAATAGGGATTTTCACATCATATCTAGTTGCGAAGATGTTTGATAGGGTTTGGGATGCAACTTGTCCGATGCTGTTACCATCTACAATAGCTAGGGCGCCTATCTTTTCGGCTATTTTCTCTGCAATTTGGTACATTCCGAATTTACACAATATACAAGTAAGGTTTCTTGGGGCTTTTGAAATGCAATAATTTAGGTATTCACCATATTCTACTGTTAATAGTTCAAATTTCACACCTGAGGAGTATTCTTTTAATTTATCTACCAACTTTTTGACTTTTATGTTAGTTTTTTCGCTTGTATAAGGGTATGTATCAAAGTGCAAGGCCACTATTTTACATCCTCTTTTCATTATTAGATAAGTTGCAACAGCAGAATCTATACCACCTGAGAGTAGGGATATTACTTTTCCACTTGTGCCGATTGGAAGACCCCCAGGGCCTGGTAGGACTTCATGGAATAGGTATGTTCTCCCACCTCGGACGTCTAGGAATATTTCTATGTCAGGTTCTGTGAGGTTTACTCTGGCCCCTATTTTATTAGCGACTATTGAGCCTGCGTATGCTGCAAGTTCTTGGCTTGTGAAATCATGGTTTCCTGTTCTTTTACATCTTATTGCAAAGGATTTTTTATCGTTAAATAGACCTTCTGAGTTTAATTTTTCCACGTATTCTTTGAGTTTGGTTGAAATAATTTTTTTGTCTGTTTTCATTGCGATTGCTGGTGAAAATGATATTATCCCGAAAATCTTGGCTAGCTTGTTTAAAGCTTCTTCGAAATCTGCTGGATAAATGAATATTCTACCCCCTCTTATGTGGGCTTTTGTTTTAAATGCGCTTTTTATGTTATGGATGAGTTGTGATTCAAATTTTCTCCTAACCCGCGGACTTTTAAGGGCTATTTCACTGTAGCGCCCAAGTATGAGATCATAGTCCATCTGTTACACCCAAGTTTATTTGATGGGGAATTCACCAGATTCTATTTTGCATTTTAATTCTTCTGCCAATTTTTTTGCCCGTCTTATATCTGATTGTCTGCATACTACAGGAACTTCTATGCTTTTACTGTTAAGTTGGAATGTGACTTTCCCTGTTCTCATCTCGAATACATTATTTGGACAGGAATTTGCGCACATTCCGCATCCAAAACACTTTTTAAGGTCTAGTGTATCCTTGAAGGCTAGGGTAGGGCATCTTTCAGCTACGAGACATTTTTCACAATCAGCACATCTTTCTGGGTGATATGATGGTCTTTCATCTCCCATCCAAGCGGTCTCATAATTGGTTTTGTCTATTATGCTCCTGTCTCTTATATCGGCTATTGGTAATGGTATAATGTCATTCGTTACAAAGGTATTTGTGAGTATTTCCTGGTTTAGGATTGGTATTGGGATCGCGATTGTATTGAATACCTCTGGACCTGCTGCTGTCCTGAAACCTCCAATATAGTATGGTTTCATCTCATGGAGGTCGCCGACTATCATGAGATTTGGTTTTTCTGGCGTGCTCCTTGTACCTTCCCCTATTATCATCCCAATGGCGCCGTTTAATAATACTGGAGATCCCTTTTTCATTGTTTTCATGTGGGGATCGTTTTGGAGTGGGTTGAGTTCACCGCATCCTGAAAATGAGAGGCCTTTAAAGGGGCCTTCCATTGGTATTGGATTGAATATGGATGCTATTGGTTCATTTCCGGGGTTTATGAAAGCCATATAATTTTTGTATGCCATTCTTGTGCCGATTATCCTAGCAGTTTTGATCTTGTCTAGGGTTAGGCTTGTTTTTATGGTTTTGGAGTCTGTTGATTCTATGATTACTTCTATTTCTTTTCTGTTTAAGATGTCGTTTAGTAGGAATCCTCCTCCGTAATCTGGGTTTTTTGTGCTTGTTGATGTTCCATATAATATGATGTCGACGAGTCCTAGGCTTTCGTTTGGGCATGGTCCTGGGAATGCTGGTACTCCGTTTAGGTAAACTTTTTTTGCTTTTTTGAATTTTCCAGGTTCTGAAACTTTAAAATGCATGATGGCGGCGGTGCCTGACATTATCCCACAAGTGGCTGTGGTTATGATGTCCACGTCATCGATTGTTATTTTTTCTTCGTCTTGGAGCATCTCCTTTATTTGTTGGGCTGTGAATATTTGGGCTTCTCCTCTTTCTACCTTTTCTTTTATACTATGGATTGTCTTTTCCAAGTTCAACCCTCTAGGGTTGCTTCTATTAGTCTTTGAGCTTCTTCTAGGACTTCATTTATTTTGTGGGTTTTGGGCCCGGCTCCTTGGGCGAGGTTTGGTCTTCCCCCTCCTCCTCCGCCGAGGATTTTTGCTAGTTTTTTTATGAGTTCGTTTATTTTGATGCCTTTTTTGATAGCTTTTGAAGATGATGCTCCTACGATTTTCCCATCATTGTTTAGGAGTATGGTTATGTCTATTTTTTTGTCTTCTGTGAGTTTTAGTGCCATTTCTTGCATTTCATCCATTTTTGCGTCGACAATTTCGCCTATGAATAATAGGTTGTCGATTTTCTGGGTTTTTTCTGTGAGTTTTTCTATTTTTAGGAGTGCTATTTCCTCTTTTAGACGTTTTATTTCGTTTTTGAATGCTTTCCATTCTTTGAAGAATCTTTCAGAGACTCTGGGGAGTTGTTCTACTGGTACTTTGAATATTTTTGAGGTTTCAATTAGTAGGCGGTTGATATTTTGTATTTGTTTTATTGCGGCTTCTCCTACTGAAAATTCGATTCTTTCAACTCCGTCTTGTATTCTTTCTGTGCGGTTGATTTTTATGGGTCCTATGTCTCCTGTCTGGGGTACGTGTGTGCCTCCACATGCTTGCACGTCAATTTCGCCTATTTTAACTATTCTTATCTTGTTGCCGGGTACTACTCCACCTTGGTATAATATGAAACCGTATTTTTTTTCGGCTAGGTTTCTTTCAATCCATTTGGTTTTGACTGGGATGTTCTCCATCACGTACTTGTTGGCTAGTTCTTCTATTTTTTCGATTTCATCTATTTTGATCCGCTTATAGTGTGATAGGTCTATTCTTGATTGTTTGATGCCTTTCTGGGCTCCTGTCTGCCAAATGTGGTCTCCGAGGACTTGGCGTGCCGCGGCTACTATAAGGTGTGTTCCTGTATGGTTTCTGGTTAGTGCCATTCTTCTTTCCCAGTCGATAGTTCCCTCGACTGTTTTGCCTATGAGTTTTCTTGGAATTTTATCTGCGTTTGTTCTGTGGAGTACTATGTCCCCGATTTTCTCTGCATATTCAACTTTTAATTTGCTTTTTCCTATTTTTAGCATTCCTTTGTCTGATGGTTGGCCGCCACCTTCTGGATAGAATAGTGTTTGGTCTAGTATTATCCCGTTTTCATGTATTCCTATTATTTTGGCCTTGAATTTTGTTTCGTTTGGGTTTTCGTAGAATAATAGTTTTGTCTGGGGATAATCTAATTTTATAGGGGTTGTTTCTGTTTCTTCTTCTTTTTCATGTTTTTGGGCTACGAGTGTGTAGAAATTGTCTGGGATTCTTAATTTGAAATTTTGGGCGTTTGATATTTCTTTCACTATCTCTGGGGGTATGCCATGGGAGTCGTAGAGTTTTATGAGGGTTTTGACTGGTATTTCCTTTTTTCCTTCTTTTTTGAAGTGTTTTATTGTCTTTTTAACTATCCTTTCACCCTTTTGGATGGTCTTTTTGTATCTTTTTTCCTCTAATTCTATTATGTCTATTATGTGTTGATGGTGTTCTCTTATTTCGGGGTATTGTGGTTCTAGGAAGTCTATTTGGATTTCCATTATGTCTTTTAATGATTCTTTCAAGTGTAGTTCGTCCAGTAGTCTGATGGCGCGTCTTATTATTAGACGTGCTAGGTATCCTTCCTTAACGTTTGATGGGATCACGCCATCTGCTAGCATGAATGCTAAACACCTTGTATGGTCTGCTATTGCATAAATGGATTCCATTGGCTTTGCTGATGCTTCTAATTCTTTCACCGGGATGCCTAGTTTATCTGCCACCCTCCTTCTGAGGGTTTTAAGGTCTGCGTATGTTTGTATGTCCATCATACCCGCGACTTGGGCGTTTTCTTTTAGTATTTCCTCGTTGACTTCTATTGATGCTAGTTCTTTTAGTCTCTGGATTACTGGGCCGAATGATGCGTCGTATGCTGTTGGGGTTCCTTGAGATATCCATGCGAATCTTTCGAGTCCGTAGCCTGTGTCAACGATCTTTAATGGGATCTCCTTTTTCTTGGAATCTGGTAGGATCTCGTATTGTATGAATACGAGAGTTGCGAGTTCAACACCCCTTACGCAGACTTCATAGCAAGGTCCTGCGTTTCCTCCACCTTCCCACCATGATTCTATGAATGTCGCCTCTTTGGGGTTTATGCCAATGTGCTTTAGGAAATCGTGACAGTATTTTATTGTTTCATTTTCCCAGTAGATCTGGTTTTCTGGGGAGTTGAATGCGTGATGGCCTCCCATGGTGAAGCAGGTTAAGTGTCTTCCTGTTCTTCCTACGTTGTCTATGTCGTTTAATCTTATTGAGGGTTGGGCGACTACTAGTGGGTTTGCTGGTGGTTTAACCATCCCTGATGTTACCCATGGTTGGAAGTTGTAGATGGATGCTCCTACTAGGAATACGTCGTCTCTCCAACGTTTTGCAAGTACTGGGTATCTTTTGATGGGTTCGTGGCCTCTTTCTTTGAAGAATTGGATGAAGGTGTTCTGAATCTTGTATAGGTCGTATTTTTTCTTCGTTGGCGGGTCCCCGATGAAAGTATATGGGTCGCAGGGGGCGTCTCCGCATGTTTCACGCTCATCTATAGACCAAAAGTATTTCCCACACGATTTACATTTCTTTTTTTCATATCCGAGTTTTTTTAATTGGTGGGACATGGTAATCTTTAATGTTTTTCATTTTAGAAAAAGTAGTGTGTGAATTTAAAAAAAGGTTTTGAGGGGGGGAAGAAGAACCTTTTAGCCGAAGAGGGCGCCTAGACCAGCGGCTGCTTCCTCTTCTTCCTCCTCTTCTTCCTCCTCTTCTTCCTCTTCCTCTTTCTCTTCCTCTTTTTCTTCTGCAGCTTCGGTTGCTGGTGCTCCTGCTGATGGGGTTACAGCTGCTGTTTCCATTGCTTCTTCGATGTCGACTTCTTCTAATGCTGCTATCAGAGCTTTTACCCTGGCATCATCGACTTCTGCTCCAGCTGCCTCTAGCACTTTTTTCACGTTCTCTTCGTTTATTTCTTTGCCTGTAGTGTGTAATAGCATTGCTGCATATATATATTCCATATGATCACCTCAGAATTATTTTATATTATATTGGTAAATTTTAGCCGAAGAGGGCGCCTAGACCAGCGGCTGCTTCCTCTTCTTCCTCCTCTTCTTCCTCTTCTTCTTCCTCTTCCTCTTCTTCTTTTTCTTTTTCGGTTTTGGGTCTGGTTTTGGTTGTTATCTTTTCTAGTAACTCTTCATCAAGGGCTTCTTTATTATTTTGGGCGATTTTCGCTGCTAATGAAAGCATCTGTGCATATGCTCTGGCCATTAATGGTTCGGCTGTTTCTGGTGTGAGTATTGCAGCATTATAGGCTAGGTTGAAAGCTTTTGAAGCTGCATTTTGTATGATGTATGGTATTGTTTCTCTGGTGTAGATTAGTGCGTTAATTGACAAATTGAAGGCTTGTGAAAATGCCTTTTTAATATCAGCTATTGTCTTGTTTTCATCAATTGTTAAAATATCGGATGTATAAATTGTTTCGTTTTCATATGCGGCTTTAAGGTCTATACCAACCTCCAATGGTTGTATATCCAAACGGTTTAAAATTTCAGCAACTTTTGGGGATATTTCATCCCCTGCTTTTAATATGGTGTGATCTTCTGTTATAACTATTTTACCCTTCTCTATCCTTGCGGGTATTCCTAGTTGTTGTAATTCCCCAAGGATTGGCCCCGGGGCGAAACCGGTATCTCCCTTGGGTATTATAACATCTTGGGGTGCTATTGCCCCTGGTTTTGCAGGGGATGGAGTTTTACTCTTTTCAAGTATTTTGAATAATTTGAAAGGATTCATGTTGCTGACTATGAGGGCTGGTTGGCCTTCTAGGGTATTGTTCAATTCTTTTATGTTTTTCTTTTCTTTGTTTGCTCTGTCCAGTGCTAGTGAGATTAGGGTTTTTCTGGACATTCTAATTTTTGCTTTTTCACGGAGGTTCTGTCTCATTTTTTGTAACTGTTTTGCGGGTATATCTGAAAGGTCAACTATACCTATAACCTCATGACCTTTTATTAGTTCTGTAAGGTCTTTAACTTCTTGTTTTTTCCATTCAGCTACATGAGCCATTTTAGATCACCTTTACTGCCGGCCCCATGGTTGTCTTTATGTACATGGATTTTACTTGTTTTCTGCCTTTTTCGAGGTTACGGTCAAGTACATCAAGTATGGATTCAATGTTTTCTGTTATTTTTTCATCGTCCATTTTTTCTGTCCCCACGGTTGTGTGTATTAATGGCTGGTCCTTTACCCTTACTCTGACGGTGTCTCTGAGTTTTTTTATGAGTGGTGCTGGATTTGCTGTTGCTGGTATTGGTTTAGGCATTTTTTTTCTGGGTCCTAGTACTGGTCCTAGGAATCGGCCTACGAGTGGCATGAGGTCTGCCTGTGCTATGAAGAATTCATATTCGTTAGCTAATCTTTTCGCCTTTTTACGGTTTTTTCCAAGTTCTTCCAGGTCATCTCTTGTTATTATGAGGTCTGCGCCGGCTTTTTTTGCTTGTAGGGCTAATTCTCCATCTGCGATGACTGCTATTTTAACTTCTTTGCCGCGGCCGTGTGGTAGTGAAACTTCTTCCTCAAATCTGTTCTCTGGTTTGTTCACATCTAGGTCTTTGATGTTTATGACTATGTCGATTGACTGTGTGAAGTTCCGCGGCTTGGATTGTTCCTTAGCCTTCTTCACCGCTTCTAGTATCTCTTGTTTCATTTTATTATCCTCCCGAGAAAATAAAAGTTATTGTAAATCTAAAGTTTTGCTTTTTATAGTATATTATATTTATGGTGTGGATTCTTCTAGTAGTTTATCATAGGTTCCTTTGTCGATTTCTTTCTGGACTTCTCTGGGGTCTTTGCCCTCTACTGTTATACCCATGCTCACACAAGTCCCTAATATTTCTTTAACAGCGCCCTTGTAGTCTTTTGCAAGTAGTGAATCGAATTTCATTTTAGCTACTTTCAAGACTTGTTCAATAGTTAGGTCCGCGACTTTGTCCATCCCAGGATCCTCTGATCCTTTTTCAATGCCTAGTTCTGCCATTATTAGAGCTGTTGTGGGTGGTGTTCCTACTTGGATTTCAAATTCTTTGGTTTCAGTGTCTATGGTGATTTTCACGGGGACTTTCATCCCTTTGAAGTCTGCTGTTTTTTTGTTGATTTCATCGACAATTTGCATCATGTTGACGCCATATGGTCCGAGGGCAGGGCCTAATGGCGGTCCTGGTGTGGCTTTACCACCATCTATGAGGATCTCAATTGTCTCTTTAGCCAATTAATCAGCCTCCTTTTGTATTATACGTATCTGGTCAGCTTTAACTGTTACAGGTATTGGCACGGCTGCTTCTATTAATTCTAGGACTACTTCTTCCCTTGATTCATCTATGCGTATAACCTTTGCCCTTTCTCCTTTGAAGGGTCCTGATATAAGTTCGACTATACTACCCTTTTTGATGGATGATATTATAGGTTCTGGTTTGAGGAACTTTCTTATCTCATCAAAGTCTATGGGTTTTTCACCATCTACTATACCCCTTAGGTGGGGCACCCTTAATGCAGGGTTCCTGATATCCAGTTTACCCGATACTTCCACTAGTATGTATCCTTTCAGGGATTCTGGTGCTAGGATGGCGTTTATTTCCATCCCACTTGTTTTAACTTTTCTTGCTAGCATCCTTGCCACGTTTTTTTCTTGGCCCACTGAAGTTTTCAGGGCATAGATGGCATTTTTATTTTCCATTGGGATACACAACCTAATATGTTTTATCTACCTAAAATTTGTGTCAGGAGCGTGATTATAAGGCCTATTACTCCGATTATTATTATGCCTATTCCTGTGACCTTAGCTACGGTGAAGTATTCTTCTCTCTCTGGTTTCTTTGAAACCTTTAGGACTCTCCTTGATTTTTCTATAAACTCTAGAATAGATTCTTTATAACCCATGATTATCCCTACTCCGTAAATTGTTAAAAAAGAGGATTAAAATTCTATGATATTACTTAGTATATTTTGGGGGACTTATAAATTCTTCGCTACCAATTTAAAATAGTGGTTTAGAATACACCATCTATAAATTCTTCTAGTGCCGAATCGTCGATAGACTTCTTCTCTTTTTTCTTTTCGCTTATGGTCTCCTTTTCGGTTGGAGAACCGTAAATGTATGGGGATTTTACTCCTGCGACTATTATGGTTGTTCTTATCATGTTTTGGAGTTCATCCTGTATTTGAGCTCCCCAGATTATGTTCGCATCTGGGTCTAATTCCTCGGCGACTACTTGGACTATGTTCTCGGCTTCCTGTAATGTGAGGTCTGAGCTTCCTGCTATGTTTATAAGGGCGCCTTTACCATTGGATATGTCGATATCGAGTAGTGGACTGTTAAGGGCTTCATGGACTGATTCTAGTGCCCTGTCTCCTGATTCTGATTCGCCCATTCCTATTATCGCCATTCCTGAACCTTTCATTATACTTTTAACATCTGAGAGGTCTAGGCTGACAAGGGCTGGTTTCGTAATTAATTCTGTTATACCTTTAACTGCTCGGCCTAGGATTTCGTCAGCTACCATAAATGCTTTGTTGATAGGTAGGTTGGGTGCAACTTCTAGGAGTTTATCATTGGGGATAACAATAACGGTGTCAGCAGCGTTTTGGAGCTTTTCCAAGCCCATCTCCGCGTTTTCCCTTCTTTTAAGCCCTTCTGCACTGAATGGTAATGTTACTACTGCAATTGTCAGGGCTCCTATCTTCTTTGATAACTTACATATTACTGGTGCGGAACCAGTGCCTGTACCCCCACCCAGTCCGCAGGTCACAAATACCATGTCTGCTCCTTCAAGTTCTCTTCTTATCTCGTCTTCGCTTTCCTCTGCACATTCTTCCCCAATTTCTGGAATGCCACCAGCTCCAAGACCATTGCATATACTTCTCCCTATTAGAAGTTTACGGGAAGAAATAGTGTAATAGAGGTCCTGTGCATCAGTGTTGATGGCTATGGTCTCCGCTCCCTCTATTCCTATCTCGTTTAAACGGGTTATGGTGTTATTCCCTGCTCCACCAGTTCCTACGACATATATTTTCGCCCGACTTTCTTTTATTAGCTCCTTGAGATCTTCGTCTATTGGTGTAGGAGCTGGCTTTCTATTTTTTATAATATCCTCTTTTATGGCCTCGTTAATAAATTTCAATTGTTACCCCCACATAAGGTTTTTTTGGAAATCCTGTCTTGATCATGGGGATGCCCATTCGCCCAAGACGGGATGAGGAGGATTATAGGGTTTCAACCCAAATTTTGGAATTTTTGAATGTAAGTGAATGTTATGGTATTTGCCCTACTTTTTAGTGGAGCTTTTATCATTGATTTTGATTATAGTTGTCTATTATTCGATGTAGGTATATATAAGTTTAACGTTATTCTATTTTTTCCATCTAATTTGATGATTCCCAATTATGCTCTATATTATGAGTTTTCATGAGTAAAGGTTTTTATTATCCACTTTGGAAGTTAAAGGGATGGTTCAGGGGCGGGGCATTGCGATTATTTCATGTATTCTGAGGTCGAAGACATTGTTCATATGTGCTGGTGAAATGACTAGGGCTGTGTCAACCCCCTGTGCGGTGCCACCGATTGCTATGATCTCTCTGTCCATGGGTATGAGGCCTGCATCAGCAGCCATTATAGTAATTTCGACGCAAACTTTGAATCCTTGGGAGACCATGCGGAGGGTTTCTGCCATTATTTCAACTGGTGTGACACCACCGAATCTGTTGGAAATCCCCCTGCCAACACCACTTAATGCATGGGATCCTGCGTACACTTTTATACCCTTTTTTGTCAATTTATCCTTTATTTTAGGATCCATTTCTAGTTTTCCCTTTTCTTTGAAACCTGCATGGTGGGTGATGCACACAATATCCGCATTAGTTAATATATCCGATAATTTGAGGGCTGTTCTACCAGAAACGGATGCAACAATTATATTATTTATGCCAAGTTCCTCTGATCTCTCTTTAACAAGTTTTAATAGTTTATCAGTATTTTCCGGGCCTGGAGTCTCAAAATAACATATACTCTTTATCATAGAAATCACCATAACTTTATATTAGACAAGCTATATTATTTAATCCACTAGGCCAATATCACCCCCCTGACCCATGAAGATAAGGTGAAGTATAATGCACGCTTTTAATTTTTTAGCACCAGCCAGGATAAGAGAACAATATAATAGAGGTATTACCATGATGTTAGATAAGGGTTTAGGCCCCCGCATGGTAGAAGATTTTTTGAAGATAGCTGGTGAACATTTAGATTTTGTAAAATTTGGATGGGGTATTATAAGCTTATGTGATAAAGATATTATAAAAGAAAAAATCAGGATTTATAGAGATCATGAGGTTGAAGCACACCCTGGAGGTACACTCTTTGAAATAGCATATATCCAGGGTAAATTCGAGGAATATCTCCATGAAGCTGAAGAACTCGGCTTCAAATACCTTGAAATATCAGATGGTTCAATAGACTTGCCAAGGGAAGAGAAAACCAAGATAATAGAGGATACAATAGATCACGGATTCAAAGTGATTTCAGAGGTTGGTAAAAAAGATCCAAAGAAGGATAAAATAATAAGTCTCAAGGAAAGGGTAAAATCTGTGAAAGATGATCTTAAAGCAGGTGCTGAAAAGGTTTTGATAGAAGCCAGAGAAAGTGGCCAGAACATTGGAGTATATGATGAAAGAGGTGAGGTTAAAGAAGATGAAGTTGACTATCTTATAGCACATTTACCAGTGGAAAAGTTGATATGGGAAGCTCCACAAAAAAATCAACAAGTCTACTTCATTCTAAAGATAGGGCCCAATGCTAACCTTGGTAACATACCACCAGAGGATGTTATTTCCCTTGAAAGCATGCGAAGAGGGCTTAGAGGGGATACTCTAGGAAAGGTGAAGCTCTAATGATAAAAAAGGTGACAATATTAGGCGGCTATGATAAATTTGGGAAAAAAGAACCCGTCAGAAGAGTCGATATAAATAGGGGCGAAATATTCGGTGTAGTAGGCCCCACAGGCAGCGGTAAAAGTTCACTAATAGCTGATATTGAACAATTAGCCCAAAGGGATACATTCTCCAGGAGGAAAATACTAGTAAATGATAAGGAACCAACGTACGAAGATCGTACCAACCCACGTAAGAAGATGGTAGCTCAATTATCACAGAATATGAACTTTTTGGCCGACATGACAGTAGGCGAATTTTTGACACTTCATGCTAAATGTAGAGGTGCCCACAAATCCTGCGTAAACAAGGTTATAGAATTGGCTAACACATTAACAGGCGAACCCATAAAAAAGAGCCATGACTTGACAATATTAAGTGGAGGCCAATCAAGGGCCCTTATGGTGGCTGACGTGGCTATAATAAGTGATTCTCCGATAGTACTCATCGACGAGATAGAAAATGCTGGTATAAGGAAACATGAGGCGTTGGAGGTTCTCTCGGGGCATGGTAAGATTGTTATGGTAGTCACTCATGATCCTATCCTTGCCCTTATGACAGATAAAAGGATCGTCATGAAAAATGGTGGCATGCAAAAAATAGTTACAACTACACCTCATGAAAAGGAACTCTCAAAGGAACTTAGCAAGATAGACGATCTACTCCTCAACTTAAGGGACAAGGTAAGACACGGTGAGATCATAGAAGATATACAACTTAGGGGTTTAACCAGCTAGTGGAGGGTTAAATGAGGATGAGAATGGTTATAGTGGCGGGGACTCCTGGTTCCGGGAAGACAGCAGTCCTAGTTCATGTTTTAAAAAGTCTTATGAGGGATAATTTCACAGCATCAGTTGTTAAAATTGACTGCCTTTACACTGACGATGATAAAAAATTTAAAAAAATAGGCGTACCAACCCTTGTAGGCCTATCAATGGACATGTGCCCAGACCATTATGCGATATACAACATAGAGGATATGATAGACTGGGCGCAAGGGAACAATTCAGATTTTCTTATAATAGAAACTGCTGGTTTATGTCATAGATGCGCACCATATACAAAGAACTGTTTAGGTGTATGCGTCATAGATGCTACGAGTGGGCCTAACACGCCATTAAAGGTTGGTCCATTCCTTTCAACAGCGGATATTGTAGTGGTAACTAAAGGGGATATGATATCACAGGCTGAACGTGAAATATTCAGGGAAAGGATACTCGAAGTAAACCCTAATGCTAAGATAATAGAGGCTAATGGGCTAAGCGGCCAGGGATGCTTAGAATTGGCAGAGGAGATGGTTAAAAGTCCAGAAGTTTCCCTTGAAAGCGAAAAACTCAGGCACTCCGCCCCACTTGCGGTATGCACGTTATGTGTGGGTGAAACAAGGGTTAACAAGAAACATCATAGGGGAATACTCCGAAGGATAGATGGATTCCAAACATACCAAGGAGAATAGAGTCGAAAATTCTCAAAATTTCATTCCAAGGTTTTCGAAAAGATAGTTATATCTTTTGTGAGAGGTTTCTATGATGATGGAGAAAAATTCGATTAAAGAAGAAATTATTTCACTCCTTCCCGGTTTTAATTGTGGTATATGTGGCTATGCCAGATGTGATGAATTTGGAGGAGCCCTAATAAGAGGATATGCTAAACTCGAAGACTGCAGATTCTTATACCAGGAGATTTTCGCAAAAAACCTTGAAGAGCTTCAAAGATTACTCAAAGAGGAGAAAATAACACCTGAAGAGAAGGTGATAATCGGTCTACTAGATGGTTATGAGGCCGATTTTATATTGAAACCGCTCCCAGGTGAAAGTTCTTGCCGTGAAATACTTTACCCCTTTACAAATGAAAGACTTAAAAGTGGGGAAGTGATCCGTTACAGGCCCCTTGGTTGTCCTATAACCCATTTTGCGAAGATAATAGATGAAAGTCATGGACTTATCACTGTTCATATAGTGGGTCCATGTCATAGGCTTGATAAAGATTTTGAATTCAAAGAGATTGGAATATGTCTTGTTAGCGGATTTGAGGGTATAATAGAGGGTAGATTACCTTCTGTGGGTGATACTGTCCGTTTCATACCCCATCATTGTATGATGCAGAAGGTACATTCTGGGGTCATAGTGCAGTTGGAGGGTGAAAGGGCCCTTATAGAGGGGATTGATTTGAAAGTATGGGCTCCCCCTATAAAATTGGGAAGATGATCCTCCATGGGTAAATATAAGGTAATTCCAGTGAAAACTGGGTATATAAGGCCTAATGAGGGTTTGGATGAGCTTATAGATAAGGCTGGTCCGATGGTTGAGGATGGGGATTATCTTGTAATTTCTGAGACGCCAGTTGCCATATCACAGGGGCGTATAGTTGACGAATCAAAGTATGAACCATCTTTTTTAGCTTTTTTACTTGCAGAGGTATGGTCTAAATATATTTGGGGTTATCTTCTGGGGCCATTGTTTGGGGTGAAAAAGAGGACGATAAGAAATTTGAGAAGACTTCCAAAGGAAGCTAGGGCTCATAAGGAGGTTGTGCTCAGATATTATGGTATTAAGCATGCTTTGAAGCCTGGTTCTGAGGCTGGTATTGATTTGAGTAATCTTCCAGGGACTTTGGTAGCTCTTTTACCAGAGAATCCTAGGGGCGTCTCGGAGGATATTGCCAGAAACATACAGGATGGTTATGGGAAGGATGTTACCGTTATTATAATCGATACTGATGCTACTTATAAGTTGATGGGATGTTATTTCACTCCTTTGCCTTGTGCTGTCGATGGTATAAAGTCTGATACTGGATTTTGGGGTTATCTTCTTGGAAGATTCTCAAATACAATATTACCAACACCAATTGCAGCTTCAAAAAGGATTAGCATAGATATGATACTTGAGATAGCTAAAGTTGCAGAAAATTATCATAAAAACCGTGAAGAACATATTGAAACAGTTTATGATATGGAGAGAATATTTAAAGAGGAAAAAGATAAAATAACTATTAGAAGTCTTGAATCAATTGAACATGTGCCTGCACTTATAATCAGAGAAATTTAATCCCCTAGGGGGGCTATTTTCGGTGATGTTTGAATACCGTTGTAAAACCCTATTAAACATGGAAACTCATTTTTAATTTTAGCAATGTGGGGGGGGTAAGGGTTCAATCCTCTGATGCTATTGGTAGACTTATTCCGGTAGAGGATACCAATATTTAAAAACTTCCATTTTTCTTTTATATATAAGTTTATATAATATTAGTTTCATAAGATTACATACAAATCCTAAGAGTAGTACTGCCAGATTACAAGAAAAATAGCAGCGTAAATTTTTTTACTAGGTTATTTTCAAAGTGCCAGGGGGAGTTTGCTTGATTAATAATACATTAATACAAGAGTTGATCCATGAAATAGTCAATGAAGAGGAGGGTGTGCCAGTAGTTGAGTGTCTGATGAGGGGTAGTATAACTGATGAGGAGATAGCCGAGAAAACCCACCTAAAATTGAACACAGTCCGCAGAATATTATATAAACTCTATGATGCTGGGATAGCAAGTTACAAAAGGAGTAAGGACCCCGAAACTCAATGGTACACTTACACTTGGAAATTCGAATCAGAGAAGCTCGAGAAGATAATGAAGAAAAGAAACCGTGAGATCGTAGAAAACTTGAGAGAACTCCTAGCATTCGAAGAAAATAATATGTTTTTCGCATGCAAAAACGGCCATTACAGGTACACCTTTGATGAAGCTGTTGAAAACAATTTCAGATGCCCAGAATGCCATGAGAAACTTGAATATATGGACAATTCAGAGATAATACAAGAAATCAAAAAAGAACTGAGACTATATGAAAATAACGGTTCTGAAGTGCCCTTCAATTTCAGATCTTATTCTTAAAACGGATTTTTAGGTGACTTTTTGAGTATCCGCCTACTTAAAGAAGTCGGCTGCCCCCACTGGGTTATAAACCATTCTAAAAAAGTGGCTGAAAAAGCGCTTGAAATATCCAAGAATTTTAAAGTTGACAGAACTCTAATCAGAGAAGCCGCCCTTTTACACGACATAGGAAGATGCAAAACCAACAGCATTCAACATGGGATAATAGGGGCTAAAATCCTCAAAGAGAGAGGATACCCCGAGAATATAATAAAGATAGTTGAAAGGCATATAGGGGCAGGCATACCAAAGGATGAAGCAATATTATTAGGCCTACCCCCAAAGGATTATATTCCCATTACCCTAGAAGAAAAGATAGTTGCACATGCTGATAATCTTATAAATGGGGAGGAAGAAGTAGACATATCATTTGTATTAAAAAAATGGAAAAGTAAGCTAGGAGAAAATCATCCCGCAATAGAAAGGCTTAAAAAATTGCACAGGGAACTTAAACTTTAAATTCTCCCTAGTGGGGGGGTGAAATTGTCAAATAAGGATTGTCTTTGCCCACACTGTCCAAGTTATCCTTTACATGGAGAATCATTATATTGCCTTGAGGGTAACAGCCAATTCGAGGTACATGAAAGGGGATGCCTTTGCGCATCATGCCCAGTATACTATGAGAAAAACTTAGAAGGTCTTTATTTCTGTAATAAGGATCTTATAGGTGATGAGCGCATTTTCATGCGTCGGAAGAAAAAAGGGGAAGATCCAAGTGACTATGAAAAGATCATCCAGATTAAAATAATGTCAAAGGGAAAAAACGTCATAGGTTCAATGGGCTCGCCAAAAAAACCACCTTATACATTCGATGATATAAATTTCATACCAGCACAAATTCATAGAATGCCATTAAATGGGGATGAAAAAGTTAACACAAAGGTTACAGTTGGTCCAAGGGCTAAAAAACCGCTTAAAGTCAATTCACCCATCATAATAAGTGGTATGAGCTATGGTGCAATATCAGAAAAGGCCAAAAAGGCCATTGCACTTGCAGCTAAAAGAACAGGGATAGCCTATAATACAGGTGAAGGGGGAGTACTCCAATATGAGTTGAAAGTTGCATCATCCCAGCTCATTCTACAATATTCAACTGGAAGATTCGGATTAAACAAGGATATTATAAAGAATGCTGCTGCCATAGAAATAAGATTTGGGCAGGGGGCATATCCTGGTAAAGGGAGTTATCTGCCCCCTGAAAAGATAAGTTCGGATGTGGCGCGGATAAGGGGGATAAAAAGGGGTGAGGGAGCGTATTCACCGGCTCGGCATCCTGATATAAAAAATGTTAAAGAACTAGAGGAGAAGATTGAATGGCTCCGTGAAGTTAATCCTAGCGCCCCGATTGGGGCTAAAATAGGATGTGGGGATATAGAAGAGGATATTAGGTTACTCCTTGATTGTGGCGTTGATTTCATAAGTATTGACGGTTTTGGTGGGGGTACTAGCACAGTTTTCACGCATATAAGGGATAACGTAGGTTTTCCGCTCATTAGCGCGCTTCCAAGGGCGGCTCAAATAATCAAAGAAGAAAGGGGAAAAGTTTCTCTTATAGCTGGTGGCGGTATTAGAACTTCAGCTGACATGGCAAAATGTTTAGCATTGGGCGCTGACGCCATCTATATTGGTACTGCGGCCCTCATAGCCCTTAATTGTGAACAACACCGTTTATGTCATACTGGAATGTGCCCTACTGGCATAACAACACATGATCCCCATTTAATGAAACAGTTTGACCTTGAAAAGGCAGTCACGAGGCTGGAAAACTTTATAAAGGTTGCTACTGGTGAAATTGCAGATTTCGCACGGATAACTGGTAAAGATGATATTAAATTGTTAGATGGTTCTGATCTATTCTCCTTTAAGAAGGGACTTGCAGAGCTTGCAGGTATAAAATGGTTGGATGGTTCAATACCTGGGGGTTCATAGGATGATGAGAGTGCAATGTTCCATTGAAGAGTCCCTTTATCGTCCTGAAGCCGTCCGTTGGCGGGAAAGAATGAAACTCCTCAAACCTATTGGGGAAGCAGTGGTAATATTACCTTGTAGTATGAAGAAACCTTATTCAACTTCTAAGTCTCATCAGATATTCAGGAGGGTTACTCGCAGAATCCAAGAAGTGATATTAACATCACCCTTTGCTATCTGTCCAAGGGAGATGGAAAATACATATCCTATTTCATCCTATGATGTTTCAACAACAGGTAAATGGTCCTGGGAAGAAAAAAAGATTACAGGGGAGGTTTTGAGGGACTATGTTGAGGATAAGGATGTTATAGCTCATGTAACAGACGGTTACAGGGAAGTCTGTGAAGAGTATCTTGATGAATGTAAGTTCACTTGCATCGACGGTAAACCAACATCTAAAAAGTCCATGGAAAACCTTAAAAAAAGTATAAGAGATTATAAAAAAATACCTCAACGTATAAAATTTTTAAACGGGTTAAAATCCATAGCAAAGTATCAATTTGGCAAAAAGGGAGCTAACATAATACCCGAAGATTTCAAGATAAAGGGAAGATATAACAAAATGATCCTAGACAAAGATAATAACCATCTCCACACTTTAATGATGGACAGAGGATTATATGTGCCTACGCTCCATGGAGGGCGCCTACTAGCAGATTTAAAGATTAAATGGGTTGAAATAGATTTCAGATTAGATTCAAACACACTATTCGCACCAGGAGTGGTGGATGCGGATCCTAGTATAATACCAGGGGATGAAGTTATAATAACACGAAAAGAAGAACTCGTCGGAGTCGGTAAAGCCATCCTAAACGGAGAAGAAATGACAAAAGCAGAATATGGGGTAGCCGTTAAAATACGTCACAGAACCAAATAATAAACTATTTAAATGCCAAACTATGATAAAGATTAGAAAAAAATCAACCCTATCATCAAATCATAATTAGAGGTAATATAATGGCAGATGATCTTATGGAGAAAATAAAGAAAGCTTTAGCAAAAGTTACAGATCCACACATGGGTATAAGTATAATGGACATGGGACTTGTCGAGAACATTGAAATAGAACAGAGAGACCAGACAATAGCAAAGATAACCATAAGACCAACCAATCCAGGTTGCATGAGCGCAGCTAGAATGGCCATGGATGCGAAGAACATGGTAGAAGAAGTTGAAGGGATCGACAGGGCCGAGATTATCATAGCAGGACATCTAATGGCAGATGCGATCACAGAAATGGTAAACAAGTTATAAATGCCAAGGAGAAAAGACCTCATAAGCGTGGTTGGAGTACCAGGCGTGGGTAAAACCAGTCTATGTAAAAAACTATCAGAGAAAGTAGACTATCCCCATATAAATTATGGAGATCTCATGTTAAAAATTGCAAGGGAAAAAAACCTCGCAGAGACAGAAGATGAACTATTCTCACTCCCGATAAAGATACAACATCAAATATGGAGAGAAACCGCACTACAAATAAAAAAGCAAAAAAGAGCCATAGTAGACTTACATGGCCTTGACCAATCACCTATAGGGTACATATTATCTTTACCCGTTAAAATCATAAAACCTTCCCTCATAATACTTATAGAATCGCCCCCAGAACTTATATTATTGAGAAGAAAACTTGACGCGAAAAAGAGGATAAAAGATACAATAAAAACTTTAAATGAACACATAGAAATGTTAAGGATATCAATGATGATATCCGCTGCCATAATAGGATGCACACTATACATAATCCAAAACATAGAGTTTAAAGAAACACTAAATGAGATGAAAAAGCTATTAATACTCCATCAACGCACTTCATAGTAAAAGATTTATAAGAGAAAATACTAGAATGCAAAAAAGTCATTAGGTAGGGCCCGTGGCTCAGGTGGTTAGAGCGCACGGCTGATAACCGTGAGGTCCTGGGTTCAAATCCCAGCGGGCCCATCCCTTGTAAATTTCACAAACTCTTTCAATTTTTCCAAGGCCGCTCCTGATTTAACATATTCCTTGCTTATTTCCACAGCATCTTCGAAACTTTTAGCTTTCCCTGCGAGATAAATGAGGGCACCGGCATTCGCGAGAGTAATATCAAATCGCGTTTTATCCGCCTTTGAATCTTTTCTACCTTTTAAAACTGAAAGGAATATTTTGAGGTTTTCGTGGGTTGTGGGCGCTGCTTTTATCGATTCTGATTCTCCATTTTCTAATCCGAAGTCCTCTGGATATAATTTTTTTATCTGAATTTTACCATTATCTAGGAAGGCTGTGTATGTTTTGCCCATTATGGATATCTCATCAATGGCTGGTTCGCCTTTTTCATCAAAACCATGCACTACCATCGCCCTTTTAACACCTAATCTAGAAAGAACCTCTGCTAGTGGTTTCACATAGGACGGGTCAAAAACACCTAATAGTTGTATTCTAGCTTTTGCAGGGGATGTTAATGGGCCCAGTATGTTGAATATTGTCCTTATACCGAGTGTTCTTCTTATGTGCATTACATTGCGGGTGGCTGTGTGGAATTTTGGCGCGAACATGAATGTGATCCCTATTTTTTCCAATGAAAGTTCTACTTTCTGGATGGGGAGGTCTATTTTCACCCCTGCAGCTTCTAGGATGTCAGCGCCTCCACATGAGCCTGTAACTGCCCTGTTGCCATGTTTTGCTATTGGGACTCCTGCTGATGCTGCTATTATCGCGGCTGCGGTGCTTATATTGAATGTTTTGAGCCTGTCACCTCCAGTACCGCAACTGTCAACAACATCTATTCCTGGAGGTGTTTTGATAGTTTTGCAAGAATCTCTCATGGCCCTTGCGAATCCTGTTATCTCTGGGACTGTTTCCCCTTTTGTGGCTAAAGAAGTTAGTATTGCGGCTATTTGTATCTCGTTGAGTCTGCCATGGATCATGTCCATCATGCAATTGTATGCTTCTTTTTCTTTTAGATTGGTGCCTGTTGTTATTTTCTGGATAATATCATTAAATTCGACCTCTTCTTTCGATTTTATCATCTATGGCCTCCTTGTAGCTTTTTTCATCTTTTTGGTGAATTTTGCGATTTCATTGAGGATTTTTTCCCGGTTATCCAAATTTTTTGCTATTATATCTATTATTGCGCTTCCTACGATGGCTCCATCAGCTCCTGCTTTGATTATTTCCTTTATATGTGATGGTTTGGAGATTCCGAAACCAACCATTATTGGAAGTTTCCCATTTTTTTTGACTCTTTCTATGAAGGTGAGGGTGCTTTTTTTAACTTTTTTTCTCGCGCCTGTGACTCCCATGACCGATACTAGGTAGTGGAATCCTGATGCATGTTTTGAAATCATCTTCAGTCTCTCATTTGAGGTGGTGGGGGCTATGATGAATATTTGATTAATACCATATTCTTTTGAGGCTTTAAGGGCTTCTTTTGCTTCTTCTGGGGGTAAATCTGCGATTAGTATGCTGTTAACACCGGCTTTCATGGCATCTTCGTAGAATTTTTCCACGCCATGTTGGTAGATGAGATTATAATAAACAAGTAATCCTATAGGTATTGGTGTGGATTTTCTCAACTTTTTTAGAAATTTGAAGCACTTGTCTACTGTTATTCCATTTTTAAGGGCTCTTGTGTCTGCTTCTTGTATTGTTGCACCGTCTGCTATTGGATCAGAGAAGGGGAATCCTATTTCGAGCGCATCTGCACCATTGTTGATTAGGGTTTTTGCTATTTTTAATGAAGTTTTGTAATCGGGATCTCCTATTACGATGAATGGCATGAGAGCAGCTTCTTTTTTTTCTTTAAGATCTTTGAACATTTCATGGTACGTTTTCATGTTTCCACTCCTAGTAGTTTGGCTGCTAAGAACATGTCCTTGTCTCCTCGACCTGAAAGGTTTACTATGATTGTTTTGCCTTTGTTTTCAGGCTTTTTAGCATATTTTTCCATGTAGGCTATTGCGTGGGCGCTTTCAAGGGCTGGCATGATACCTTCATATTTTGAAAGTAATTGGAAACCTCTTAGAGCCTCGGAGTCTGTTATAGCGACGTATTCTACTCTTCCAATTTCTTTGAGGTATGAATGTTCTGGTCCAACCCCTGGATAGTCTAGTCCGGCAGATACTGAATGTGCTTCTTTTATTTGGCCATCTTTATTTTGTAGTACTTTGGATAGTGAACCGTGTAATATTCCTGTGGTTCCTTTGCAAAGTGTGGCTCCGTGTTCGCCCGATTCTAGGCCTTTCCCACCTCCTTCGACTCCTATAAGTTCTACATTGTCTTCTATGAATGCTGAGAATATCCCTATGGAGTTGCTACCACCACCTACGCAGGCCATGATGGCGTCTGGTAGTTCTCCTTCTTTTTCTAGTATTTGTTGTTTTGTTTCTTTTCCGATTATGCTCTGGAAGTGTTTTACTATTGTGGGATAGGGATGTGGGCCTACTGTGGAGCCTATTAGGTAGTGTGTGTCTTCTATGTTGCTTATCCAGTCTCTCATTGCCTGGTTGATGGCATCCTTTAATGTTTTTGATCCTGTATTTACTGGTATTACCTTTGCTCCTGAGATTTCCATTCGAAATACGTTGAGTTTTTGGCGTTCTATGTCTTCAGCTCCCATGTAAACATCTACTGGCATTTTTAGCATTGCACCAACTGCTGCAGTTGCTATACCATGTTGTCCAGCGCCTGTTTCAGCTATTAGTCTTTTTTTACCCATGTATTTTGCTAATAGTCCTTGTCCTAGTGTGTTGTTTATTTTGTGGGCTCCTGTGTGGAGTAGATCCTCCCTTTTTAAGTATATTTTGCATCCTAGTTTTTTGGAGAGGTTTGATGCGAAATATAATGGGGTTGGCCTTCCTGCGAATTCTCGCAGGTAATAATCGAGTTCTTTGTTGAATTTGCTATGATCTTTGTATTTGAAGAATGCTGATTCTAACTCTTCTAATGCGGGTATTAAAAGTTCTGGTACGAATATTCCGCCATATTTGCCGAATTTACCATTTTTTATCATTTGATCACCTTGTTAACGTAGTCTAGCAGTTCTTTGATTTTAGTGGGATCTTTTATTCCGGGTGATTTTTCGAGGGATGAGTTGAAATCTACAACATCGAAATGGGAATTTATAAGCTTGTAATTCTTTTTTAAAGCTTGGAGGTTCATTCCACCTGCAAGAAAAAGTTTTATGCTCTTTTTTGCTTGTGTGGCGATATCTGCTGCTTGGCATGCTATATCTATTGGTATTTGGATTCCTGTTCCTCCTGTTTTTCCTTGGAGTTCGTAATCGAATAGTATGGCGTCTGAGACTTTGGCGAAGGATTTTATCTCTCTTCTTTTTTTGGGGGATAACTTTTCCGGGATTCCCACGGCTTTTATGAGTAGTATGTTCTCTGGGAGTTGAATTTTTAGTTTTTTTATTTGTGATGGTTTGAGGGAGTGGAGTTGAACATTGGATATGCTTGTTTTTTCGACTTTTTCTATGACTTCTTCTGGAGTTTCTGGTTCTAATACGAGTACGGCTTTTTCTTTGTCAGTTGTCAATTCTATGATTTTGGATAATGGGAGGTGGCGGGGTGATCTTTTAATGTTTATAAATCCTATGTAATCTACTCTATCATTGACTAGTTTGAGGTCTTTTCTGTTTGTTATACCGCAAATCTTGATATTCACTTGTGGATCCCTCCCTTAGGGGTGTTAGTTCCTGCTATTAAAAGGTCTTTTATGAAATCTCTTGGATTTTTTGATTTCATTAGCTCTGTTCCTATTAAAATTGCATCTGCACCGTATTCGCGGAGTATTTTAACATCTTCTGGTTCTTTCACGCCACTTTCTGATACTAGGATTTTTTCGTTGGGTATGAGGGGTGCAAATGCTTTTGTTCTGTTGAAATTGATAGTGAAGTCGTTTAGGTTTCGGTTGTTTATTCCTATTATTTCGGCTTCGTTTTCGAGGGCTTTGTAGATTTCTATGGAATTTTCGCATTCTATGATGGGTTCCATGTTGAGACTCTTGGATAAGTGTATAAATTTTTCTAGGTTGGGACATATGTTAGCTATTAAAAGTATTGAGCTTGCTCCATAGGCTCTTGCTTGGAATATTTGGTATTCGTCTATTATGAAATCTTTCATTAAGATTGGAAGGTTTGTTATTGATTTAGCCGTTTTAATGTATTTAATGTCTCCATTGAAGAATTTTTTTTCAGTTATAATTGATATGGCGGCTGCGCCCCCATTTTCAAATGATTTTATACTTTCTTCTAGTCTTTTTGATGATATGGGTCCTGTGGATGGTGATGCCCTTTTATATTCGCATATTATGGAAAATTTTCCATTGAGTGCTTTTTTGAAATCTTTTGGGGGTTCATTTACACTTATTTTGTCTTTTAAGTCTTTGATTGTTTCTTTAGTCTTGATTTGAGAGACTTGTTTCTTTTTTTCTGTGATTATTTTTTTGAGTATCATTGGATTCACCCATTTAGTAGGAAGTTTTTAAGTATTGCTTTTCCATAGTCTGTTCCTATCGATTCTGGATGGAATTGTAAACCATAGATTGGGTATTTTCTGTGTTTTATTGCCATGATTATGCCGTCTGTGGACCATGCTATTATTTCGATTTCTTGTGGTTTTTGGAGTGGGTCACATGCAATGGAGTGGTAGCGTGTGGCTTTGATGGGATTTGGAATATTCTTAAAAATGTGGGTGTTGTTGTGGAATATTGTTGTTATTTTTCCGTGGGTGGGTTTTGTGTAGCGTAGTTTGCCGCCGAAGGTTGCATATATTCCCTGGTGTCCGAGGCAGACGCCTAATATTGGTTTGTTTTTGAATTTTTTGATTATTTCATGGCAGAATCCGAAGTCTTTCTTGTTTAGGGGATTGCCTGGGCCTGGTGATATTATTATGCTTTTGATTTTTGATTTATTGAGCTTTAGGAGCTTTTTGTCGTCGTTTCTCAACACTTTAAGGGGTTCTTCGAGGTTTTTTTCTTTTATGATTTCTCCGATGAGTTGGTGCAGGTTATATGTGAAGGAGTCATAGTTGTCGATTAGGAGTATCATCTTTTTTCACCTGCTATTTTGAGTGAATGTAGGAGTGCTTTTGCCTTGTTTTCGCATTCTAGGAATTCTTTTTCTGGTATTGAGTCGTATACTATGCCTGCGCCGGCTTGTATTTTCCCTTCGGTTCCTTGGGTTATGAGGGATCGTATTGTGATTGCAAAATCGGCATTTCCGTTTAATGAGAAGTAGCCTAGGGCTCCTGCATATGCACCTCTTGGTGTGCTTTCTATTTCATCTATTATTTCCATTGCACGTATTTTGGGGGCTCCTGTGACCGTTCCTGCAGGGAATACTGATGCTAATGCGTCGATTGCTGTTTTATCTTTTCTGAGTTTTCCTTTTACATGGGAAAAGATGTGTTGTACGTGTGAGAATTTTTTTATACTCATGTACTCTTTGACCTTGACTGATCCGTATTCACTGATTTTTCCTATGTCGTTTCTTGCAAGGTCTACTAGCATTAGGTGTTCTGCTAATTCTTTTTCATCTGATAGAAGTTCGGCTGCGATCTTTTTGTCTTCTTTTTCGTTAGATCCCCTTGGGCGCGTCCCTGCAATGGGGAATGTTTCAACTGTCCTGTTTTCGACTCTTACGAGCATTTCTGGGCTGGAGCCTATGATCTCTCTTTCGCCTAGTTTGAGGTGGTACATGTATGGTGAAGGGTTAACTTTTCTCAGGACTTCGTAGAAGTGGAGTTTGTTGCCTTTTATTTTGTATTTATGGGCGTTTGATATTACTGCTTGGAATATTTCTCCTTTGTTTATCCTTTCTTTTGTTTCTAGGACCATTTCTTCGTATTGGTCTTTGGAGAAGATTCTTCCTTTGTATTTGAATGAGAGTTTATTTTGGTCTTGGGTGTTATCCTTTGAGACTTCTTTTATGTGATCTAATCGGTTTTCTGAAAGTGTTATGTAGGTGCATTTACCTGTTAGATGATTGAATTTTATTCCATCAAGGAATAGGCCAAATTCGAAGTCTGGGAAATCGGGGTTTTTTATGGGGATTTTGTCGAAAAATCTTGCTGATTCGTATGAGATGTATCCTACGAGTCCGCCTGCGAAGCCTTTGGATTTGTTTTTTTCTTTTAGGAAGTTTTTTATAATGTTAAATGGGTTTTTGGTGTGTATTTTTTCTTTGTTGTCTTTTGTTTCTATTTCGAGGATGTTTGATCTTGCTCTGATGGTTAAGATGGGATTGAATCCTATGAATGAATATCTTGAGAGTCCTGTGTCGCTTTCCATTGATTCTAGGAGAAAAACAGAATCGTTATTGTAGTATAGTTGTTTGAATAATTTAAATGGGTCTTTTAAGTCGAGTTTGAACGTTTTAGGGGTTTTTCCAAAAATATTCACTTCCTTGCATGGTTATTGCTCCTTGTTGTCTATGCACAAAATACTTATACTTTAAAGTACTATTTAAATCTTACCTGTATAATAATGTACATTGGTGATTTTGATGTGGGAAAAAATAAAACACAAATTCCAAAAGTACCCTGCAAGAATAAGCGTGGCAAAAAAGATCGTAGAACTCGGACTCAGAGTAGACCCCACTGGGAAAATATATTGTGGAGACGTGGAAATAAGCGACATGGCACTTGCAAGAGCCACTAACGTAGACAGAAGGACAATAAGAGCAACCACACAAGTCATACTCCAAGACAAAGACCTAAGAGAAATCTTCGAGAACATAATACCAGCAGGAGCCCTTCTCAAAGAAACAGCGAAAAATCTCGAATTTGGAGTGGTTGAAATAGAAGCAAACGCCAACAGCCCAGGCATATTAGCAAAAGCCGCGACCCTAATAGCCTCAAAGGGTATAAGTATAAGACAAGCACATGCAAGCGACCCAGAACTTGAAGAAAACCCGAAACTGACAATTATAACAGAAAAACCTATCCCAGGCGATCTCCTCAAAAAATTCTTAAAAATAGAAGGGGTGAAAAGAGTTTCAATATACTAATCTAGGTTCTCTTCTTCAAGAACCTTTAAAAGTTCATCCCACGCTTCTAAAGACTCCCTCGCAGCCTGATCAGACAGCACCTCAATAGCATACCCTGAATGTACAAGGACATATCTCCCTTCTCTAACATCATCTACAAGATCAAGCTTAACCTTCTGCCTTACACCACCAAAATCAACTACTGCACTATTCTCTTTCTCGTCAATCTCTATTATCTGAGCAGGCGCTGCTATACACATTGCTAATCCCTCTCCATATATATACAGATAACACTATAATATGATACTTGAAACAGCTTACTTATAAAGATTGTTAAATGGGATAAAATCTAATGGGGGCACATCCTATGAATATCATTATAGGAGGGGGGCCTGCTGGAAGAGCAGCTGCCCTAGAATTAGCATCACTAGAAGAAGATGTTACAATCATAGAAAAGGATCACCTAGGCGGCACATGCCTAAACCAAGGTTGCATGGTCATATGCGGATTAAGAGACATAACAAACTTTTTATCTGATGCCAAAACCCTCAATAAACACCAAATACTTGAAGTTGATTACAACATAGAATATAAGAAAATAGCAGATGGAATCAAAAGGACAATCACAAGGATAAGGAAGATAACAGAAAAGGAAACCAAAGATGCGGGGATAGAAGTAATATACGGAGAAGCAAAAGTCCCGGACGATAAACATGTAGAAGTAGAAGGTGAAAGATTCAACTATGATAAACTGATTATAGCAACAGGCGCGAGACCATACACACCCCCAATCAAAGGGAGTGAAAACGCCATAAACTACCGGGACATCTTAAACCTAGAAGAGATCCCAGAAAGTTTAATTATAATCGGCAGCGGTGTTATATCCGCTGAAGTAGCCAACATATTCTCAATACTGGGATCTAAGGTTCATATCATATGCAGAAGAGAATTCCTAGCAAGAATAGACAGTGAAATAAGAGATTACATAACTAGAATACTATTAAAGGATGTTGAAATCCACACAAACACTACCATAAAAAATATAAAAAGAGGAGCTGTTAAAACAGACAAAGGGTATTTTAAGGGGCTTCCATTCTTGGCTACAGGTATGATCCCCAATTCAGAGATAATAGATATTGTTAAAAAAGGTGAAAGAGGGAATATCATAGTCGATGATAGGATGCAGACAAGTTGCAAAGACATTTATGCTGCAGGTGATGTTATTGGTGGGATTGGAACAACGCCAGTGGCTCGCATGGAAGGTGCAATAGCAGGATTAAATGCTGCGGGAATAGAAAAAAGGATGGACTATACCTACATCCCACATGCAATATCACTAGGCTATGATGTAAGTTACATCGAAATGGAAGAAACAAAAGGAGAAAGATCCGTTGAAGGGAAAATACCAGGAGCTGCGGGTCCTGGTTCATTCTGGAAAGTCTTAGATGGTAATACGGGTTTGGGTAAGGTCCAGGTAGACCTTGAAACGGGAACTATAGAAAAAGTTTATTCAATAGCCCCTTCAAGTCGTAATGTGGTATCTTATCTATCGCTCCTCTTAAAGCTAGGCTTTAAAACCTATGATTTCGAAAAATTTATAGAAACTCACCCTTCGACTGATGTCATTTACAAGTTAATGCGTTTCTTTGCAAAATATTAAATTTCCCCCATTGCAACTTTCATGATTATATTGGCGATTCTGTCACCAGCTTTTATAACCTTTTCACTATAAGAGGATGCTTTTTCCTTCATTTCATCTTTCATTTTAAGAGCTTTTTTCAAAGTGTCTTCGAGATTATTAAAATCGCTTTCAAAAACGGCGCCAGGGAACACGGATGCCATGTTATGATATCTACCATACTTAACACCTTTTAATGCAATTATTGGAAGTTTGCATGCTATGGCTTCATGTATCATGACCCCGTCATCAGATAACACTGCAAGGTCAACAAGACTGTAAAGGTCTGGAACCCAATCTATATATCCTAGGTTTATGATCCTAGGACTTTGAAGGTATTTTTCGTAGCGATCTTTTAGTGGGTGGCCTATTACAATAATATTAGCTTTTATGTCAGTTTCACTTATTTTTTTGGCGGCTTTTGCCATTAGTTCAAAAAGTGAGGAACCAGAGGAAAATAATATTGTTGGAAAATCTTCGTTGAATGATGGTGGCATATTTTTAAGCGCATTATCAGGGTTGCCCATTGTGATCTTTGGGTCTATTGGAGAGTATGAACTGTAAACATTCTTCATGTTTTTGATTTTGAAAAGGCCTGATTCTGGTAACATTATAGTTGGATTGAGGATTCTACATATTCTAGCATCGGTTGGTGTGTTTGAGATGCCCACAGCAGGTACTCTGGCTAATTTAGCCGATAGGCAGCCGATTACGGCCCCGCCACCTATAACACCAACCACTATATCCGGTTTAACCCTTTTTATCAGTTTATAACCTTCCCATGTACCCTTTAGGGCTTTTAAAGCAGCTTTAAATAGGCTAGATTTTGTGGCGGCATGGCCTCCGGCTTGTGGTATCAGAATCTTGTGCCATTTTATATTTCTTTTTTTGAATAGTATACCAGGTGCTGTGTGATCTAATGCAAATTCGCATTCAAAGCCTCTAGTAGAAAGATTCTGCGCTATATTAAGTCCCATTACAGCGTCACCACCCATACCACGGCCTGTGATCATGAACAGTGCTTTCATTTTCTTTTCACCTCAAATGGAGGGGTCCTCCACATTATGGGGGTATTTTTCATAGACTCTTAAAGTCTACCCAAGGATTAGCTTGTATAATTCGTTTGTAAAATCCAATGGATAAGATATTGGGCCTCTATGTTGTAACTGCTGAGATGACTATTATCCTAAAACTTTACATAATAAATTATAATATAATTTTTCTTGTTGGTGGTTATGAAATTTTATCCAGAAAAGCCTGATATAAAGAGACTTAGGGAAATAATCCGAGTATTCTGGAAGTATCAGTTTGGTGAATTCCTTGGAAAAACCAAATTTAAGAGGAGGTTATTCCAGCCATTTAGATTATATTTTAGGGATCCTGAGATGGAAGTTGATGCTTCGGCACCCCAGAGGCTTAGATTGGCCTTTGAGGAGCTTGGGCCTACTTTTATAAAGTTGGGGCAGATGTTAAGCACTCGCCCGGATATAGTGGGTGAAGAAATTGCAGAGGAATTATCAAAGTTACAAGATGAAGCAAGACCATTGACTTATAAGGAAGTTGAGGAGACTATAGAGGGGGAACTTAAAAGGTCTATAAATGACATTTTTGGGGATTTTAGGGAGGATCCGATTGCATCTGCTTCTGTTGGCCAAGTTCATGAAGCTAGGTTGAGGGATGGTAGAAGGGTTGCTGTTAAAGTCCAGAGGCCGGGTATAGAGGATAAAATACGTAAGGATATTATTATAATGAAGTACCTTGCGAAGCTTGTGGATAGGAATGTTCCAAGACTTAGATATTATAATCTTCCAGGTATTGTGGAGGAATTTGAGAGGAGTATACTTAAAGAGCTTGATTATTACAATGAAGCTAATAATATAGAAATGTTTCGTTCTCTTTTTGCAGATGATGAGATGATTAATGCGCCTAGGGTATATAGGGAGTATTCCACTTCTCGAGTTCTTACAATGGAATATGTTGAGGGTGTGAAGTTATCAGATATTTTGAGATCGCCAATTAAATTCAATGGGAGGGTTATAGCTAAGCGGGGATTTGAATGTTATTTTAAACAGGTTTTTATTTATGGATTTTTCCATGCTGATCCCCATCCGGCTAATATTATAATCCAGGAGGGTGGAATATTATATTTCATAGATTTTGGGATGGTTGGATACATCGATGAGGATTTCAGAGATAAGCTCATAGAATTGCTAATTTCGATTATAGATTATGATGTGAATGGTATAATAGAAAAGATTGAGTTGATGGGGATAATAAGCGCAGAAACTGATAAGGAAGCTCTTAAGTATGATATAATGGATTTATTAGAAAGATATTATGGGGCGGATCTTCAAAGGATTGGAAATATCATGAAGGAATTTACAATGCCTAGAATGCTAATACGACACAAGATGAAAATCCCTCGAAACTTCGTACTCCTTGTAAGGGCAATAAGCATGATCGAAAGTATAGGTGAAAGATTGGATCCTCAATTTAATGGGTTAGAAATAGCTCAGGAGATGGTTCAGAAGTTAATCATAGCCCGTTTAAACCCATTAAACATTTTCAAAGTGGACATGAAAAAGATTATCCAATTGGAACATCTGATAGGTAAAATCCCCCAAACCCTCATAAGGGGTCTCCAAGTAATAGAAGAAGGGACAATAAAAATAGAATTAGAACACAAAAACCTTGATGAATTAGCAGAGAGAATTGAACGCTCAAGTAATAGAATATCACTTGCATTATTAGCTTCTGCGTTGATCATCGGATCATCCATGGTTATAACAGCAGAACTTCGCATAGCACCTGGAATACCTTACATTGGATCGCTTGGGTTCATTCTCAGTTTTCTGATAGGCCTAGGACTTCTATTTTCTATCTTAAAAGGTGGAAAATACCATTGATCGTGGGTTCACATATTGTGAGGATTGTGAAATAGTCTTCTAAATCCTAGGGCTTTTAAAATCCTATTTTTGATCTTGAATTTTCTATCCTTTAGTATCAATTGTCTTAGCAAGTCTCCGAGTCCTCCCCCACTTATAACATCCATGAAGCAGTCGCCTAATGTTGGGTTTTCGATTCTGAGGTTTTCTTGGATATACTTTTTCAAGTTTTTTCTTCTTATTAGGGCTATTATAAATGTTGTGAGTAGGAAAAACATCAGAACGGTCTCGAATCCCCCGAGGAGGTGGAAGCTTATTCCGAGGGCTATGGCATAACTGTGGTTACCTATTTCACCCATCATGATCTTTCCTTTGTAATCTAAGGGTGAATATGCAAGACAAGTAACTAATAGTAAAAGGGGGAGGTATATTGGTTGGTTTTTGAAAAATGATAAGACTATAACTAAAATTGAGGTTATTATTATGGTGGTGCAGGCAGCTCCTGGTTGCATGTCTGCAATGTTCAAAGGTTGTATCATCAAAGCTACCAAGATGCTTGAAGCACCCATAATAGGATATCCCACAATTGAAATGGTTATTATTCCGATACCTCTTGCTAATTGTCCCCATTCAATTTTTAAGTTTTTTATCTTTTTTCGTCCTATGATGTCGTCGATGAACGCTAAAATACCCATTATACCCACTAAGAGGTTGTAAGGTACGGGCAAAAATAATATGAGGATAATGAATGGTGCCAGGCCGATTCCGCGTGGAGTGCCTCCACGAATTTTAGTGTAGAGGTTAGTGGATCTAGCATATTTTTCTATGAAAAATTTTATTGTTGGTGTTAGTATTAGTGTTATGATTGTTGCGATGATGATTTTGTTTAACATGGCACTTCCACCATCTTATGGTCCGATGTGACCGTGTGTAGTTTGGACAATGACTGTTTTGAGGCCTTCGTTGTTTAGTATTCTTTTTATTTGGATCATTTCACTGAATGATGGTCTTTTGATATTTTGTCTTCTGAATTCTGGCCTATAGTCTAGTACGCAGACTTGGATTTCTGGGTTGATTTTGCGGATTTTTTCTCCCATTTTTTTGATTTCTTTTATGGTTATTAGTTTTTTATTGTATGGTATGCCGACTCCTATGTATACTTCTTCTTTGTAGTTGTCGTTGATGTATTCTGTGGCGTTCCACGAATTTTTTAGGTATTCTTTGGCGATTTTTTTGTCTTTTATGCCTGTGATGTGTTGGAATGTCCCTATTTTGAGTGCTTTGAGGTCTATGCCTATTTGTGTCATTCCTTTTTTTACTAGTTGGTCTATGTATGTTGGGTTTAGGATTGTTCCGTTTGTGTCGACGTGTATGTTAACCTTTCTTTCCTTTTTTATTCTTTTGATTGTTTCGAGTAACCATTCCTTGTTTAGTGTGCATTCTCCGCCTGAGAATGTTATTGTGCCTGTCATGTATATTGATTCGAGGCCTAGTAGTATATTGGCTGTTTCTTTGGGTTCTAGTAGTGGAGCTTTCGCTGTGAAGGCGATGCGATGGTTTTGGCATTGTGGGCATCTTAAGTTGCAACCGTGTGTGAATCCGACAACTTCTATGGGTGTTATGCTATTTTTTAAATAATAGGGTGTTCCAACGCCACCTACCATGTGGGCGCCGAAGCCACTTATAACTCTCAATGGGGCTTTGATTTTTGTTTTTATTTCCATGCCCTCTGATAGTGGTGTTATGCATGATAGTGCTATTTTTTCGTTGATTTTGACTGCGCAGGCCCAGCAGCCTCCGCATTCGCATGGCATGAATATTGTGTTTTTTGGTGATTTCCCTGCGTCTATTCCAGCGGCTTTTAGGGCGTCTTTCACGAGCCCGGCTACTTTCACTTTTTTACCGTCTACTGTAACCTCTACTTTTTCTTTTCTGGTTTTTTCCACTTTTATGGCCTCATATGGGCATGCTAGTGTGCATGCTCCGCATTCGAAACATTCACCTTTATCTGCAGCTTTTTTAACGTTTCCTGCGGGGCATAGTACTAGTTTGCAAGTGTTGCATCTTCTGCAGTTGCTGATTGTTATCCCCATTTTTTGGTCCCTCAATGGGTTTTTTTAGTGTATTTTGAATCTTAATATGGCTGCTATTCCTCCAAGTGCTTCTAGTTGTTTGCCGCCTTCGTGTTCGCTGCTTATTAGTATTATTTCACCGCCCATGTTTTCGACGAGATCTAGTAATGTTTCTTTTTCGCTTACAAGTTTGTCTAGTATTAATAGTTTTTTTATTGCGCCCATGTTAGCTGCTTCTGTAACTTCTTTTTCTCCATAGGCGATCAAATCTGATGATTTTGCTATTTTTTCTAGTATTTCGTTGACGTTTCTGATTTCTTTTGCTATTCTGTTTTCTGTGGCTGCGCATTCGATTGTACCCTTTTTTAGGACTTCTTGTATTCCTACACGGCCTCCTGTTCCTGTGCTTTCTATTATTGAAATTTTAGCTAATTTTGGATGTTTTTCTTTTAGGTAGGAGTGGAAGTCTGTTTTTGTGAATCCTGGTCCTGCGATGACGATGAGTTCTATTCCTTTCAGGTTTTTTATGGCTTCTATTATTTTTTCATAGAACTGGATGATTTTTTTTCTTCGGTCTTTTTGTTGTATTCTTTTGCCTGGGATACCCCCGATAATGGGGCCATAATATTCTATCCCATATTGTCTTATAAGCCCTATATCGGCTGTGTCGTCCTCTAATGCTAATATTATAGCATATAATTTTTTTGATGATTCTATGGCGTCTTTTAATCTTTTCAGAGCCCATTTGGACCAGGTTTCTTTTTTTATGCGTAATGGTGTGTTTAATTTGATTTCTAGTGTATGGTGTGAGCCTAGTGGTACTAGATCTTCAGGGCCTTTTTCTATGGTTCCTGTTGCCCTTAATTTGCCGGTGTATTTATGAAATTTCACGGATTCTACGCGGATTCCTAGATAGAATGTTTTTTTCACGCCTCTGTCACTTCTTATCCTTTCGCCACTGGTATCTTGTATTCTGCGAGTGGTCTTTGAAGATACAAGGTCGCCTTTTTCTATTATATGGGATAGGTGCCATAGGTCGTCAAGGGTTTCAGGGATTAATTCTATTATTCCTTTTTTTTGGTCCTCTTGGATTATTCTCATTGATTCACACCATAGAAAGATCTAATAATATAAGGGACTTACACTAATACTTAGGTTATGCTTAGAATGATATAATATGTTAGGGAGGAGATGTTGAATGGGTGATTATGAAGCTGGAACAGCCACTTTGATCGGTATAATATTTGGGATTGTGATGTTCGTATTTTTTGGGGGAGTTTTTATATACGTCTTTGTAGGTTTTATCGCCACTTATCTGACTAAGGAGGAGGATAGGAGTTCTAGTGTGGGTGCAATAGCAACTTTGATCCTTGCAATTATGTTATTCATTTATAATATGATAATGGGGCCCGAGATGCCATATTGGATAAGTAGTATGCTTGGGGTTGATATGTTCAGTTTTGTTGCTGGTTTTCTTTTAATATGTTTCTTGGCAGTTTGTCTTGGCGGTTTAGGCGGTTTTTTGGCTGTTAAGGCATCCCAGCTGGGTAAAACTGAGCAGGTAGGGTAATATGGATATTGCGGTTATCGGCGGTACACGGGGCCTTGGAAAGTGGATAGCTGGTTTTCTTAAGGGTGAAGGTTTTAAGGTTATTATAACTGGTAGGGATAGGGTTACTGGGGAGAATGCTGGTAGGGAGCTTGGTGTGGAGTATTGTCCTGATAATGTTAGGGCTGCGAGGGGTGCTGATGTTGTTATTATATCTGTGCCTATTGAGAATACTCTTGATGTTATCAGGGAGGTTGCTCCTAATATGCGGAGGGGTTCTTTACTTGTTGATGTGACTTCTGTGAAGGAGGAGCCTGCCCGTTTGATGGAGGAACTTGTCCCTGAAGGTGTTGATGTTCTTCCTGCTCATCCTATGTTTGGTCCTAGGATACGTTCACTTGCTGGGCAGGTTGTGGTTTTAACTCCTTTGAGGAAGTCTAGGTGGGTTGAAAGGGCTGTTAGTTTTTTGAGGGATCGTGGTGCTAGGGTTTTGATTACTTCGCCTGAGAAGCATGATAGGATGATGAGTGTTGTTCAAGTGCTTACTCATTTTGCTTATATTAGTATTGCGTTGACTATTAGGGATTTGGGTGTTGATGTGGGGGAGTCTAGGCGGTTTGCGAGTCCTATTTATAATCTTATGCTTGATACTATTGCTAGGATAGTTTCGCAGAATCCTTATTTGGCTTATTCTATACAAGTTTATAATAGGTATGGTGAAAGAGTGCGTAGAGAGTTTATAGGGGCTGTTGAACGTTTGGAGGATCTTTTAAGGCGTGGAGAGAAGGATGACTTTGTTAGGTGGATGAGTTTCGCCGCTAAGAGTCTTGATGATGTTGAGGCTTCTCTTGGAAGATCTGATAAGGCTATTTTTGCTTTGAATAAAGAATTGGATGTTCTGAAGGATTCTGTTGGTAAGGAGGTTGGTCTTAAACATATTTATTCTGGTAATGTTCATGTTGGTGTTTTAGAGTCTGTTGATCCTGATTTCGCTGTTTTGAAGGTTGGTAAGAGGCGTGTGAGACTTAAAGTGTCAAATATTCGGGTTTTGGATAAGGAGGAGCTTTGGGATTGGAAGGTGAAGAATCTTCCTAGGCGTAGTTATGATATTTCAGCCATGTTTCTTGAAGGTTGTGATCCCGAGGTTATAAGAAGTGTTATTGAAGGTTTGGATGGTGTTGTGAGGGCTAGTGTAGTTGATATTTATAAAGGTGATCAGATTCCTTCTGGGATGGTAAGTGTGACTTTTAGGTTTGAAGTTATAGATCGGGGAGTTTATGAAAGGGTTAAGGGTTTACTTGAAGGTTTTGGCGCGATCATAAGATAATACAATTTTTATCTTATCATATTTAAAGTTACCGAAAAGTTTATATAATATAAAGTGCATTTGTATTATAGTTACAAAAATTTACTAAAATATTAGGGTAACCCCCATAATATTATAAAATAACAAAAAAATAAGATAATAGGTGACTAAAATGGATAAGAAAGAAATAAAACTCAAAGTAGCTGAAGCATTATCACAATCAGATGTGGGCAGAGGCATAGCCCGCCTCGACCCCCAAGCAATGGAAGAACTAGGCATCAAAGACGGCGACATAATAGAAATAGAAGGAAAAAAGCTCACAGCAGCTACGGCTGCATCATCACAATCAGACATAGGCCTAGGAATCATAAGAATAGACGGATACCTACGTAAAAATGCAAGAGCATCAATAGGAGAAGAAGTAACAATAAGAAAAGCCGATGTAAAAGAAGCCGAAAAAGTCGTACTAGCACCAGTAGAACAACAAATCATAATAAGAGGTGATATAAGATCAGCATTCCTCAACAGAGTACTCGTAAAAGGAGACATAATAGTATCAGGTATAAGACAACAAATAACAACAGGTAGCTTGTTCGACGAAATACTCCGAGACTTCATGGACATATCACCACTAGGAGAAATAAAACTAGCAGTAGTATCAACAAAACCCTCAGGAGTCGTTAAAGTCACAGAAATGACAAACGTCGAAATACAACCACAACCAGTAGACGTAAGCAAACTCGAAGGAGTCACAAACCTCGTGGACGTAACTTATGAAGACATCGGAGGCCTAAAAGAAGAAGTCAAAAAAGTAAGGGAAATGATAGAAATCCCACTAAAAAGGCCAGAACTCTTCGAAAGACTGGGCATAACACCACCAAAAGGCATACTAATGTACGGACCACCAGGTACCGGTAAGACATTACTAGCAAAAGCAGTTGCAAACGAAAGCGACGCACACTTCATAGCAATAAACGGCCCAGAAATCATGAGCAAATACGTCGGAGGATCAGAAGAAAGACTCAGAGAAATATTCCAAGAAGCGGAAGAAAACGCACCATCAATCATATTTATCGACGAAATAGACGCAATAGCACCAAAAAGAGAAGAAGTAACAGGAGAAGTCGAAAGGAGAATAGTCGCACAACTCCTAACACTCATGGACGGTCTTAAAACAAGAGGCCAAGTCATGGTCATCGGAGCCACAAACAGGCCAGACGCACTAGACCCCGCCCTGAGAAGACCAGGAAGGTTCGACAGAGAAATAGAACTCGGAGTACCAGACAAAGAAGAAAGAAAAGAAATACTAGAAATACACACAAGGGGAATGCCACTAGCAGATGACGTCGACCTAGATGAGCTAGCAGAGATAACACACGGATTCGTAGGCGCTGACCTAGAATCACTCTGTAAAGAAGCTGCAATGAGAGTGCTCAGAAGAGTGATACCTGAAATAAAAGTCGACGAAGAAATACCAAAAGAAGTCCTCAAAAAAATGATAGTAACCAAAGAAGACTTCAAAAACGCCCTAAAGGACATACAACCATCAGCACTCAGAGAAGTACTAGTACAAGTACCTAACATAACATACGAAGACATCGGAGGTCTTGAAAAAGCAAAACAAGAACTCAGAGAAGCAGTCGAATGGCCCCTAAAATACCCCGAAAAATTCAAAGAATTCGGCATAAAACCACCAAAAGGCATACTACTATACGGATCACCAGGTACCGGTAAGACATTACTAGCAAAAGCAGTTGCAAACGAAAGTGAAGCCAACTTCATAGCAGTCAAAGGACCAGAATTGCTCTCAAAATGGGTTGGCGAATCAGAAAAAGGTGTGAGAGAAGTATTCAGGAAAGCCAGGCAGACAGCACCCACAATAGTATTCTTCGATGAAATAGACTCAATAGCATCCCGGAGAACAGGATCAGAAGCCGACTCAGGAGTAACCCAAAGAGTAGTCAACCAACTATTAACAGAAATAGACGGCCTAGAAGAACTACAAGACGTGGTTGTAATAGCAGCAACAAACAGGCCAGACATCCTAGACCCTGCCTTGTTAAGGCCAGGAAGATTCGACAGACACGTGAAAGTTGAAGATCCTGACAAAGAAGCTAGACTCGCAATATTCAAAGTCCACACAAGGAAAATGCCACTAGCAGATGACGTTGACCTAGAAAAGTTGGCCGAGATGACAGAAGGATATGTTGGCGCGGACATCGAAGCAATCTGCAGAGAAGCAGCTATGCTAACACTCAGAGAAGACATGAACGCAAAAGAGGTTCCAATGAAAAACTTCAAAGAGGCCATGAAAAAAATAAAACCAAAATCAACCATGGTAGAAGAGCAAGTACAATACCTCTAAAAGAACCTCCCCAGACCTTTTTTTAACATTTCTTTATAGAGGAGAAAGGGATTCTCATGCCATATAATGTAAAAGATATTTCATTAGCCCCAAAAGGGAAAGAGAAGATAGAATGGGTTCAAAGGCACATGCCAGTCTTAGAACACATAAAAAGAGAGTTCGAAGAAAAAAGACCATTTGAGGGAATTACAATAGCTTCATGTTTACACCTCGAGCCAAAAACCATCAACCTTGGACTAACATTAATGGCCGGAGGGGCCGAAGTCGCTATGACAGGTTGCAACCCACTTTCCACTCAAGATGATGCTGCGGCAGCGGGAGCATCCCTCGGCCTTAACATTTATGGTTGGCGGGGTGAAACAACCCAAGAATATTATGAAAATATACATCGTGTCCTTGATCATGAGCCAGACATCCTAATAGATGATGGAGCAGACATGATATTCCTCGCCCACAGAGAAAGACCCGAATTATTAGATAAAATAAAAGGTGCATGTGAAGAGACCACCACAGGTATACACCGTCTCAGGGCCATGGCAGAGGATGGGGCGCTACGATTCCCTGTAATGGCAGTTAATGACGCTTATACAAAGTATCTTTTCGATAATAGGTATGGTACTGGTCAGTCAACCCTTGATTCTATAATGGGCACAACTAACATGTTAATAGCGGGCAAAACTGTTGTTATTTGTGGTTATGGATGGTGTGGTCGCGGGATCGCCATGAGAGCTAAGGGCCTTGGAGCTAATGTTATCATAACTGAGGTGGATCCTATAAGGGCCCTAGAGGCTAGAATGGATGGTTTCAGAGTTATGAAAGTTAATGAGGCTGTTAAATATGCTGATATACTTATAACAGCCACTGGGAATATTGATGTTGTCTCCCTAGAAGATTTTAAGAAGATGAAGGATGGTTGTATAATGGCTAATGCTGGGCATTTTAATGTGGAAATAAACCGTGATGATCTTTTAAGTCTTTCAATTGATAATAGGATTATCAAGGAGGATATTGAGGAATTCATATTAAATGACGGTAGAAGACTATATCTTCTCGCTGAGGGTAGATTAGTTAACTTGGCTTCAAGCAGGGGACAAGGCCACCCTGCAGAGATAATGGATATGAGTTTTTCACTCCAAGCACTTTCTGCACAACATCTTTTAAGCATGGATTATGAACCAGGAGTTTATAAATCCCCTGATAAAATCGATTTAAAAGTTGCAAGGTTGAAACTAAAATCCATGAACATAGAGATAGACGAATTAACACCCAGGCAAGTGGAATATTTGAGTAATTGGCAGGAAGGAACATGAGTTTCTTCAGACTGATAGAAAAAGGAGATGAGCCGAGGAGATTATTCGTGGGGGGCTTACACGGAAAAGAAGGTCTTACAACAATAAAGGCCCTTAAAGCATTGAGTTTTGAGGATGTGAAAAATGGTAAACTTGTAATTTATAATTGTGATCCAACATCCTACCTGAGCACCTTGGAAAGATCATATTATAATACAAGACAAGGAAAGGAGATAATTTCATTAATAAAATATTATAAACCATCAATTTACGTTGAGGCGCATTGTTACAAAAATTATAAAAGACTTATAGATCCTAATCGTAAGAGGAGGATTGGAGTACCACCCCTCATCGAATTAGAAAATGGTGTTCTAATAGGCTCAGTATCCCCGCATATAAGGACTACCTTTTTTAAACGGGCTGATGTTTGCATCACCCTTGAAATGCCATGCATCAAAGATAAAATAGACACCAAAGCCCTTAAAACCTATACTAGTATTTTGAAGGTCATAGCATCAATAAAAGATCGTCCAGAATTGGAGGAAAAGCTCGTGAAGAAATACCCTGAACAAGTTGAAACTGCAAGAAGATATGCCATAGAATTTTTCGGCGATTATCCACCATTTTAACTGGGGGGTTTGCAAAATCAAAATCAAAGAATACGTGAAAAGATTACTAGAACTTGTCGAAATGGAAAGAAAGGCCGAGATCGAAGCCATGATCTCGGAGATAAAGCGTTTATCAGCTTCAAAACGTGAAAAGATAGGCAGGGCCATTACCAACCTTGATGGGAAGATCCTTGGCAGGGAACTTGGATTCACCCTTGTCAAATATGGTAGGAAAACCCCCATCGAAACTGAGATAAGCGTTGGTGACCTTGTACTTATAAGTAGGGGTAATCCACTCAGAAGCGACCTTACAGGTACTGTGGCCCAGAAAGGTAGCAGGTTTATAATTGTGGCCATGGAAAAGGTGCCAAGATGGGCTTTAAAAAATGTTAGAATCGATTTATATGCCAATGACATCACATTCCAAAGGATGGAAGATAATCTGAAAAAACTTAACAAGAACACTTATAATATTTTAGAATTCCTCTTGGAGAAGAGGAAACCCACAACCAAAGTTAGAAGAGTGGAATTCGAGTTAGAAGATGAAAGTCTTAACAATTCCCAGAGGGAGGCGATATCAAGGGCATTAGCCTCTAAGGATTTTTTCCTGATCCATGGCCCCTTTGGTACGGGTAAAACGAGAACACTCCTCGAACTCATATTCCAAGAGGTTAAAAAGGGTGGAAAATTGCTCGTAACAGCGGAGAGTAACTTGGCTGTGGATAATATCCTAGAAGGATTAGATGGGAAAGTCGAATGTGTGAGACTTGGACATCCGCAGAGGGTTTCAAAGGAAAACATAGAAAAAAGTTTGGCCTATAAGGTGGAGAATCATCCAGATTATGAGAGGATCTCTGAATTGGAAGAAAAGATCCAAGAGCTAATAAGAGAAAGGGAAAGATATCATAAGCCCACACCATCATTCAGGAGAGGTTTAAGTGACCGTCAGATATTGGCAAATGCGATGAAAAGAAGAGGGAGTAGAGGAATATCGCCTAATGTCATGATATCCATGGCAAAGTGGATTAAAATCAACAAGAAAATAGATAAATTGTACGAGATGATAGAAGATATAGAAAGTAGTATAGTGGCTGATATATTGGATGAGGCGCCTGTTATACTTTCAACTAATTCATCAGCAGCCTTGGAGTACCTTGATGGTATCAAGTTTGATCTTATAGTGGTGGATGAAGCTTCTCAGGCAACAATACCAAGTATTCTCATCCCTCTTTCACGTGGTGGAAGGTTTGTTTTGGCGGGTGATCATAAACAGTTGCCTCCAACTATTTTGAATCAGGATGCTATTGAGTTAGAGAAGACATTATTTGAAGAATTGATAAGATTGTACCCGTACAAGGCATACATGTTGGATGTTCAGTATCGCATGAATCCTCAGTTGATGGAATTCCCCAACATGGAATTTTATGATGGTAGAATAAAAGCAGCACCTGGCCTAGAATATTTCACTATAGAGGATCTTGTGGATGATACAGACTGTGAATGGGAGCTTGGAAGGGAACTTTTAAACCCTGGAAAGCCATTGCTTTTCATAGACACTGCTGATATTGAAGGAAAGTTTGAGAGGAGGGTGAGAGGGTCACCTTCATTACAGAATCAATTAGAGGCTGATCTTGCAGTTATAGTTTCCAATCTTTTTATGAGGAAGGGTGTTAAACCTTCTGATATTGGTATTATAACACCTTATGATGATCAGGTGGATCTTATATCATCCCATGCTAAAGTGGAGGTCAATACTGTTGATGGCTATCAAGGACGTGAGAAGGAGATTATAATTATATCCATGGTTAGGAGCAATAAGGATGGTAGGATAGGCTTTCTCAGCGATTTAAGGCGTCTTAATGTTTCACTTACAAGGGCTAGGAGAAAACTTGTGATTATAGGTGATTCGGAGACTCTTCAAGCGCATCCATCTTATAGGAGGCTTATAAGGTATTCTATTAAAAAGGGTTTTTATTATAGGCTTGGGAAAGAGTCTGTTAGAACCAGTCTGTCAAACTTTTCTGGATAGATTTTTCAATTTGCATCTTTTTTATGGCGTTTTGCACCCTTTCTTCTGAAAATTCATGTTCATGGCAAAGGAACTTTATTATACCATCCTTGTCTGGGCTCCTCCATGAAAGTTTGTAATCATCTGTAACCTCTGGATTGAGGAAGATCTCCCTTAAAATTTCAGGGTCTTCATCTAGTTCTTCGCCTAGATCTTTTAGTACGTTATAGATGTTGCCTTTTTCTTTTATAAGTTTAAGGGCTCTTTTTGGGCCTATCCCTTTTATTCCTTTGTTGAAGTCCGTGCCTACAAGTAATGCTATGTCAACTAACTGTTCTCGTGTGATTTCCAATCTTTTTAGGATAACTTCTAATTCTAGAAGTTCTAGTTCTTGTGCTCTTCCTGTGATGGCAAGGTTTCTAACGATTCTTGGGGCTCCGAATAGTAGGCAGTCGTAGTCTTGTGACGCGACAGCCCATGCATCACCTTTTTGGACTATATAAGACGCTTGAGCTTCGCCTTCTGCCGGTGCTTCAACAAATGGTATGCCCATCAAATCTAAAAGCTTTTTTGAAGTGGATATTATATCAGGGGATATTCTGGCGGATCTTACAGCATATTTTCTGGCTTCATCGATTTCTCCTTCTCTGAGGGCTTCTTTCCATTTTTTTTCGGCTTCAACTCTTACAGATTTCCTTTTTGTGATTGTTTCCATTTTTAAGTGTGGGCTTTTACCATCGAACACATAAACTACTTTTATGCCCTTTTCTATGATGGCTGAGGTTCTATAAAGTATGCCGCTAAGATGTGATGTTATTCTCCCTTTTCTGTCCATTAGGGGTGTTCCATCTTTTTGTCTAATACTGGAGAGGAACTGGTATATGGTGTTTGGGGCGTCGATTGCTATAATGCGCCCATTCAGATCCTCGAATTTTATCTTAGAGGAATATATTATATCCTTGAGTTTAACACCCATAGTTTTATAACTCCAAAATGTTCTCATCCCTATTTGAAGTATGTGAGTGGGAATGTTTCTTTTATTCTTATTAGGATTTTGTCTTTGTGTATGATATTATATGTGCGTGTTAACATTAATGAATTTGTGTGGAATATCCTTTTAAGATCCCTTGTGGGTTCTTCAATGTCTATTTTTTCCACTTCTCTTCTTGATTCGATGTTATGTTTGCGTAGTATTTTCCCGATTGGTATGTCTGCCCTTATCAGATCCTCTTTAAAGTCGTTGTTTAATCTTGCAAGGGGGATATATGATATCGCATGTATGAGGGGCTTTTTGTTACCAATTAGAACTATTCTGTAATTTATTTTTTCCCCGGCAGCTATGTCAAGTTTTTCAGCGATTTCTTCGCTGGCTTCTCTAAACTCTTGTACCAAGGTTTTTATAGTCACTTCCCCAAAAATGACGTCGAGTATTCTTGTAACTGAACCATCAGTTGCCAATAATATCTTTTGAGTATTCGAAAGCGGGCCTATTAGTCTTTCAAGCCTTCTGATTTCCTCCACAACATCTATATCCATTCCATATCCCCTTTTTCCTATTCTGGTATGGAGATTTCACCTTTGATGGCTGATTGGGCTACTATTATAGGATTTGCAAGGTAAATCTTTGATTTGGGGTCTCCCATACGTCCTTGGAAGTTTCGGTTACTTGTAGATATGCAAACTTCCCGGGGGCCTAGGACACCCATGTGGGCTCCGAGGCATGGGCCACAGCCTGGGTTGCATACTATAGCCCCCGCATCTATGAAGATCTTTATGATACCTTCCTTTAGGGCTTTGAGGTAGATTTCAGAAGATGCTGGGACTACTATCATCCTCACGTCATCGTGTATCTTTTCATTTTTCAGTATTTCAGCCGCCATTTTAAGGTCTTTAAATCTTCCATTTGTACAAGAACCCAGGAAGGCCTGATCTATATGGGTTCCAATGACTCTTTTAACATCTTTGACATTGTCAACTGAGTTTGGACATGCTACTTGTGGTTCAAGATTATCTATGTTAAAATAAAATTCTTCATGGTAATCATAATCTGGGTCTGAAGTGTAGATTTCAAATTTTTTTTGAGAGGTTCTTTTTTTGAGGTATTCTATGATGGCCTTGTTGGGTTCTATTATCCCATTTTTGGCTCCCATTTCTACTGTCATGTTGCAGATGGTCATCCTTTCTGGGACTCCGAGCCTTTTTATGGTCTCTCCTGTGAATTCAATGGATTTGTAGGTTGCGCCGTCGACTCCAAGTTCTCCTATGATGTGTAATATGAGGTCTTTGGCTGTTACATGTTCTTGGAATTTGCCTTCGACTTCTATTTTCATCGATTCCGGGACTCTTAGCCATGTTTTGCCAGTTGCAAATATCATGGCCATGTCTGTAGCACCCATTCCAGTGGCGAATGCTCCGAATGCTCCGTAGGTGCATGTGTGTGAGTCCGCTCCTATTATGATGGTTCCTGGTTTTATGAACCCTTTTTCTGGGAGTACTTGGTGGCATATGCCTTCCCCGTGCTTGAAAATGTTTTTTATTCTCTGTTCTTTTGCGAATTCTCTTGTTATTTGTTGGAATTCAGCCGCGCCGATGTTGTTTGGGGGTATGTTATGGTCGTAGACTATTACTATCTTTTTAGGGTCCCATACTCTTTTTTTTCTTGTTTTTTCGGCTATTTTTTTGAAGGTTTTTATGGTGGGTGGGCTTGTACCATCGTGTGTCATTGCAAGGTCGACATTGACTTCAATGATTTCGCCGGGTTGTACTTCTTTTTTATTCGCGGCTTTGGCTAGTATCTTTTCGGTCATGTTCATGGGGGATCACTACATGTCTACTGGTCCTTTAACTGAACTTATGATTTCTTTAAATAGTTCATCATTTATGAATCTTCCTTTCTCTCGGGCTTTTTTCACTTCTTCGACTATTTTGCAGAGTTCGTCTCGTGTTACTTCTATTCCGTATTCTTCGAGTTTTGCTTTGACTGCTCTGCATCCTGAGTGTTTGCCTAGGACTATCTTTCTTTTGTGTCCTATTAGCTCTGGTAGGAATGGTTCATAGGTTAGTGGTTCTTCTAGGACTGCGTCTACGTGTATTCCTGATTCATGCCTGAAGACATTTTTTCCTACTATGGGTTTGTTTTCTGGGACGGTCATGTGTGTGCATTTTTCCACTAGTTTTGAAAGTTCACAGAGTACTTTTATGTTGAATCCTAGGTCTATGCCATATAAAATTAGGAGGGCCATTATTAGTTCTTCTAGGGCTGTGTTCCCTGCTCTTTCGCCTATTCCATTGACTGTGGTGGATATTGCGTCCGCTCCTGCTAGTAGGCCTGTGATTGAATTTGCGACTGCGAGTCCGAAGTCGTTGTGGCAGTGTAGTGCTATTCCTGTGTTGAGGAATTTTTTGAGTTCTTTTACGAGGAATTCCATGCCTTGGGGTGTGATGGCGCCTACTGTGTCTGCTATGTGGACTCTGTCGACTCCGTAGTCTTCTGCTTTTTTATAGATTTTTTTAAGGAATTCGAGGTCTGTTCTTGTGGCGTCTTCTGCTGAGAATGCTACGAATATTCCGTGGTCTTTTGCGTATTCTATTGAGTTCATGCAGACGTTTAGTGCTTGTTCTTTTGTTAGTTTTAATTTGTGTTTGAGGTGTAGGTCTGATGTGGCTATGAATGTGATTATTCCGTCTACGTCGCAGTCTATGGCTGTTTCTATGTCTTCTTTTTTTGTACGTGATAATGCTAGTATGTCGGCGTTTAGGCCTTCATTTGCGATTTTTTTAACTGATTTTCTTTCTTCTTCAGATACGACTGGGAAGCCTGCTTCTATCTGGTGTATTCCTAATTCGTCGAGTTTTCTTGCTATTGCGAGTTTTTCTTTTGTTCCTAGGCAGACTCCGGGGGTTTGTTCTCCGTCTCTTAAGGTGGTGTCGTAGATTGTGATTTTTGCTGGGAATTTTAGTTTTACTTTCTTGTTGAAGGGGCTTACAAAGTACTTCAAGTGATTACCACCCAGATCTTTTTGATGGGGATAGTATCATTCAAGTAGTAATTCGAGGTATGATTTTCTTTGGAATCCTTTTCGGATTCCGAGTTTTTTGTAGATTTTGAAGATTTTTTGGAGTGTTTCATCATAATCTTCATTTTCTTTTATATCTTTTTCTATTTCGATGTAGGTTCCAAGGCCCTTAACGTTATCGATGGTGGCTGTGAAATCGTCTAATTGGTATATTTCTCTTTTTTTCACTATTTTGTGTGCTTTTTTGAATCCTAGACATTCTAGTATTTTTGTCATTTTTTGGGGGTTTGGGATTTCTGTTTCTATTTCTTGTCGGGTTTTGCTTTTTTCATCTATTTTAGGCCCTTTGTATGTTAAGAGGGTTTTTGTTGGTGTTTTTCTTATTCTTAGGGCTTCATCTGTGACTTTGAAATCCTTGTGGGGTGCGTTGAAGTATATGTCTTCTTGTTTTTCTGTTCTGATTTTTTGGGCTCCGATGGATTCAAGTTTCTTTTTTATCATGGGGTCTGTTTTGGCTTTTACTTCTACTTCGATCAAGGAGGCTCACCGATCCTATTTTTAGATGACTGAGATTATCAATTGTTTTTTCATGTGATTTTTTTATTATTATATGGGATAATTTATATAATTATTATAATGTTTCATGTGTTTGTTTGAAAAGATTTTAAATTGAAGAGTGTGTAATAAAAAATTGGTATTTGATAGTAATCAATTTTTAAGTACTTATAATATTATATAATTTAGCGTTTAAAGACTCCAATGTAGATTTTCAACTTCACTGGGAGGTATAATAATTGAATGATGTAGACATTAAAATAGAAAATATAGTGGCCTCTGCAACCCTTGGAAAATCTATAGACCTTACAAGAGTATCTAAAGCACTGAAGAATGTTGATTTTAACAGAGAACAGTTCCCAGGACTTGTATATAAATTGAAGAATCCAAAGACAGCCGCCTTGATATTCGGCTCAGGCAAACTTGTATGTACAGGTGCAAAGTCAATCGAAGATTCCAAAAGGGCCATAAAAATAACAGTGGATAAAATGAGGACAATGGACCCTGAAATTCCAGAGGATTTCGAAATTAAAATACAGAATATAGTGGCTTCTGCTAACCTGGGGAAACCCCTTAACTTAGAAGCCGTGGCATTAGGCCTTGAAAACACTGAATATGAACCTGAACAATTCCCGGGACTCGTATATCGTTTAGATGATCCTAAAGTTGTCCTTTTACTCTTCGGATCGGGTAAAGTTGTCTGCACAGGGGCTAAAAGTGCTGAAGATGCCAAGCTTGGCGTTGAAAGGACAAAAGCCCGCCTTGCCGAGCTGGATCTTATTTAATGGTGATATTATTGATTAAACTTGTAGTCTTTGACCTTGATAACGTGATAATAGACGCAGAAGCCATAGACGAAATCGGAAAACTAATGGGGGTCGAGGAAAAGATAATGGAACTCACAAGAAAAGCCATGGAAGGGGAAATGGACTTCAAAGAATCAATAGAAGAAAGAGTGAAACTCCTTAAAGGAGCTAAGGTGGATGATATAAAAAAATTGGCCCAAGAACTCCCATTAATGAAAGGAGCCGAGGAAACCATCCAATATCTCAAGGAGAAAGGCTACAAGATAGCCACTATAACAGGCAGTTTTGATATTATAGCAGATATAATAGGTAAAAAATTGAACCTAGATTATATAATCTGTAACAAATTACACCAAAAAAATGGCTTCTTAACAGGGAAAGTTAGCGGGCCCCTTGTGGAAAAGACAAAATATGATGTTCTACAAAAATTATTAGAAGATGAAGGTTTTAGTTTTGATGAGTGTGTTGCCGTAGGCGATGGTGCAAATGATATATCCATGATAGAATCTGCCAGGTTGGGCATAGCATTCAATGCTAAACCAATAGTCAAAGAAAAAGCCGATGCCATAGTAGAAAAAAAGGATCTCAGGGAGATAATACCTCTCCTAGAAGAACTTGAAGAAACCCATGATGTAAGTCTCGAAGAGGTTCTCGATAAAAAAAAGGAATACGAGGATAAACTTTCAACCACCCTAAAAGAACGGGAAGAATTCAACGAGAAAGCTAAAGAAAAAAAGGAACTCCGAGACAAACTCAACAAGAAAGTTAAAGAAAATCTGGATTTAGCCATTGAATTCAGGGATAAAAGAAATGAAATAAATAAAATGGTTGAAGAGAACAAAAGACTTAGAGACGAGACCAATAAGAAGATCCGCAAATTAAAATGGTCACCTACTAGTAGAAAACGTTTAAAGTTAGAAAAAGAGATTAAAAAAATCGATAAAATAATCGAAACACAAGTCCTAGATATGAAAAAAGAAAACGAACTAGTTAAAAGAGCAAACGATCTCAGAAGAGAACTGGCAAAGATACGCGAAGATGAAAAAACACGAAAGAAGGCCCTTAAACTTAAAAGATTATCAGAAAAATACCATGAAAATGTTGTCAAACTCTCCAAGGAAGCCCAAGAATACCATGAAAAAATGATAGAACAATTCAATAAAACGGACAAAATAAGAGCTAAGGCAGATGAAGCCCACAATGAGTTCGTGAAATTCATGAAACTAGCATCAAAGAAACATAAAGAATCAAAAAAGATCATAAGAAAGATAAAACAAGCTAACATCGAAATAAAGAGGATTAAATCGAGGATGGATAAAGTGGACGCGGCTAAAGACCATAAAAGAAGGATACTAGAAAAGAAAAAAGCAGAAGAAATATACAAATTATTCAAGGATGGTAAAAAGCTCACAAAAGACGAATTATTACTCTTACAAAGATACAAAATAGTATAGTAAAGATGAAATCCAAAAACAAAAAAGAAAAAATAGAAACTTGTTTCATTTGCCAAAGAAAATTCAACATAAAAGCTGATGACAACAGCCACTATCATTATGGAAAATATCCAATGTGTAATTACTGCAGCGAATTTTACGGATTCTACCTATAAAATGTGATCACCATGGATGAAGTCATAATATGCGAAAAACCACGCTCATCAGAAAAAATAGCCAAAGCACTATTCCCAAATGCAAAAAAGAAAAAATATAAAAAAACATACTACTGGGAACATCAAGAAGAAGATAAAAGAACCATAATAATACCGGCAGTAGGCCACCTTTACACCCTAAAGCCGAAAAATCCAAATGATGAACTTTTTTTCGACCTTGAATGGGCTCCTGTACCCGAAGTTGATAAAAAGAAACGTTATATCCAAGATTACATAGATGCCATTGATAGTTTGGCTAAAAATGCGGATAGATATTTCCATGCTTGTGATTATGACATAGAGGGGACTCTCATAGGCTACAATGTCCTCAAACACCTCTGTGGGGATGAAGCCCTCCAGAAGACCGTGAGGATGAAATTCTCCACACTAACAAGGGATGATATCATAAAAGCTTATAAGAACCCTATAGAACTTGATTATGGCCAGGTAGACAGTGGAATAGCTAGGCACGTGTTAGATTTCATCTTCGGAGTTAACATTTCACGTTCATTGATGAAATCAGTTAAAGAATCAACTAACAGGTTCATAAAACTTTCAGCAGGGAGAGTTCAAACCCCAGCCCTTTCGATATTGGTAGACAGGGAAAAAGCCATCCGGAACTTCAAACCAGAACCTTACTGGATCATAAAAGCCATTCTAGAAAATGATATAATAGCATTAAACCAGAGGGGTAGGATATTCCAGAAAAATAAAGTTGAAAGTATACTAAGAGAATGCCAGGGGAAAGATGCCATTGTAGAAGAGGTTAAAATAAACAAGATAAATAGGATGCCCCCTCCACCTTTCAATCTTGGGGGTCTTCAAGCCGAAGCATACAGGATATTCGGTTTAAGCCCTAAAAAGACACAGAGTGTCGCCCAGAACCTTTACCTTGAAGGTTATATATCATATCCAAGGACGTCATCTCAGAAACTTCCAGAAACTATACAATATGAGAAAATCCTCAAAGGACTTTCAAAGGATCCGAGATTTAAAGAAAAAATAAAAAATTTGAAAAAGCCGTTAAAACCGCATGAGGGCAAAAAAGAGGATGAAGCACATCCAGCAATCCACCCTACAGGACTACTACCCGAAAGGCTGGGAAAATATGAAGAAAAGGTTTATGAATTGATAGTATACAGGTTCATAAGCGCATTCGGTGAAAAAGCCATCATTGAGTCAATAAATGCAAAATTAAATATAGGCGGGGAAATTTTTAAATTTTCGAGAAAAAGGGTTGCGAAGAAAGGTTGGATGGAACAATACCCTTACCAGAAAATAGAAAATGAAAGATTCCCAGAATTAAAAGAAAGAGAAAAAATCCCCGTCAAGGAAATAATAGCAGAAGAAAAAGAGACAAAGCCGCCAGCAAGATACAATGAAGCATCGCTCATAAAAGAGATGGAAAAGAGGGGTCTTGGAACTAAATCAACAAGAGCGGATATAATCTCAATACTCTATGATCGAAAATACATCGAAGGAAAAAAAATACAGGTAACACCACTCGGAGAGAATATAATAGACACCCTTAAAAAATACTGTGAAAAGATAACCAGCGAAGAACTCACGAGACAATTCGAAAAAGAACTCAAAAAGATAATGAAAGGAAAAACATCAAAGGATAAAATCATCAAAAAAGCCAAAGAAGAGATCATATCAATAATAGAAGAGATAGAAAAGAACAAAGAGGAAATAGGAAAACACCTTTACAAGGCTTACCAAAAAGGACGTATAATAGGAGAATGTCCAGAATGCGGAGGTAACCTACTAATAAAGTATTCAGATAAGACTAAGAGCAGTTTTGTCGGCTGTTCAAGGTTCCCAGAATGTAAAATAGTATATCCACTACCAAAAGGTGCTCGTATATTAAAAAGCAAATGTGAAAAATGTGGCCTCCCATTAATATCTTATGGCCGGCCCCGGCAGAGAGCATGCCTAGACCCCCATTGCGGTAAAACTAAAAAAGATAAGATGGAAGTTGTGGGGAAATGTCCAAAATGTGGAAACGACCTTGTGAAACGTTCAGGAAGATATGGTGAATTTATAGGTTGCAAAGGATTCCCAAAGTGTCGTTTCACAGCTTCAGTACAAGAAGTTATAGAAAAAGGATAAAAAAATATTTATACAAGGTAAGATAATCATATCCAACAAAAAAATATTGTGAAGATCTACCATGAAACTAGAGAAGATCAAACCCTTGATAATCATCACAGTTTTATTCCTATTGGCATTCGCTATCAGAGCGGAAGCCTATAATATTGGTGGAGTCCCAAAGGACTCTAAACAATTCTACAAGGATCAGAATGGTCTTCCCTATTTCAGTGAAATGGACTCCTATTACAATTATAGGCTGACAATGAATTACTTAAATAAGGGCATTTTAGGCGATACAAAAGTTAATGGGCAAGAATGGGATCTACATTCATATTATCCCCCAGGTAGGCCCGTGGATTACCCCCCACTTATAGTATATGTTACAAGTTTTGCTTATCGTCTTGCTAACATGTTTGGTGATTATTCCCTCACTGTTGTTGCTTATTGGATAGGGGCTATCATAGGCTCGTTATGTGTAATACCGGCCTATCTTTTCACAAGGAAGATAAGCAATGATTATGGTGGTGTGGCCGCGGCGATATTAATAGGACTTACACCAGTATATGTATCACATACTTATGCTGGCTTCTTTGACACTGACATGTTTAACATGATCTTACCATTATTATTTATATGGTTTTTTATTGAGAGTATAAACTCTGATAATCTTAAAAGGAGATTAGCATTCGTATTAGCGGCTATCATATCACTCTTGCTCTTTTCAATGGCATGGGTAGGCTATATATTCTATATTGCGGTTATAGGAGTTTTCACAATAGTCTATTTCTTTTTAAAGCATTTGATGGGCGTGGAAAGGGAAACTTATAAGAGTAAAATTGAATGGCTAATTAATCAAAGGGAACTTTCAATGTTCCTACTCCTCATAATCATAGGAGGGTTCCTCTTCGGACTCTTGAAAGGATTCCCAGCACTCATAAATTCAATTTCTTTACTGGTTTCAGGTGTGCAGTTGCAAGCCACGGCCCAGACCACCAATTATCCTAATGTTTATGTTTCGGTTTCCGAGTTACAAGTGCCAACTTTCACAGAGGGTAATCCGCTCTTACCCAACCAAGTATCAGTACTCGGGGGTGTTGGCGGACTATTACCCTTCCTCTGCGGATTACTTGGTGTGGGGGCGCTTATATGGAGAATAATATCATTAGAAGCGCCTAGAGTAGAAGTGAAAAAGAAGGGTAAACGTGCCGGTAAGAAGAGCAAATTCATTAAATATCAGAATATCCCCAACCTAGGGAAGAAGAAAAAAGAATACCTATCATACTTATCATTAATGTTAGCATGGTTCCTATTAACCGGATACGCAGTTACAAAAGGTTTCAGGTTTGTGTCATTATTCGCCATGCCACTAGGGATATCTGCAGGGATATTCACAGGATACTTTGTAGAGTATCTTAAAGATAATCTTAAAAGCACGACATCTATTGCTATCGTGGCATTCATAGCAGGAATACTTATAATCTACCCCTTCAAAGTTTCCGTGCTAGCTAAAATATTAGCAGGGATGATAGCAATAACCCTAGTATTATCGATAAAAAACGAAAAATTCAGGGCTACTTCTATGATGATACTTGTAACATTAGCTATAGTCTCTGCACCTATAAGCGGAGCTCATGCACTAACTTCATCGGTAGTCCCTGGGACAGATGATGGAATGTGGAATTCCCTAACATGGATAAAGAATAATACAAGTAAAGATACTGTGGTGATGTCTTGGTGGGACTTTGGACACCTTTTTGCAGTGGCTGCTGACAGGCCAGTGACATTCGATGGGGGTTCTCAGAATAGTCCAAGAGCATTCTGGATCGGTAAGGCCCTCTTAACTGATAATGAGTCATTATCACTTGGCATACTTACAATGTTGTCAACAAGTGGTGACATGGCATATAATACACTTGATAATTATACCCATAATACTTCATTGTCTGTTAAGATACTCACAGAGACCTTAGGAGTCCCCAAGGATGAAGCCAGAGAAATTATGATAAACAAGTATAAGTTAACAGCAGATCAGGCCGATAATGTGTTAAGGTATTCCCATCCTGATAAGAAAAAGCCTTTTGCCTTAATATTAAGTTCTGACATGTTGGCAAAGGCTGCATGGTGGAGCTACTTCGGAAGTTGGAACTTTGATAAAAAGGAGGGTGAGCATTCTGCTTATTATACTTCATTGGCGGCTTCGAAACCTGAAGTGACCGGTGATAATGTGACGAGGATTGTTACCGTGAATGATCCCTCAGGTATGGTAGGAGTCCTCATAGAGAAGAAGGCTAATGAAACTAATGCAACCATAGTAGTAGTTGGGGCTAATGGCACGTCCGAAAAGATAAAACCCCACAAGTTAATATTCATTGAGGGTAATCAACTAGTTAAAAATGAGATAGTAGATAAGAATAGTCCTTTTGGTTTGCTTGTGATAGGGAGTGAAGGTTCATATATGAGTGTTATAATGGATAAGAAACTTGAAGATTCCATGTTCACAAAACTTTTCCTCTTAGGCGGTTTTAACCAGACATCCTTCAAGTTACTCCATCAAGAACCTGGAGTTCTTGTATGGACGAGGGCTTAATATCTCTTCGCCATTTTAGCCTTTAGAATGTCAGTAGCACTTATCATTCCGATAATCTTATCGTCCTCTTCTACTAGGAGCCTCCAGACTACATTGGTAACCATCTTATTTGCTGCTTCCCTGATACTTGCCTCGGGAGATATTGTAACAAGATCTCTTTCCATAACCTCCCATACTTTCACTTCACTTAAGTCGTCACCCTCGGCGATGGCCTCAAGAACATCCCATGTCGTTACTATCCCAACCTTCACGTTATCCTTTGTCACTACAGCGCTACCATGTCCCTTTTCCACAAAATTCCTTAAAACATCCTCAAGATTACTGTTAATATCAAGTGTTTCCACATCTTTAACCATAACATCCTTCACTTTCATAAAGACACCTAATACCATTATTATGGATGGACTTTATATAAAAAATTTTAGTATCTAATCTTTGTGATGGCCATGGACATAGAAGAAAAAATAAAAGAAATTGAGGATGAGATCAGGAAAACACCATACAATAAGGCCACTGCACATCATATAGGTAAATTGAAGGCTAAATTATCTAGGTTGAGGGAGGAGGCCGCTTCAAGGACCGCGAGGAAAGGTAGGGGTTTCCATGTTAAGAAGTCGGGTGATGCTACTATAGTTCTTGTAGGTTTTCCTTCGGTGGGTAAATCCACTTTACTCAATATTATAACAAATGCCCAGGCAAAGGTTGGAGAATACCAATTCACCACATTAGATGTCATACCAGCCATCATGGAATATAAAGGTGCCAGGATCCAAGTATTAGACATACCAGGGATAATACCAGGAGCTTCAAAAGGTAAAGGCAGGGGAAGGGAAGTATTGTCAGTTGCAAGAAACGCAGACCTTATAGTAATGATAATAGACATTCTAGACCCCAAACAAAGGAATATTGTACTAAAAGAGTTGAGGAATGTTGGTATAAGACCTGATGAAAAACCTCCAGACATTAAAGTGAAAAGGAAAAAAAGGGGTGGCATCCAAGTTTCAGCCACAATACAAGCAACTCATCTTAACGAACAAATAATAAGATCCATACTCAATGAATATGGGATACACAATGCTGAGGTTATTTTGAGGGATGATGTTACCATAGATCAGTTCATAGATGTCATAGAAGGTAACAGGGTATACATACCCACTTTAACAATCTTTAATAAAATGGATCTTGTAGATGAAGAATATGTGGAGAGGATCCAAGCGGAGGTGCCGGGATCCGTTTTTATATCTGCCAAAGAGAAGATTAATATCGATGAAGTTAAAGAGAAGATATTTGAAAAACTCAACCTTATAAGGGTTTACCTGAAACCTCAACATGGCGAACCAGACTATGATGAGCCACTCATAATCAAGAAAAGATCAACAGTAAAGGATGTATGTGGAAAACTCCATAGGGATTTCATAAAGAAATTCCGCTATGCAAGAGTATGGGGCAATTCTGTGAAATTCCAAGGCCAAAAGGTTGGAATGGACCATATCCTAGAAGATGGAGATCTGATAACCATAATAACAAGAAGATAAGAGGGTGCGAAAATTGAAGCTGGATGATATAAAAATCTCAAAGGCGATAATAGAAGAATACATGAATGAATTAGTGGATTATCTCGATGTTGACGTGGCTATTGGTGGTGGAGGACCATCAGGGCTCACAGCAGGCTATTACCTGTCCAAGGCCGGATTTAAAGTGAGTCTATTTGAAAGAAAACTCTCAATTGGGGGTGGAATGTGGGGCGGTGGCATGATGTTTAATAAAATAGTGGTCCAAGAGGCTGGAAAAGAAATACTCGAAGGAGAATTTGGAGTGAACTGCAGAGAACACGAAAAAGGCTATTATGTTGCCGATTCCATAGAAGCCGTCTCCACTCTATGTTCAAAGGCTTGCAAGGCCGGTCTTAAAATATTTAACCTGATAAGTATTGAGGACGTTATGATAAGAGATGATAGGATAACAGGCCTAGTACTAAATTGGACTGCAGTAGAGATGGCAGGTTTACACATTGACCCCTTAACTATAAGGTCAAAGACCGTTATAGATGCAACAGGCCATGATTGTGAAATAGTGAAAGTTGTGCAGAAAAAGATAGGCCCAAGGCTGATGACCGAAACTGGTAAGATCATGGGTGAGAAGCCGATGTGGGCTGATAAGGGAGAGGCGAGCCTACTTGAGAATACTCGTGAAGTTTATCCTAACCTTTATGTGGCTGGTATGGCGAGTAATGCTGTTCATGGTTCGTATAGGATGGGACCAATCTTTGGGGGTATGCTACTTTCCGGTAAAAGGGTGGCTGACCTCATCATGGAAAAATTGAGATGAAGATGATGAAGCCAATTATATGTATTACAGGAACGCCTGGGGTGGGTAAGACAAGCATATCCCATCGGCTTAGTGAAGAGTTGGATGGGAATCTGGTCGAAGTTAACAGGTTAGCTGAGGAGAAAGATCTTTTCATTGGAGAGGATCCGGTTAGGGGTTATAAGATTGTGGATATACCCTCCCTTTGTAAGGAGATCGTTAATGTTATAGATGATGATTCTTTTAATATCGTGGAGGGTCATTTGTCACATTATTGCAAGATCTGCGATCTCGTAATAGTTTTAAGATTGCATCCGAGGATTTTATTCCAAAGACTGGAAAAGAGAGGATACGATGAGAGGAAGGTGAAAGAGAATGTTGAGGCTGAGGCTCTTGGAGTGTGTGCTTATGAAGCTTACCAGTTACATGATGACATGGTCCATGAAATAGATACCACTGGCTTATCCCTTGATGAAGTATTAGATGAGATTATCAGAGTCATTAAAGGTGAGAAGCCCTGCACATTTGGTAGTGTAGATTTCGTGGAATGGTTCCTTGAAGAAGGGGAAACTTTTTAAATGATTAAATATAAGATCTTACATAATAATCCTTCTTGTAATAGTAAAAATATTCCTTTGCATAGGGAAATATTAGGGGATTGTCTATTCTATTAGTCTGATTTGAGAGGATCTAGTTTGCCGGGGAGAAGGCCACGATGGGTAATAAGGATAGCCAAGGAGAGAATAGACATCCTTTTCCAGTTAGCGGATAGGGAATTCTCGAAGCATCCTGAAAGATCCCATCGTTATGTTGAACTTGCAAGGAGGATCTCGAAAAAATATAATTTGAGAATCCCAAGGAAATGGAAAAGGAGGTTCTGTAAAAGTTGTTACAGGTTCCTGAAGCCTGGTTACAATTGTAAGATAAGATTGTCCAGGGGTAAAATACATTACCACTGCCTAGAATGTGGGAGGATTATGAGATTCCCATATATTCGGGAAAAAAAGATTAGAAGGAGAAATAAAATTGAATATCACACCTTCAAAAAAAGAGCTAATGAGAAGATCCCTATCGGCAATAACACTACAGATAGGGAAAGCAGGAGTCAATGAGAAGGTTATAAAAGAGATTAAAAGGCAATTAAAGGATAAAGAACTGATAAAGATAAGGTTCGCGAAGAGTATATCTTCTGAAAAGGAAACTTATATTAACGAGATCATCAGAAAAACCAATGCCAAGCTCATAGATTTAAGAGGAAACGTTGCCATAATATTCAAGAAAAAAGGATAGGGAGGAAATTTAAGATGACCACAGTTTATGATGTGCCAGCAGATTTACTCATAAATCAGGTTGCAAATGAATTACGCAAAGAAAAAAAGGTCAAACCACCAGAATGGGTGCCATTCGTCAAAACAGGCGTCCATAAAGAAAGACGCCCAGACAATCCAGATTGGTGGTATGTAAGGGCTGCAGCACTCCTTAGAAGAGTATACATTGATGGTCCGATAGGTGTGAACAGATTAAGGACAAGATACGGTGGTAAAAAGGATCGAGGTTCAAGGCCTGAAAAATTTAGGAGGGGCAGTGGCGCCATCATAAGAAGGGCTCTTCAACAATTAGAAGAAGCAGGTTTCATAGAAAAGGTTGAAGGTGGGAGGAAAATAACTTCTAAGGGGAGAGCATTCCTTGACAAAATCGCATATAAGGTCAAAAATGAGGTTAAAGAACTCGAAAAATATTAAACTGGGGGTTTATTAAAGGTGACAGACATAGAAGAGATACGCCGGAGAAAAATGTTAGAAATGCAGCAGAGGGCGCAGCAACAAGCTGCGGAAGCTGAAAAGGAGGAACAATTGCGGCGACAGTTTGAAATACAGAAGAGACAGTTACTCATGAAAATACTAACCCCTGAGGCTAGAAGCAGACTCGCAAACCTAAGGCTTACAAGACCCGAATTCGTTGAACAAATCGAATTACAATTAATACAATTAGCCCAAGCAGGTCAGATACGTTCAAAGATCACGGATAAACAGCTAAAGGAACTTTTAAGGAGAATCAGCGGTAAAAAGAGGGATATAAGGATCATTCGCAGATGATATTATTTTCGTGCTTATGAAGGCTTGTGTACTTTACAGTGGCGGGAAGGACAGTTCATTAATGGCCACAATACTCAAAAGATTAAATTTAAAGGTTGAACTTGTAACCGCAAACTTTGGAGTTTACAAATCATGGATTCCCGCCGCAGAATCGGCAAAAGCTCTTGGATTCCCACATAAAATCCTAAAATTAGATAGAAGCATACTAGATGAGGCCGTCGAGAAGATAATAGGTGATGGTTTCCCGAACAATGGTATAGATTTTGTTCACCGACAAGTATTAGAAGCTGCCGCGGAAGAATATAATATAATAGCAGATGGTACAAGAAGGGATGATAGAACCCCCAAACTTACAAAGAATGAAATAAGAAGTTTTGAAGATAGAAATTCTGTTGAATATATTAATCTCGCAGGTTTCGGTTATAAAACAATAAATAGGCTTGCATCCCAATTATTTATACTAAAAAGGGAAAAATCAGATATTCATAATAATTCGGATTATGAGATAGAGATAAGATACCTTATAGATAAAATAAAAGGTAGAGGCGAATCTTCAAAATTCTTCCCGGAACATTATCAGACACGAGTAATAGGATGGAGATAGGAGGGAATAAGCAAATGAGCAGAAACAAACATGTTGCCAAGAAAATAAGACTATCAAAGGCTAGAAAACAGAATAGAAGAGTCCCAGTATGGGTTCTCTTAAAAACAAACCGTAAAGTACGCACCCATCCCAAGATGAGGCATTGGAGAAGAACCAAATTAAAAGTCTAAAAGTGGTGGATAAAAATGGAGAGAACATATATCATACCATTGAGAAAGGTCAAAAGTGTTCCAAGAACGAAAAGAGCACCCCGAGCAATAAGATTCATCCGTGAATTCCTAAAAAAGCACATGAAATCTGAAGATATAATATTAGACTCATCAATCAATGAAAAAGTATGGGAAAGAGGCATTCAAAAAATCCCACCAAAGATTAAAATAAAAGCCATCAAAGAAGAAGACGGAACAGTTAAAGCAGAACTAGCAGAATAAAAGGTTTCGTAATATGATAAAGAGAACAAACCTCGACGGAAACCCTAACATAGGAGTTTATATTTCGGTCACGGAAACCCAAGCACTCATACCATTCCACGCATCCACAAAAATAGAGGAAATAATAGAAGAAGTATTAGAAGTGGAAGTTTTCAGGGCCACCATAGCAGGCAGCAGCTTAAACGGTATATTATCTGTTGGAAATTCTAATGGTATCATAGTTTCTCCTTATATCCTCGAAAGAGAGATAGAATCATTAGAGAAAGCAGGTTTTGAAGTTTTTGTGTTACCTGAAAAGTTCACTGCAGTAGGCAATTTGATATTAGCAAATGATTATGGTGCTCTTGTAAGTCCGTTGTTTTCTGATGAGTCAATGGAATTAATAGAAAAGGCATTGGAAGTTAAAGTCGAACAGGGGACAATAGCTGGTTTCAACATTGTAGGATCCGTCGCAACAGCTACAAACAAGGGTGTACTATTACATCCAAAAGTTGCAGTGGAAGAATTAGAATTTGTCGAAGAAATCTTGAAAGTGCCGGCTGATGTTGGGACGATCAATCATGGCATGACCATGATAGGCGCATGTTCCATAGCCAACTCAAATGGGGCCATAGTAAGTGAAAATACTACAGGCCCGGAATTAGCCAGGATAGAAGAGGCTTTAGGCTTTCTTTGAAAGGGGGATTATATATGAAGACGAGAATATTCAGAGTAAAGGGAAATTTTATGATGGGTGAGAAATTACAGCCATTCACTAAGGAATTAAAGGCGATTAAAAAGGAAGAAGTTTATGAAAAAATATATTCTGAATTTGGCAGTAAACATGGTATAGGCCGCAACAGGATATACATAAGGAGTATAGAGGAAATCTCTCCTGATGAGGTGGAGGATCCTATATTAAAGGCTATATTGGAGGCATGATCTTAATGGAAGAACAGCAGCCATCGGATGACCAGCAACGCCTAGAGGAGATCGTAAACCAGTTAAATTTTTACAAGGAACAAGCAGAGCTGATCCAAAACCAGATAGAGGTGATGAGAAGTTCATTAACAGAATTAGAAGTGCTGGAGGATACTTTGGAGGCTGTGGAGGGTAATGAGGGCGCTGAGGCATTAGTACCGGTAGGCGCTGGTTCATTTATAAAAGCCCAGCTCAAAGACACTGACGAGGTCATAATGAGCATAGGAGCAGGTGTAGCTATGAAAAAAACACTAAAGGATGCTAGGAGGATCATAGACGAACAAAAAAAGGAATTGGAAGATGCTATGGGCAAATTGTCCGAAAATCTTAAAAAGGTAACAGATATAATACTCAAATTATCTCCACAAGCAGAAGAATTATACCAAAAAATCAGAGGAAGTGAAGGGTAATTGTTCGAAGCACTGAAGAAAAAAATCAACAAAACAATCACTAAGATCACAGAAAAAATCTCAGATAAAGAAAAAGAGACCGTCGAGGAAAAACCAGAAGATAAGACCGTAGAAGAAACTATAAAAGAATCGGATAAAGTAGAAAAAGGTGAAAAGTTAAAAATTTTCTCTTTTATACGAGAGAAGACAATCTCTGAAAAAGATATCGAAGATGTGCTCTGGGACCTTGAAATGTCACTACTTGAAAGTGACGTAGCAATAGATGTAGCCGAAAAAATAACAAAAGAACTCAAAAAACAACTAGTAGGCAAAAAAGTCAAAAGGAGCACCGACATCATTGAACACACACAAGAAGCCCTAAAAGATAGTATAAGAGATATATTAACCGTCAGTGGTAAAGACATGGAGAGTATCCTCCAAGAAAAACAAAATAAAAAAGAACCATTTATAATAATGTTTGTGGGCATCAACGGCACAGGCAAAACAACAACCATAGCAAAAATGGCGAAATACTTCCTAGATAAAGGATTAACTCCAGTCATCGCGGCTTCAGACACCTTCAGGGCAGGGGCAATAGAACAATTAACTCATCATGCAGAAAAACTTGGAGTGAAAATAATAAAGCATGAAAAAGGCGCCGACCCAGCCGCAGTAGCATTCGATGCGGTAGAACATGCCAAGGCAAAGGGAAAAGATGTTGTCTTAATTGATACTGCTGGTCGGATGCAGACAAATGTCAATCTCATGGATGAAATGGCAAAAATAAAAAGGGTTGTGAAACCAGACTTCATAATATTCGTTGGAGATTCGCTCACAGGTAATGATGCTGTTGAACAGGCCATAAAATTTAATGAGAGCGTTGGGATCGACGCTATAATACTGACAAAGGCGGATGCTGATGCAAAAGGTGGCGCGGCCCTCTCAATAGGCTATGTTATAAAAAAGCCAATAATATTCCTTGGAACAGGTCAAGATTATGAAGACCTCGTGGAATTCAAACCAGAATGGATGATCCACCAACTATTCACATAATAATTTTACGGTTGGTAAATTTGACAAAAATAATAGAAAATAGAGATTTTAGGGATAAATTTTTTGTTTTCAAGGATCGTGAAGAAGCTGGGGAAATTCTCGCCAAGATGCTAGAGGATTATAGAGATTCTGATGCTATTGTACTTGGCATCCCTGCAGGTGGCGTTCCAGTAGCATCTATTATAGCGAAAAACCTCAACTTACCTTTGGATGTCCTAGTTGTAAGTAAGATAACATTACCTTGGAATAGGGAAGCAGGGTATGGTGCGGTGGCATTCGATGGGACCATAAAGTTAAACCAACAACTTATAAATTCACTTGGATTAACCGGGGAAGAGGTAGAAGCTGGTATCAGAGAAACCCTTAAGAAAGTTAAAAGGAGGGTTCATATTTTCAGGAAGGGTAAAAAACCTTTAGAGCTTAAAGGCAAGACTGTAATAGTGGTCGATGATGGTTTAGCATCAGGATATACTATGCTCACGGCTTTGGAGGCTCTTAGAAAGGCTGGTGCCGCGAAGATAATCGTCGCAGTGCCCACAGCCAATTTAGATGCCATCAAAAAACTAGAGGGGAGAGTGGATATAATATGTTCTCCTAACATAAGACAAGTATCCCCTTATGCAGTTGCAGACGCCTACAAACATTGGTCAGACGTATCAGAGGAGGAAGTCATAAGTATACTTGATGAATCCTAATTATAGGAATCTTTCAAGGGAGGATGCGATGGCTGTTGCACTATTAAAAAATACAGAAGACAAAACACCAACAATTTTACCATCTTGTATGATTGGAGATCCACTATCACCTGGCAATGGCAACCTTCTATGGGCAAATGCAAGGTAATGAAAAGTTCTACCCACAGATAGGATAGTACAATAATTTTTCTTCCCTTCATTAAGGGAGTAAGCTGGTCCGAGCCTAGGAGAACCTATCTCCACCAATTTAACAATTGAAGAAGGCACCTTGAAAGTTGCGATTGCAAGATCCAAATCATATAATATTTCAGTGATTATACCTTTAAATTTCCCAACATAGACAGGATCCTTCAGATGACAACCTCCAACCTTTAAAAGATGTTGAACAGTTATAACCTTAAAATCTCCATCTCCTGGGAGAACTGCACCTATCACAGCCTTTTTCTTATTGCACCGAATTATTGAACCAGGCCCGATACACATTTCAAGATTATAATTTAATTTTTATCCTATTTTTACTTTTCCATAATAAGAGTTCCCCAACACTCAGAACTTTTATAAACGTATTATAAAAAGAGACATCCCCCCCAAAACCGACATGAATTTAGGGGGATATCACCAGAGAAGAGTCTTAGAACTATCTTTTTTTTAGAGATTCCGAGGACTTCCTTAATGGAAATATGATAAAATGTTCCTCTAATTATAATTTGAGTGCAGTGATGGTGGAAATAGAAGCTGGTGGTTATGCCAGTGTATTATCAAAACTTCAAAATGATATTCTGAAATGACTACAAGAGCGCCGGACAAAATGATTGGATCTAGGACAGAGAAACACAGATTATTTCGTCCTAGATAATTGAAAAATGTAAAAAAACTTTTATAGAATGGGGGAGGAAGCAACTCCCCAGTATTTTTTTCTTCTTCTGATATCATCCCCCTAATATCATTCAATGGGGGTTTAATGGTTCAGTAGCGCTTAGAATAATTGATCTGGTTTAGTAGTTTAGGTATCCTTCGTTGTAAAGTTTTTGGAGGTCTGAAGCGTGCATCATCTCATAGACTGCATATGGATTGCTGAGGTAAGGTTCTATAAGGCCCCGTGCTATGTAGTAGTATGCGCCGAGTCTGCCGTATTGTTTCCATACTAGTTGTACATATAATGGGAAGCCGCATCCTGGGTTGATGAATACGTTGCCTTGACGGACTGTACCATGGAAGTATAATGGTATTGGACCTTCTTGGCCATTTTCTTTGGCTAGGTTCTGGACATATGCGACTGCCTCGTCTAGTGTGTCGAATTCGTACCCGTCGACTCTGTAACGGTATTTGTCATCGGGGATCCCGAATATGAATGTTTGTATGACTTCGTTCCAGTCAATGTCTGTTCTAGGGCCTTTTGGGTCGATGAATGCGAAGTTTATTATTGTAATATTTCCTTCCTGGTAGTGGGAGTAGGAAGCGTCTCCAGCATAGTGTACTATGACGACGCATTTAGATCCTTTCTTTTTGGCGTAATTGGCAGCGACTTTTGATTGTGGGTGTCCGGCTGCCATGTCGGGGTTTGCGAGTTTAACTATTCCGAGACGTCCAACGGGTTCGAAGGGGCCTGTGATAGTTGCAATGTAAAGGTAGACTCCGAATAGGGCTATTAATCCTATGAGAATGTAGGTAGCCTTTGTCATTTGCGATCCCGGTGAAATTTTTTTACTATAGAATAGGCTTCCCAACCTATAAAATTAACGGTCAAAATTTGGGGATTAATTTTTTCATGATTTCTTTTAATTCTCTGATTTCACTTTGAATTTTGTCTATCTTTTTTTTCTATGAATTTTATTTTGTAATTCTTTTTCCTTCTTCTGGGTTTTTAACAAACCATGATGCTAGTGAGGCTGTTAGAAAGCCGAAGAATGTTATCCCTACAAACATTAAAAAATTGTTATAACTTTATCATAGAATGTTATGGGGGGTTATTACAACTTCTCCAGCCATTTTGGTTGTTATGGTATGCCAGAAGGAATCTGCGAGATTCTTGAGGAATGGATTTACACCCCATTCTGTGCTATAGAATAGGAGTGTGCCGCAGAACATGGCGAATAGGAGTATCCCAATCGCTTGATCCATATGTGTTTCAATGAGAATTTGAACAAGCTTTTGAGATACCTTTTAAATAGTACTAAAGTTTTCAAGAGGCGTAATAGTCTGATAAACATTGCAAACTTGAAAATCCTGAAGTAATAAATGGGGTATGAATGCTATTATATCAGTCCAATTCTCTTTGATGAAGACCCCACTTATCATCTTCCATTTTAATATTATAGAGAATTCTATGAATAATATTACACAGAGTAGAAAATCGAAACAGTAATGGAATATATTGATTTGGTCGGATAAAATGATATATAGATTATGGCGATTATATCTACCAATATACGGGAGGTTCAAGATCAGTTCTTTATATTTTAGTTTTTGATTGGATGACAAAATTGGGATCCCCCCCAAAATGAGATCTTGGCTTAAGTTTTGATTATTCCTATACCATTTTTGGTTTGGATTTCTATGTTTGAATATGATTCGAGCTCCTCTAGGAATTTGTTGGCCTCATCCACATCCATTGGATAGGGGTAATAACCTATATTTATAGGATAAATATGGACGAGGGAACTGTTACCTTTAATTGTTACAACTATTATCATAGATTTTTTCGTCTCAGGGTTTTGCATGTCAAACACGCAATTTCCAAGACTATAAAAAATTAAATGGCCTTTATATTCTTCTATACCACCTGGAACATGAGGATGATGTCCAACTACCATGAACGCGCCTTCATCAATACATTTATGTGATATGTTCCTTTGTAGGTCATTTGGAGTGTAACGGTACTCATTCCCATAATGGAACTCGCAAATAATATAATTAGCCCCGGCCTTTTTGGCATCATCTATGGCGGATTTTATATGATTCCATGATATTGGAGCGAAACCGGGCCTGTTTTTGGTTGCAGGTGGCATATAATATTCATCTGCGAATTCTGATGCTTGTATGATAGCTATCCTTTTTCCTTTTATGTCTATTATGAGGGGTTTGTAGGCTTCTGTTATATTAGAGCCGGCACCCACATACATTATATCATTTGCTTCCAAGTTTTTTATGGTGTCATTGAGGCCTTCTTCCCCGTAGTCCATGATATGATTGTTTGCGAGGCATGTAACGTCAACTCCAGCGTCTTTGAGTGATTTTGTAAATTGTGGATCTGCTTTGAATGTTATCAGTTTATCTCTTTGGTTGGTTGATGTGGTGATTGGTGATTCTAGGTTTATAACGGTTAGATCTGTCCCATTGGTGATGTTGATCACGTTTTTGAATGGTTGTGGATCCTCATATAAAACCGGGTTAACATTTCTCCCTAACATCACATCCCCAGTAAAAGTGATGTTAATGGGTTTTTCCGGCTCAGACACTCGTTCCTTTGGATTTGTAATATTAAAATATAACAAAGTAATGATTAAAAAGACAACAGCTACTATGATTATGTTTTTTCTCATAATCTTATGCTTTTTACAATGTTCAATATAAACCTTATTCAGAGAAATTGAATAGGGATATCCCGCATGTAGACAATCCCAATTTATAGGAATTTTGGAGGGGTTGAAGAATCCTATCCGAACTATGACTGTTTTAATAATTTTTTTGGAGAATAGTAAAATATATAGGTAAGAAATAAATAATATTTTGTAATATCATATTACGTTATGGGGGTGTTTCACAATTGGTATTTAGGGATCAGTTCAATGAGAGAGAATGGTTAACGTTACAAGCAGCTCCTATTTGGGTTTTTGAAGTCGTAGCCATAGCTGATGGTAGAATTGAGGAAAGGGAATTAGAAGAAGTGTTAAATCAATCAAAGAATGTGATAGAATATTCCAGTGGATTTACTTATGAAGTCTTCAGGGATCATGTCGCCACTGTAATGAATAACAATCTTGAATTCAGAATTTTACTGAAAAAGAACCCTTTGGAAGGCCTTAGGATAGTCGCAGATTTGTTAGGGAGAGTTAAACATTCTGAGGCTCAAAATTTCAAAAAAGTATTATTAAAGATGGCGATAAAAGTCGCTGACTCTTCAAGTGGAGTTGATAAAAATGAAGAAAAAGCCATTGCAATAGTAATGGGGATACTCGACGGCATGTTATAAGATATTATTCCACCCCCTTCACGCGAAATTTTATTCTTATTCTCGAAGCATTATCACATTTAAAAGGCGACTAAAATCCCAAACACTTTATTTTTTTGTCCACTAAATTCCCACTCCATCATCCCTTGGCTAGCTTTCGATTTAATTGCAAAGAAGCCACCAACCTGGGAATGGACTTTCAACTGGTTAAAAAGGATCCATAAGCTCATTGTTGAATGGTTACAGTGGGGTTTGTTCCACAAAATAGGAGACTTTTTATCGCAAAAAGTGATAAAACTAGATTCCATCAAAACTTTTATATGGGGGGAAAACAACAGATAAAGAGGTTGGTGGGTTAAAACACTTTAATGGGGGGATCAAAGAATTAAAACAACATAATCTGTGGAGGGTTTCTTATAACTCAAAAGCTTAAAATTGGGAAATTTAAGAAAATTTTTATCTCAACAGCTATAATTTTAATAATTGCTTTTGTAATCTTTTATACAAGTTTATTTCATGTTCATTCATATTGGCATAATACTTCCAATAATACTACTCCATTAATTCCTTACAAAACATATGCCGATAATGGGATCACTTTTAAATATCCTGCGGATTGGAAACCTATAAAGAACCTTCATAGCCCCAGTAGGTGGGGATACCCTCCAGATCCTATCGTGGCTTTTTATGATCCAAGTGGTAATCGCACTGAAGCTGATATTAGAACCTATTTTTACATTAAACAGTTAAATGTAAGATCCCTTGATGAACAACTCAGTCGATATAGGAGAGATATTGCAAAAATTGGGCAGACGGAAGTTTCAGAACGAAACATTACAGTCAATGGGATGCGGGCCGTCGAGCTCATTAAAACATGGCACGCAGATGGAATACAATATCAAGCTTTAACTGTGCATATTGAAGCCGTCCCAGGATCCAAGTATTATAGAATAGGATGTGTCACGCCCTTAAGCGAGTACAAGGAGACGCTGCCTGAATTCGAATTAGTGATAAACAGCTTTAAACTGTTAAAATGGGGCATCCTTAATGGAGTATAATAAACAACTCCATCTTTTTCTCCCCCTTTTTCTGTGAGTACAAAAAAAGAGAATTTAAAATGAAAATTTAGGAGGGATTATAATGCCCTCCATATGGAATATCCAATGATTATTTAGGCGTAGTATGTTGCGATGATTTGTCTTACACTCGCACATGTGGTATAATACGGTTTACTTCCGTACTTTCTGGTAACTAGGGATGGGTCGAAGTTTATCCATTTGCCATTTATTAGTACTTGTACCCATCGGTGATTACTTGCTTCTACTGATGCTCCCTGCACTATTCTAACGGTGTATCCATTGTCGTGTAATACTTTAGCCGTCCAAGCGGATAGGCCCCAGCAGTCTCCACGTCCGGTTCTTTCCACACCTTCTGCTGTGGTGGCTGCTCCATACTGATGGTTCAGGTTTTTATTGATATACTTTGCTAGAATTTGTAGACCTTCGATTCCTTGTAACCCGTTTAATTGGCCATTTCCGAAAGTGGTAATTCCATTTCCTCCGTTACCGCTGATAATTCCATTTCCTCCGTTGCCGTTGACGGTACTTGGTACTGTTACGTAGTTTGGTAGTCTTTTGTTGGTTTTTTGGAAGTCCATGATTTTGGCGAAGATGTAGACTAGTGTCTCGTATTTTATTTGTCCTATTGATGTGCTGGCGTTGCCTGGCGCTCTGCCAGTTGAATCTATGATACTTTTTATATTCCGGGCCAAGTTAGTGTATTCTGTTCTTGTTAAAGTTCCACCTTTTGTTGTTCCAATGGAATTTGAAGGTGCTTGCACGTTTTTAAGCGTTATTGATGCTACTGAACCTTGACTGGTCTGCACAACATCTGTAGTTAGAAGGTATAGAAATTGAGGCATTTTAACCTGTTTATTTTTGATGGTCACATAATCCGGTAATCTATGGTTGGCGTCACAAAAGTTTTTCACTTTAGTTGCCGCGTCATTTACTTCATTTGGCGTGTAGGTTACTTGAGAACTTACTTGCGACGTTGCCTGCGAATTTAAGGTGGTTGAATTGTTACCGGTTGCAGCGGAAACGTCGCTGACATTTAAAACCAATGCTATACCGAAAAGTAATAGCATTGGGAATATCCATTTTCGCTTAATTTTACCGCCTCCATATCCTATATAATAGGATTGTTATTTTTTTGTATGAGTACATAGTCGCATGGATATAATATATAAATGTTTTGGTTTTTTTTCCGGAAAAAAACGACTATAGAACTCTTTTTAAGATTTAAAGGTCGCTGAGAAGCCCACTATATAATGTTTTTAAGATAAGTTTTCTCCATTGTAATTTTCAATCATAGAGGCGATTTGGATTATTATTTTCCCAAAAGAACCTTTATAGATGGTCTGAGGCTAATCTAACCGTCCTTTCACTCAACAAAGTGAAGATATCAAAACTCCATTATAAAAAAGTATGGACGTCAGATGCCCAATATACATTTAAAAGATTATAATACCGACAAAAATAATTTAAAGATTATAGATTACTTAACTAAAACTTTAAATATAAACTATTATATAATTTAATCTCCAGTTCTTTATTATTGCTCATAATATGTATTTGAATGTTTCCCTTGTAGTTTTGTTCGTTATAACACTATGAATTTGAATAGGGTGTAAAATTCTGTGCAAATTAAATCATGATATGGGGAGGCTACTGCTTTAACTGAAGTTTATGCTCTTTTTTTGTATTTTAGTTCTTTGAATGTTATGGTGGTTTTGTTGTTTTTTGTTTGTAGTTTTGCGTCGAGTTGTTGTGTTAGTGCTTTTATCAGGAGGTTTCTGATCTCCCCCCCCCCCCGGGTGGCTGGTTGGTGTTCCGTTGTGTGTTATGGTTAGTTTGTGTTCTTTTTTGTGTTTTTGGATTTTTGTTTTTATTTTGGTGGGTTTTGTTTTGATGGATTGTTGGAGTAGTTCGTTGATGAGCATGGCTAGTGGTATGCTGGTTTCTAGGTTTAGTTTGGTTTTGCAGTTTGTTTGGAATTTTATGTTTTTGTGTTGGGTTTTGAGGCTGTTTGTGAGTTTTTCTGTGTATTTTTGCATGTCTATTTTGTGTGTTTTGGTTTCGTAGAGTGTTTCGTGTATTGTGGCCATGGATTTTATGCGGTTTTGCACTTCTGATAGGACTTTTTTTGTTTTTGGGTCTGCCTTTTGGGCTTGAAGATTTAATAGACTTATTATGATTTGTAGGTTGTTTTTTATGCGGTGGTGTAGTTCTCTTAAGAGGGCGTCTTTCTCCTTGATGGTTTCTTTTAGTTGTTTTTGTGCTTTGATGAGGTCTGTTATTTCTGTTAGGGATATTATGGATTTTTCTTTGTCGAGTGGGACGACCCAACCAGTAAAGTACCTGTTATCCTTTTTGATATGGACAGGGGTATCTTTAAGTTTTTCCCAATAATCTTGGATTTTGAAGTTTAGTTTTTCCATTTGCTTGTTCTTGTATATTGTTTTTCCTTTTTTGTCCAGGACTGCTATGGCATCTCCTATATTCTCCACAACACCTTCAAAGAATTTCCATGCATTTAGGGCTTCTTGGTGGGATTTCGCCCTTTTCTGGTCCATCCTGTTAAGGCGCTCAACCGCAACACTTATCATGAAGAGGCTGGTGGCCAATGCCATTGCAAGAAGAAATATTCCACTTGGAAATGGTAGGTGTTCCCTCAATGATAATATCACAGGTCCTATGATGAGGATGATGGTTACAAGTGAAGGTATTAGTTTTCTTGCCATTTGACCTCCAGCATATTTCGAATGAAACGGTGCAACAACACCTTCACCAGGATAAATGGACAATATACTTACAGCAGCTAACAAATGCAACAAACCATCCAACAAGGGCATTTGAAGTCTTGGAGAAGGTAACAAACCAGTTAAACAAGACACAACACTACAATATGCCACTATACCCACAACATATCCAAAGATTTGGCCAAAACCATAAAACCCAAAAAAGAAAAACAGGAAAATTAAAGCATACATGAAGAATAGGATTCCTGAAGAAAGAGGGGAGGTCAAAGCGGCCAATATAATGAAGGCAAGAAGCGCTATTATGGGTTTTCTTTGATCCAAACCCAAAAGGATCATGGAAACTCCAACAACAAAAAATCCCACACCACTAACAACCCCACTAATCAAAAATTCAACAGGCGCAAGACCAACTATCACCATTCCCAGGAAAATTGAAAACCGCCTCGCAAATACCAAGGAATCCACCAAGATCACCAATAACCTTCATTTATTGTTAAAAGGGTTTTTCTGAAATATCTTGATAAAATATTTTTCTATTTTTTGTTAAATTGTGTAATTTTGACTATATTCTACGACGCAATGTTCCCAACATCAAGGATACTTTTCATAGAAGAAGAAATCTTTCACGTTGTAGATATGAAAAAAGGTCTTAGGAAGCATCCGTAATAAAAAGTTAGAGTGTGAGGGTTGACAAAAAAATACTGGCCAACAAAAAAAAACATTTTAAAAAGGAATGAACTTATCGACCTATTAACAAATTGGAAAGCAAAAAAAAAAAAAAAAAAAAAACAAACACTTGAAGAAATGAAAAAATAAGATATTATACCAAACAAGGTTGAAGTGATTCCAACTTGTAGATCATAGACTTGAACTTTATATAAGATCACCATACTTATTAGCATCAAATCTAAAAAAATAATGGAAAGGAGTGTCGTTAATTCATTGTTTGTTTTTGGTTGTTTCTTTGAAGTTCATTAGAGTCTCTTAAAAATAGACTCTTACTTACCTTTTAATGCAATATGCATATGCAAAATCTTTCTCTTTGCCGCTTTGGATTTCATCATTGTCTAATTGTAAATTTAAGATTTTTTTCATAGAATCTCGCAACTGATTCTCTGCTTTTTCTGCTCTACTCGTCTTTGCTTCTAGGAATAATATTTCCAAGTTTTTATCTATGATTACACCGAGGCCATCGAACTCTCCAATAGTATCTCTATTTTGATCTATCAAATTAATTCTTTGCCCTATAATACCTATTTTAAATTTTAAATTATCTATTACCTTATTTAGAGACTTGAATTCTGCTTTTTTGCTTTTAAGTTCTTTTACTTTATCTTGATTTTTTTCATTTTGTAGTCTGTTTTCTATTTTTTGAATTTTCCTTTCTATTTGCTTTTTAAGTTCTTTCTTTTCGCCTACAAATAATCTATCTTCGATAGTGTCAAAATGAAACTTTTTGAAAGAATATTTCTGAAATATCGTTCTTAATATGAATTTGAAAAATCGAGGATAGAATTCGTTTCTAAATAATTTAAAGAATTTTATTTTAAATAATATGAATTCTAATTTTTCTTCCTTATGGGATTTTTTTATCTTTTTAACATCTTTTTTAATGTCTTTATTTATATTTCTCAAAATTTCGGAAAGTTTAAAGACAAAGTCTCTTATTAATTTTCCTATTCTGTTTTCTTTGTAAATTGCGAGATTTATCACGATATGTTTGTTATTAGACCCTGGTTGATATGTTACTAGAGCTTCCTTTCTCTCGTTATTCCTTCCATCTTTTTTATGATAATATTCTTCATTTAACTCTTCTTCTAGTTTATAAAAAATACTATGGAATCCCTTTTTGTCTAAATAACGGAATTCTTTTTTTTCTAGGTCAAGTAGGACATGGAAAGTTAACATTGGTTGTCGAAATCCTGGATAAAGCTTACTTTTTTTCTCTTCTATAAAGTTATTGAAACTTTCATGTTTCCCGTTTTTAAAAAGCCACTCCTTAAAGATTTCTTCAACTCTTTTTGAATGGATACCCATTTGGGTTATTGTAATCTTTGAATGATATAATGTTACGGAAAGGAGATCCTCGAGTGTCTCTAAAGTTTTGCTAAATTGGCTAGAAGGTTCCAGCATCTCATCATAACTTCTCGGATCCAAGAATATCTCAGAAATGTCAATATCTATTATCGGAGATCTTATATGACTTAAATCTAAAAATAGGAAAGATAAACGCCTTATCATTTCAAAATAAGATTTCAATACTTCTATTCTTTCAGGCCTTCCACCTTCTTCAAAGTAATAAAGTAATAATTTGAGAGACAAATCATACATTTTATCGTCAATAGCCTGTATATTCTCCTTTAGTTCTTTTAAGTATATTGCTGATAAAATTTTGGGAAAACTAAAAATATCTTTCCTCTTGACAACCTTTTTAAATATATCTTTAAGTCTCTTGGGAACTTTTTCTTTTAACATTTCATCATCTTGGTACAGAACTGACACTATTCCCCTTATTGTGGCAAAAGTGCCCGGAGGATGCCCCATATTAAAAAGAAATACCCACAATTGCAAAACTTCAACGCCAAAAATGTTAAGCTCCTTAATTTTACCGAATCTTCCTCTTTCTTCACGTATCAATTTTTGAATCAGATATAATTGGAGAATCATATATTCCCATCTTGTATGTGAAGCAGACTTTTCAATTTGACTAATCACACCCAACTGTTCAACTTTCTTTAACCTATCAATGAATCCATTTTCCTCTAACAATTTATAAAATTCAGCAGCTTTACCATAAAGCGTTAAATTTATGCCTCTTTCTAAAATAGGCAAATATTCCCGGATGACAGTTGCTTTCATACAATTTCACTATTAAACCACTTCTTTATAAACATTTTTTCTGTGTTTATTAATTTTACATTCTTTCAAGGGAGGGAAACTGTATTTTTTCACGGTTCAATTCTCCACAAAGGGGGCGAATCCTCTACATTAATAATTTTTTATTTTGATTTGACTTTTCTGCCTTCGGGCCAATAAGCATATCAGTATGGGCTATGGGGGTACCTTGTGCATCCTTCTTTACCACAGTTTACTTTTTCGAGTTGGTATGTTATTGATCCTACTTCTTTCATCTTAACTTCCTCTTTTTACTTATCTTTGGTGTTCTTGGAGTTAATCTTTTTTCAATGTACTTTTTTATTCCCCTAATTTTTCATCGTTTGTGTCTTCTCGTTATTGGGGAACCGTGCCCCCACATAATAACATCCAAAAAAGAGCTTCATCCTTTATTGTTTTATTTTCTACTTCATCCCACAAAGAGAAGATAAAAAATTTTTTGTATGGAGAGTCCTAAATCAAAGCCTTTATAAAAAGAAAGAAATGGGAGAAAACTAAAAAGAACTGTGAACAGCCTCCAACATAACATCATCGTCAATCGTCGAAGAAGGTCTGACAAGCCATTTAACGCTTCTACCACGGCTGCAGCCGATGATTTCAATTAAAAAGCAGAAGCGTGAAAAGCCGGCCGATAAGCATGCAAGAGCATTCCAGTTCACCGAAAATAGGGTACAAAAAACTGGGACATGGCTAATAATTGAAAGTATTCTTTCGAATGGTGAAAAACGCCAAGCTTATTAAAAATTCCATTTCTTGGCGGGTTTATTTCGTTATAGCAATGTTTAACGAAGTTAAATTTCAACCATACATACACCTTCATGACTTTACATATAAAAGGCCCCTAAAAAATTTATGATAAAATCCGACCTATTCATATCATTTTTAATTTAAAAAATCCATTCAACACAATATTACGCCATAATTTGGCCAATCTGGATCTTTCATGATTCTAAGCAACCCACTAAAATCGAATATACAATGATAGATACTTATTGACATTTTAAGGTTTTGACGAAAAATAGAAAAAATTAAATATAATAAACTCCAAACATATATTATTTAATATTTTTTTTGGGGGGGTGTTAAAGTGGCATTTAGGAACCAATTTACTGAAAGTGAATGGTTAACTTTGCAAGCAGCTCCTATTTGGGTTTTTGAGGTTGTAGCCGTGGCAGATGGTAGAGTTGATCTAGAAGAAATGATAGAAGTAACAAATCAGATAAAAAATGTGGTAGAATATTCTTCAGGATTTACCTATGAAGTCTTCAGAGACCATGTCACTAATATGCTGAACAACAACCCTGAATTCAAGAAATTACTGGAAAAGAACCCCGTGGAGGGCCTTAAGATAGTTGCCGATTTGTTAGGGAGAATAAAACATTCAGAAGCCCAAAATTTCAAAAAAATACTATTAAAAATAGCAATAAGAGTTGCAGGTTCCTCTGGGGGAATCGTCGAAGACGAAGGAAAAGCCATAGCGATAGTAATGGGGATACTCGATGGCATAATATAATTTTACTAGGGAACTACAATGAACCTAAAGCTCGTAGAAGTCTTAAAGTTAGTCATTTCAATATTAATATGTTTAATCGCGGGTTTTTTAGGTTCGCTTGCCACAATACAATCTATACCCACATGGTATGCTTCCCTAACAAAACCGGCTTGGACCCCGCCAAACTGGCTATTCGCGCCGATCTGGACTACACTCTACATACTAATGGGTATAGCAGCTTTTCTAGTGTGGCGTGAAGGATTCTATGAAAAAGAAGTTAAAATTGCCTTGGGGATATTCGGTCTACAGCTTATATTAAACATTTTATGGTCGGTGGTGTTTTTCGCTTTTAAATCTATCCTAGGAGCTCTCATCATAATAGCACCATTTTGGATAATGATACTTCTGACAATAATCGTATTCTACCGGATATTTAAACCAGCGGCTATAATCCTCATACCATACATCACATGGGTGACCATAGCAGCAGTACTAAACTACGCAGTATACATCCTAAATGTATAAGGGGGTAAGCTGAGCTTAACCCCCAAGTCGAGCGGAACCAAGGATTTTAAACCTGAACCCCCTGAAGATGATAAACTAAAACAATAGTGCCCAAATTCTGATCCTACCATATGGATTAGATTTTTTACTTTTTTATGATAAAGGTTGATATTAACTTTCCCCCAGCTTTTTAGAATTTCATTAAAAAAGTTTAGACTGGTTTTAGGATGTTTCTTTCAAGTTCAAATGATGCTGCGAATATAAAAGCCATCATTACTGGGAGAAGACATATCTTCACAACTTCGAGCTCAACTAAAGGTATGAACTCCTTTATGAATCTTACAAATAATAATATGGTCCCAGTTAAAAAACTAATAGATATAAGGCCCCAGATGCCTGAGGCAAATTTTGTTAACATATAATTTTTTATTGCTATTATGCTTGCAAGGGCCATGAAGACGAGCGCAATAAATTTAAGTATTAATATTATCATAGATTAGCCTCCAGTTTCCTATTTGACTTGAAAGTAGCATAAAAGAACAAGAAAGTTGCAAATACAATGAAAGTCCATTCAATTGTTCTGAAAAGGTTGAAAAATAAAAATTCCCTCATAAAACCCATGATAGTTGATATAAACAACATGAAAACCGCAAGGGTCATATTAACCCATTTTCTATCATGCAATGAGACCCTTATCATATAAACAAGACTTAAACCAGTTATAACCGTGGATATAAATTGAGCAAGCCGAAATTCAGGCCCATAAGGGATCATACGATCACCCACCATAATTCTATTATCAATATTAGAGTCCCGCTACCAAATAAAATATTCCCCTTCAATAAGAAAAACTTTAAAATAAGGTACTCATAGCATGAAACAAAATCAAAGATTATAAGAATATGATTTATTAGAATAATAACTAAAAAGAGAAAAATATTGTCCCCCTGAATACTACAAATTTAGTGAAAAGATGAACGACTTTAAAGATCCAAAGGCCAAAAAATGGTTTAAAAAAGCTAACCATCTTCTAATAGAAAACAAATACGAAGAAGCCCTTTTCTATTATGATAAAGCCCTTGAAGCAGACCCAGAAAATACAAGAATATGGGATAACAAAGGAGTCGTATTATCAGACATGGGAAAACACATAGAAGCAATACAATGCTTCGAAAAAGCTTTAGAACTGAAACCAGACAATGCTAAAGCATGGTCTAACATGGGAGTTACACTCGGAGCCCTCAGAAGATACAATGAGGCCATAGAATGCTTCGACAAAGCCCTAAAATTAAGACCTGAAAGTAGCAGAACATGGACCAACAAAGGAACCGCCCTCTTCTGCCTTGAAAGACACCCGGAAGCAATAGAATGTTTCAACCAAGCCTTAAAGATAAACCCGAAAAATTCCGAAGCATGGGCCGGTAAAGGATCCGCCCTAAGGCTCATAGGAAAATACCAAGAAGCCATAGAATGTTTCGAAAAATTTATAGAATTGGCCCCGCAGAGGGCTCTGCCACTCATAGAACAGGCTAAAATCATCGTGGAAGAGCTCAAAAGGATATTGGAAGAAAATGAACCTTAAAATATTATAAGTTTCACTTTTCCACTAATTTTTGATGATTTTGGAACAAAATAATGGATATAAATTATGAAATACGAGATGAATGCTATTTACCAAAAATCATATTAAAATTATCCGTTACCAAACTTTTTTTTGGATCCCAAAAAATATGGTTTTCAGTTATAATATTCTATAATATTAGTTACAATTAAAATAATGGCAAATCCAACATGTTACTTCCAACTCACTTTGGGGTTAGGATTAAACATGAAATGCATCATAAAAAGCATAAAATGGAAAGGAAGCATGTTCATGCTGGCATGATTGAGGACTTAAAGAGGAGATTTATAGTATGTATAATTATAACGGTTCCTATTCTACTTTTATCGCCTTTAATTCAGGAAATTTTTGGACTTGAGTTTATCAGATTTCCTGGTGATTTATATGTGGTTTTCATATTATCATCATTTGTTTACTTTTATGGTGGATATCCATTTTTTAAGGGTATTTACAATGAACTTAAATCACGGACTCCGGGAATGGATACATTAATCAGTGTGGCGATTACAAGCGCGTATATTTACAGTAGTGCAATTGTTTTTGGACTTGGTGGAAGCGAATTTTTCATGGAGCTGGTTACTCTTATAGATATCATGCTTATAGGACACTGGATTGAAATGAAATCTGTTCTTGGAGCTTCCAGTGCACTTGAAGAACTTGCAAAACTCATGCCATCAAGTGCCCATAAATTAATGCCCAGTGGAAAAATAATGGAAGTTTCATTGGATGAATTAAGTGTGGGAGACCAAGTTATAGTGAAACCCGGAGAAAAAATCCCTGTAGATGGGGAAATTGTAAATGGAAGCACTTCCATTGATGAATCCATGCTCACAGGAGAATCAAAGCCCGTTTTCAAGAAAGAATGCGATGAGGTTATAGGCGGTTCAATAAATGGCGATGGATCCATCACAGTAGAAATAAAAAAGACTGGCAAGGATTCATTCCTTTCCCAAATTATAAATCTTGTTGAAGAAGTACAGGCAAGCAAGTCAAAAACCCAGGACATAGCAAACCGTTTTGCACTCTGGCTCACAATACTATCCCTTACAGGCGCTCTTATAACCTTTTCAGTATGGTTAGGCTTGACCCATCAAACTCTTAATTTTGCACTGGAAAGAGCCGTAACCGTTATGGTTATTAGTTGTCCCCATGCCCTTGGACTCGCAGTTCCCCTAGTTGTCGCAGTATCTACAGCTCTAGCGGCAAGTAATGGATTATTAATACGGGATCGTGTAGCATTCGAAAATACACGAAACGTTGATGCCATAATTTTCGATAAAACAGGCACCCTAACCGAGGGAAAATTTGGCATAACTGATATCCTCGCTCTAAACGATGAATATGATAAAGATGAAATTTTAAAATATGCCGCATCCCTCGAAAAATACTCTGAACATCCTATTGCAAAGGGAATCGTATCAGCTGCAAAAGAAACTTTCCCTGTAGAAGATTTCCAGGCAATCCCAGGAAAAGGCATACAAGGCAACATAAATGGAAAAAAAGTCGAAATTGTAAGTCCAGGATATCTAAGAGAACTCAACATCTCATTTAATAACGAGAAAGTGGAAAAACTTTCATCACAAGGAAAAACCATCGTCTTTGTAATTATCAACGAAGATCTAAAAGGTGCAATCGCCCTAGCAGACATCATAAGACCCGAATCAAAGGAAGCAGTTTCAAAATTTAAATCAATGGGGATCAAATGCATAATGATAACAGGAGACAAAAAAGAAGTTGCAGAATGGGTGTCAAACAAAATAGGACTTGACGAATATTTCGCAGAAGTTCTACCACAAGAAAAAGCCGAAAAAGTAAAGGAAATCCAATCTAAGGGATTAACCGTGGCCATGACAGGTGATGGTATAAATGATGCGCCCGCACTCGCCCAAGCAGATGTTGGTATCGCAATTGGCGCCGGCACAGACGTTGCCATCGAAACCGGAGACATTATCCTTGTAAAAAGCAACCCACTTGATGCATTATACCTAATTAAACTTGCCAAGTCAACCTACAGAAAAATGATCCAAAACCTAATATGGGGAACAGGCTACAACATCTTCGCAATCCCAGCAGCAGCTGGCGTACTATACGCCTACGGAGTCCTCTTAACACCCGCAGAAGGAGCGGCGCTAATGGCCCTAAGCACAATCATCGTAGCAATTAATTCCAGATTCCTCAAAATTGAAAAATAAAATACCCATTATCTCTCGAATGAGTGATATCAGGTTTCTCAACATATCATATTCTTCAGTTTTGCATCTATATTATCAAGTAGCGGTCTCTTTTTATTTTGTGCATGAAATTTGGGGGACTTTCTCATTGATTCCAATACGCGGATTATAATAAGCTCTTAAAGATAATAATATTTTTAAGCTTTCTGGGGAGGACAGTTTTTTCTTTCCTTTAGATGTTCCGATCTAATTTATTTTTTGGCTTATCTAACATCCCTATTGTTCCTGGTCTGATACCACATTATGTAAGTGTCAGCAAAATTCCACCTCATGAGAGTCCTAATGATACTTGTTCTAATTATATACTCTAAGATTAAGGGTACTCATTTGACAGGTTTTATAAGCTTTGGGAAAGTAAAAGTTTTACCTTAATTTCATGTTTTTCACCTTATCATCATCAACAAAGAATAAAAGAGCGCTCATAAAAAAAAGATTAAAATAACAAATGAAAAAATATTCTATACAATCCTAAAAAAGGGGACTCAAAATGGGACTACTAGACCGCCTTTTCAGCCAAAAAATAAAAAAGCTAATAAAAGAACCAAAAGACCCAGATGCGTATGTTCGTCGGGGAGCAGCATTGGCCTTTGGAGAGATAGGTGAGCCTGCAGTAGAACCGTTAATACGGGCATTAAAAGACCCACAATCGCATGTTCGCTGGGCAGCAGCCCGAGCCTTTGGAGAGATAGGTGAGCCTGCAGTAGAACCTCTAATACAGGCATTAAAAGACCCAGATGCGTATGTTCGTCGGGGAGCAGCATTGGCCTTTGGAGAGATAGGTGAGCCTGCAGTAGAACCGTTAATACGGGCATTAAAAGACCCACAATCGCATGTTCGCAGTGTAGCAGCCCGAGCCCTTGGAGAGATAGGTGATTCTCGTGCAGTAGAACCTCTAATACAGGCACTAAGAGACCAAAACGAGAATGTTAGCCGGGCAGCGGCCTTGGCACTTGGAGAGATAGGTGAGCCTGCAGTAGAACCGTTAATACGGGCATTAAAAGACCCGGACAAGGATATTCGCCGGGCAGCGGCCTTGGCACTTGGAGAGATAGGTGATTCTCGTGCAGTAGAACCTCTAATACAGGCACTAAGAGACCAAAATGAGAATGTTCGCTGGGCAGCAGCCCGGGCTCTTGGACTGATAGGTGATTCTCGTGCAGTAGAACCGCTAATACAGGCATTAAAAGACCCACAATGGCATGTTCGCGAGGAAGCAGCCCGGGCCCTTGGATATATAGATGAGCCTGTAGCCCGGGCTTTCGGGGAGATAGGTGATTCTCGTGCAGTAGAACCGTTAATGTGGGCATTAAGGGACCCAGATAAGGATGTTCGCAGTGTAGCAGCCCGGGCCCTTGGATATATAGGTGATTTTCGTGCGGTAAAACCGTTAATGTGGGCATTAAGGGACCCAGATAAGGATGTTCGCAGGGAAGCAGCTTTGGCACTTGGAGAGATAGGTGATTCTCGTGCAGTAGAACCTCTAATACAGGCATTAAGAGACCAAAATGAGAATGTTAGCCGGGCAGCAGCTTGGGCTCTTGGACTGATAGGTGATTCTCGTGCAGTAGAACCTCTAATACAGGCATTAAAAGACCCGGACAAGGATGTTCGCAGTGTAGCAGCTTTGGCACTTGGATATATAGGTGATTTTCGTGCAGTAGAACCGCTAATACAGGCACTAAGAGACCAAAATGAGAATGTTCGCTGGGCAGTAGCCCTAGCCCTTGGACTGATAGGTGATTCTCGTGCAGTAGAGCCTTTAATACGGGCGTTAAAGGACCAAAAGTGGCATGTTCGCAGGGAAGCAGCTTTGGCACTTGGAGAGATAGGTGATTCTCGTGCAGTAGAACCTCTAATACAGGCATTAAAAGACCAAAATGAGAATGTTAGCCGGGCAGCAGTTTTGGCTCTTGGACTGATAGGTGATTCTCGTGCAGTAGAGCCTTTAATACGGGCATTAAAGGACCAAAAGTGGCATGTTCGCAGGGAAGCAGCTTTGGCACTTGGAGAGATAGGTGATTCTCGTGCAGTAGAGCCTTTAATACGGGCGTTAAAGGACCAAAAGTGGCATGTTCGCCGGGCAGCGGCCTTGGCCCTTGAGGAGTTGGGTGTTTGGTAGGGTTTTTATTTTGTGCTTTGTCTGGGGGGGTTAGGTTAATTTTTGAATGATTATTAGGATTTTTTTAAGTTTATTGTGCTATCATGTTATTTTTTCCTTTTGAGATTATTTCTACAAATTAATTCCTAACGGATTCCTTGGGGGGATGTTTTAAACTTATATATCTAATGCTTGCTGATGAGTGATATGTCCTCCAATATTTGCCCTTAAATGTTTATAAAAGATCATCTTTATGGCCATCAAATGTTACTTTATTAGCTGTGGATACAAACAACCTTCGTTTTATATCAAAGTTGTCTGACACATTTTATAGAGTACTATGTCGGTGCGATGAAGTTTCCATGTACCTTCGTATCAAAAATTGGCTCTTGAAAACTGCCATTAGTTTCGATGTCTATTTTTTAAATCGATCTGGATTAGGCATCTTACTCTTTCTGCCCATGGGGATGGTCTGCATGCAGCTTTTAAGTCCGTTGGTGAGAATAATATGCATACTAGTGCGTTTGTTGGGCCTCCATGCATTGCCATTTTTATCCCGCAGATAACCTTTTTTCTATTTCCTTGAGTTGGTCGAAGAAAAAAAATTCTTCTGTTAGGCTCTTTTTATAGTAGCCTTCCTCGTTTAAGAGTTCTTTTATTCTATTGTTTATTTAGTCCTTGCTTGAGCAGCTGCCGGCCCATTCATCTTTTTTAGAAAATTTGAAGTTGTTGAGAGCTTCATATATTCTTTTTTTCCACGTTTGTAACTTTAAGCCAATCAGTAACATCCAAAGAAGAATTTTCATTGAATTATTCAAAATCGGCCGCGAAATATGAACCATCAAGTACTACTGGGGGTGATTTAGCATCTAATATTGCCTTGTAAGCCTTGAAATAGGCCCCCCAATACTTTCACCTTTAATATAACCCATCAAAACCCCCCAAGCCAATATTATCCAAAAAAATTTTCTCTATAATATCATTTTTTCATGTAAAGATTCACACATACTATAAACATTTTTTTTGAAAGTAGACAGCCCCTATTGTGCTATATTCCCCTCAGAGATAATGTGACTGCCTTGATGGTGCAAAATTAGTATAACATTAGGGTTACTTCCCAGCCAACTTTTTATTTACAAAATGGGAAACCTAATAGTCAGGAGTTCAAAAAAAAAGACACTCTATTTTATTTGAAGATTTCTTTATAATGTTCCAAGAAAACTTCTCTTGGAATAAACTTTATCGCTAAAAACACTAACAAAGGAACTATTATCAAATCATCCAATTGGCCCAGCACTGGGATAAAATCAGGTATGAGATCTATTGGGAGAAAAAAGTATCCCAAAGCAACAGCTAAAAGAATCTTAGAAACTCTGGGAACCCGTTCATCTTCTTTCAAAGCCTTTGCTAATTCCATGCTCCTCTTCACATTAACCTTAATCCTACTAAAAGATACCATAAAGCACACCTTAGCGATTCCCCAACCAGAACTGTTGGGTGAACCTACGGTACTTTCCACCAATTCATCTAATATATGAGTTCATGAAAAAATAATCTTTTTTTTGATAAGAAGTGTATTAGGCTTACATATTTTAGCTCATGATCTTCATTTTTTTAATGGGTGTACCATCACTCCAATTACCCATACCCAAAAGTCCATCATATCAGCATCACTAATAGTTTTATTATTCTCTGATAACTTCATAAGAATATCTAAAACTTTCCAATAGCCACTATAATCCAAGTTATCTACTAGGATACCATATTCATCTGAAATAGCAAGAGGA
>JASFYN010000002.1:140000-251144 GCA_030055615.1 Methanothermobacter sp. | reverse complement strand
CATATCAGCATCACTAATAGTTTTATTATTCTCTGATAACTTCATAAGAATATCTAAAACTTTCCAATAGCCACTATAATCCAAGTTATCTACTAGGATACCATATTCATCTGAAATAGCAAGAGGAGATAAGTGATCCGCCCTTAAATTCCCATCTAATTGCACAAGGAGAAAAATCTTCCTCTCAGAGGGTATCTGTGGAGTTTCATCCATTATAAGATAAGAATCACCCGTACCAGTAATATTATTAGAGTCCCCGGCCATTACAACCAATAAAGCGTCACTTGGAATCCTTGAAAGATTTTGAAGCTTACTACCATTTTCCGAAACACCCGGCTGAATCGTAAGAACAGCACTAGGCTTGGGAATATCATCTCTACCTGCAAGATTCACTGCTATAAGCCCACCAGCCGATGACCAACAATATAAAACCTACCATCGTATTTGCCCTTAAGTTTCTTGAGAGCATCTTTAATAGAATTTGCGGCATTATCAGTGAACTTCTCGGAACTAAGATCCAAAAGATTCTGATATCTTGGATACACTACAATATTACCTTCCCTTACAAGATGCCGAATCCACGCCATATAAAACAAAGGTTCAGTGGCAGCCCAACCATGAAGAAAAACCACCACAGGATACTTACCTGGCGCAGCTGGTCTAAAAATCCAATACTTCTGACTACCCTCACCATAACTTTCAGTGATCATCCCATAACAAGGGGCACTTGAAATTTGAATGGGAATGGGATATCTTTTCGCTGCAAAGGACATGCCACAGTTAAAAAGAGAGATTATGAATAGTAGAATTAGTGTGGTTGTCCATAGTATGCGGGTCATCTCTATCTCCTAGTTATTATTATGATAGTATAGATTATAACCTTTGTTTCAATGATTTATTCTAGATAAATTATGCGAAAATTCTTGGGAATCTGCTAAGTAATAATAGCCGGAGTAAAATGGAAAAAAATGTTACAAAAAATCTATCCATGCTAATACGGGAACTTCTGTAATATTTTTCTGGCCTTTATAGGCTTTCATGTCGCTTTTTAAAAGATCTAGGGCTGTTTTGTGAGATGCTATTATGAAGATGGTTAGTAACCGTAAAATTTTAATATTATATTAATAATTTTTAATATTATATTATTTTTTGTAGGGTGGTTGAGTTGAAAGAAAAAATCCTTAAAGCATTAGTTGAGGGTGAGAGTGTTGCGATAAAGTATAGAGACGTTAAAAAGTATGCAAATTTGAAAACTGGACACGAAACAATTTTTCTCGGCCATGTGAATCCTGCCAAGGAAATAGCAGCTGAAATATTATCGGAATTGAGCGAAACAGAAAAAACTACGATATACAATAAACACACTACAAATGAAATCATAGAAAAAATAAAAATGAAACTGAAAGATAAAAGAGTGCTAATAATTTTCAACGATTTTCAAGAACTCTCAAAAAGTTCAGTAAAAATTTTCCTCAATTTAATAGATGATGTACAATTTCTCTGCAGTATAAGAGGAAAACTGAGAAAAGGACAGGGGCAACTTTTAAAGAAAATGATGATTATAAGCGATCCAGCCGATGAAATCACTGACATTAAAATTCCCATAATAATTTTCGCTGGAACGCTCGCTTTTCTCATATATCTCAAAATTGCAATGAGCCTACAAGGTCTAGTAGCTTACATAACACTCGCATCAGTATGGTTTGCAACAATAATGGCCAGAACATTACTATGGATTGCAAGGTGACCCCCTAATGAATGGGATAGCATATTTATTCATTTTACACTTTATTGCCGTATTTGTCATAGGTGTAATTTATTATTTTTTCTGGTTTTATGCAGCAACATACCAATAGCCTCCAGGAGGATCAAGGATGAAATGGTATACACATGCATTCTTTGCCATTGTGATGGGAGCCATACTAGGATATCTTATGAATACGGAATTTACAATACTATTTTTAATCATCACAGTCATTTCAAGCCTTCTAATTGATTTCGCTGAAAAAGCAATCTTTGATAATCATAAAAGACAGTTACATAACATGTTTATGCTGGTCCCATGTATTCTAATTTATTTGTTTTATGATATGACAATTGGAACAGCTCTAACTGCAGGTATATTATCCCATATACTTCTAGATTGTCTGACACCAGTAGGATGTCCACTTTTTTGGCCAATATACCAAGGTAAATACAATGTAGAATGGAAACATAAAAATAGCAAAGCAAGAGAGAAAAGGGTATTCTCAAGTGTCGTGCTCCTTGCCTTACTCACCATACTAGTTTTATTACCACAGGGACCATTCATGTCAGCGATTTCAACTTGGACATCAAATTCAACAAACCGTAACAAAACAAACGATACAAGAATTGAACTGCGCCTCAACATTAACAATCCTACCAAAGACATTTGGATCCATCCATTACCAAACGGAAGCATATTTATCGACATAGCAGATGAAGGACAAGGAAATGTAATCAACTATTACTATTCTTATCCAAGATATTATAACCCCCCAAATTGCACTAAATCGTCAGAAGAAGGGGCCAATCAAGCTGAGGAGGGGGTAGGGTGGTAAAAAGAAAAGGAGAAATCGAGAAAATACATGAAATGATAAGAAAACTCGAAAGAATATACAACACGAATAAAATCTATACACAAAAAGTATACATAGACGCAAAAATGGCATGTAAACTTGAAATCATAAGCTACCTAGAATCCAGATCAAAAAGTGAAATTTCCAGAAAAGCGATAAGATCATTCATAAAATCCTATGAATCCAGAAACGGCCAATTAATCAACAAAATAAAATATCAAAAACAGGAAAAGTAAAAATTTCCTCTTCTTTTTTTAGCCAATTTTTTGGACCCAAAAGATATCATAATACTATTCTAAAAAATATTAACATAAGCTTGCGGAGGTGGAAAAGGTGAGAATAAAAAATGCATTGATTACATTGACTTTACTGCTGATGCTTGGCGTGGCCATCGGCATGGGAACGGTATCGGCACAAAAAAATGAAGAAGGGGATATAGAAATAATAGACCTTGATGAAGGGAATCTTGATGAGAATGTGGAAGCAACAGATTTTGACTCCGCCCTAGATCATGATATTATGAATGATCCAGCAGAAAGTGAGGGTCAAGAGGCGGTTGCAGGGTCTGTGCCAATGCAACCTACAGGGGTCCCACTACTGCCAGCATTAATTTCAGCACTTATGATATCAAGTGGCTTACTGGTAGGTGCAAGATATAAGTTTTGATTGTGTGTGGTGCCTTCGCGCCCTCGCTTGGGCTCGGCGCGGGAAATATCCGCTTCATGTCTTATTCTTTTTCTATTATCTTTTTATAATAATATTGAATTTAGTTTATTGATATCGGTTTTATTTGATTGTTTTTTATGATATGGGCCGTTTTTGGGCCTAAAATTATATAATACTAATTTTATAAAATATATTATCGTAGAATGGATTGGAGGTGGTACCATATCTAAAAGGTATTTTTTTGTCTTGTTGTTAGGTCTTGCCTTCTTTGTTATGGCAGGTTCGGCTTCGGCAGCGGACGGCTACTTCTATGAAGTATACACAAACCAGACAGTTGCCAAGGTGGGCGACCATGTCCAAATAGAGGTTGTAGTGGACACTATTCCGTCTGATCAGGGCTATAGTTTGGATAATGTGACGGTGCAGTCCTATATCACGCCTCGGCTCAAAATAGAAGATGTAACAGTAACCCATGGAACATACGAAAATGGCACATGGTACCTTGGAAATGGATACTATGGAGTAGCAAGCGCAACATTCTACTGCCTTGTAAACGGGACAGGAACACTCACAGGACAATTCTTCCTACGAGCCGACAACGATGAAAACAGAACCAACAACTACGCCAGGATAGACATTGAAGTACCATTCACAGACCTGAAAAGCACAGCAAGAATACCCAGTAGCTTATCACCAGGCCAAGTATTCAATTACACTGTCACCATCGTGAACATGGGAGTAGAAAACGCAACCAATACAAAAATGCAAATAAACTTGCCCAGCAATGTAGAATACCAATCCTACACAGCCACCAAAGGAACATTCAACCCACAAACAGGAATCTGGACGATCGGCACACTAGCATACGACAACGACGACAACGAAAATGATGACCCGCTCGGTGAAAACGCAACACTAACCCTAACACTAAAAGTCAAACCAGACACCACGACGGGCACATACAACATCACAACCCAAACAACCTGTGACCTAAGCCTACTCAGCATATTCCAAGCCAGTCCTACCACAGCACTCAGAATCACCGACACCAACAAAATACAACTAATCATAACAAACCCCACAGGTGTAAGACAAAGACACGTAATCTACCTAACGATAACAGACGGCTCAACAACAATAAACAGATCATATAACTTCTACCTGGGAGCAGGCGGAACCAGGACAATAAACCTTGGAAACCTACACCGCGGCGCCCAAATCAAAATCACACAATACACATACAATGCTGAGCGCACAGCCAAGACAATACAATACACACAAAAACTAAAAAGCACCGCACACGAAAACAGCAAAACTACAACAGTCCAGAACGTGAAAGGCCGACAACGACAAACAATAAAAAGAATAACCAGGGCCACGATCAACAACCAATTCCAAATAATCTACACATAGAGTGATTATACCCGCCCGCCCAACCCTATGGATTAGCCGCGCCCTCGCTTGCGCTCGGGCGCGGTTTTTATTTTTTTCTCCAAGAAAGAAAGGAGGCCGTTATCATGTCTAGTATTGAAAATTTTCAGAAGGTAAGGAAAATTATGGAAATCAGAAATGAACTTAAAGAATATGATTTTGAAATGAGATTGCTAAAAGATGCTGAACTGCATCTTGCAATAGCAGGCGACGGTGAAGCAATTTACTTATTCATGATACTATTACCATAATCAGGAAAAATTCAAAATACTGAAAAGACACATTTGGAAGTTCAAAACACTAGCTTACAAATTCAGAGCAAGACCATACCTTGTCACATATAATGTTATGACAGCATTCTACCCATTACATGCACTTGAAGACGCTAGAAAATATTTTAGTTTGGACACAGAAAAATCAAAGGGACTAATGTTTTCGTGATACGATAATTTTTGAACAGAACAGTATAAGAGGGACTCACAATAATTTTTTCTTTTTTATCATTATTTTTTGACTGAACATTTTTTCGACCTATTCATTCCTTTAGAAAAATTTATAAAGAGATTTAGGCTTATTAAGTGATTTTAGTGTATTAACTATGATTTAAAATTTTCTGGAATTTTTATTTTTTGTGATCTATTGCTTGTTCATCGTCTTAAGTTTGAATTCCCTTTCTTGAATGTTATAACTGTAAAATACAACGCCAAATACACAATATAGCCAGATAAGTGTCTCATAGCGTGTTAACATATTATCACAACAATTGTAGGAAACTTTGTAGCATTATAACCATCTATTGTCGTCGTTGCTAATATCTTGTAAATGTTCTCCCCTTCAGATAAATAGCTTTCGACGAAGGCGGGAAATTCCGTTATTACCGATAAAATCCAAACACTTGTATTGTCTCAATAATAGGGTCGCCAAATAGATCTCGTTTTTCATTGTAATTAGGGTGTGAATACAAAGTCATAGGATCTTGGATACTTGAACGAGACTAGCCTCATAAACCTCATAAATTCCATCAAAAAACGAAAAAAATACGAATTCCAAAAAAGAAGAATGGAAATGATTATCTCCCAGTTTATATCTCATAATCTAACCACATTGTTTCAATCCTTGTTTTATTGGATTGGTTATTGCAACAGAGAATATGCATATGTACAACGCTGAAAACGCTGCGTTTCAATCCTTGTTTTATTGGATTGGTTATTGCAACAGCCAATAACAAGGTCAATTCACGTTTGAAAATCTCTGTTTCAATCCTTGTTTTATTGGATTGGTTATTGCAACAGAAATATCGAGGAAGATTTCAAAAGGGGTTTAACTATGTTTCAATCCTTGTTTTATTGGATTGGTTATTGCAACTGAAAAATGAGAATGAGAGTAATACTACCAAACTCGTTTCAATCCTTGTTTTATTGGATTGGTTATTGCAACGAAAACGGCTTCTACGAGCCTGTTGAGAAGAATATGTTTCAATCCTTGTTTTATTGGATTGGTTATTGCAACCGATGGTGTGCATGTGCACAGTTTTTTCATAGTTGAGTTTCAATCCTTGTTTTATTGGATTGGTTATTGCAACGAATTCTACGCTGAGATGCTTAGAATCATAGAAGAGTTTCAATCCTTGTTTTATTGGATTGGTTATTGCAACGGTAGAAAAAGAACAAATACAAAAAACATTTGAAATGTTTCAATCCTTGTTTTATTGGATTGGTTATTGCAACGCTCAGACGATACCACAAAAGCCTATGCTACTTAAAGTTTCAATCCTTGTTTTATTGGATTGGTTATTGCAACACAATATGCTGGCGGATCTGAAAAGGCTGAAACCGTTTCAATCCTTGTTTTATTGGATTGGTTATTGCAACGGAAGATTTGTCTACAACATCCAAGAGGTATAATCTCGAGTTTCAATCCTTGTTTTATTGGATTGGTTATTGCAACAAATTCATAGATCATCCTGACGTGATTTGGGTGCAGTTTCAATCCTTGTTTTATTGGATTGGTTATTGCAACTACAAATGAAGAAAAAAGAATCACTCACATTCACAAGGTTTCAATCCTTGTTTTATTGGATTGGTTATTGCAACATATAGAGTGCAACAACAAAAAAATATTTACACCCAGGTTTCAATCCTTGTTTTATTGGATTGGTTATTGCAACAGCTTTTCATATTCGCCATACCTTCTTTTGTTGTTTGTTTCAATCCTTGTTTTATTGGATTGGTTATTGCAACAGCTCTTCCAATCTTGCATTGTCCTTTTCAACTTTCTGTTTCAATCCTTGTTTTATTGGATTGGTTATTGCAACACTGTTCAACTTAGCCACCCAAAACCACCCTAAAAAGTTTCAATCCTTGTTTTATTGGATTGGTTATTGCAACGTTGCTCACCATTGGGGGCTTGTCGTCTCTTAGGAGTTTCAATCCTTGTTTTATTGGATTGGTTATTGCAACGTGAACGCATACTACTACGGCCAAGACTATAAGACAAGTTTCAATCCTTGTTTTATTGGATTGGTTATTGCAACGTACAAGAACCCACACCCCCAAAAAACAACAGTTGGGGTTTCAATCCTTGTTTTATTGGATTGGTTATTGCAACTGTTCCTTCTGCTATGACGCTGGCGGCGTCGGATTGGTTTCAATCCTTGTTTTATTGGATTGGTTATTGCAACATGGGGAAGTGCTTGAGGACTTGTTCAAGCATCCTAAGTTTCAATCCTTGTTTTATTGGATTGGTTATTGCAACAAATCCCCTTTGCCCCTTTTCCATCCGACTTTTATTTGTTTCAATCCTTGTTTTATTGGATTGGTTATTGCAACTCAAAACACCTTTAAACACACTGGTGTTTTTGAAAAGTGTTTCAATCCTTGTTTTATTGGATTGGTTATTGCAACACTATTCTTCGACTTCGACTACAAAACTGAGAAGTTGTTTCAATCCTTGTTTTATTGGATTGGTTATTGCAACGTAAGAGTGGAGAAAAGACTCTTAGAGGAACTCCTGTTTCAATCCTTGTTTTATTGGATTGGTTATTGCAACGAGACAGGTGACAGTGAAAATCGACGAGAAGATGTTTGTTTCAATCCTTGTTTTATTGGATTGGTTATTGCAACTGAAGCTGGATAATTCAGCGTAGAAAGTTACGCTGTTTCAATCCTTGTTTTATTGGATTGGTTATTGCAACGGTACAAGTGACTTGCTTACATTGTCTTTCTCTAGTGTTTCAATCCTTGTTTTATTGGATTGGTTATTGCAACGTATGAGAACGTTCTCATATCCTACTTTGAGATTCTTGGTTTCAATCCTTGTTTTATTGGATTGGTTATTGCAACTGTAAGCCATTGTATGGGCTGTGGTAATTTGAATTGGTTTCAATCCTTGTTTTATTGGATTGGTTATTGCAACTATCCGCACAAGCTTGGGGTCTATAATTGTCGTTTCCGTTTCAATCCTTGTTTTATTGGATTGGTTATTGCAACCCCCGCTTGTTATGTCATTTATTTTTTCTATACCATTATATTATTAGTCTCTTCAGAGGTAGTGGTGTGAAGTTCAAAATTCTGCTCTTCATTTATAAAGATCTTCACACCATTATACACAATACTTTGAAACCTCACAATATTTACATTTCTTTTTATTAACTTTCCGAGGAATCTTTTCACTCTTAAACAACACCTTAATGGCTTTAATATCCTTAATCAAATGTTCTTTATCTTCGTAGCTTATATCTACTATCTTGCTCTTCCTATGACCTGAAAAATATAAGATACCTCTCCGAACTCTATTTTCAAAGTTTTCATCTACTAAAAGTGCATAAGCAACTATCTGTTTTTTTCTACTTCGCGTTAATTCTAAAAAGTCTGTTGTTTTTATCTCTACTGGGATTATTTCATTCTTTAAAAACAATACAACATCAATAACACCATGAAAGTGTAAATGTTGACTTTTGAGATAAACTTTATGCTTCACTTTTTTAACAAGCGATCTTTTCATGCCAAAAATCTTCTTTCTTTGTTTCATACGTTTTATCTCTCTTTCATGCTCTTGTTGGCCAAAGAACATCTTCTTTTTGGTTACAAAAGGAACGCCTAAGACCTTTAAAAAATAAACTTTTCTTGGACAATAATAATACTGGACTATATCTCCTACTGTGATCCAAGGATCACCATCTGAGGAAAAATCCATTGTATTCATCCTTTCCATTTAAAAATTTGGCAATCTGCCTTGATTGTTTTATAATAAGATCACTCCATTTTATTTTAGTATTTTTAACCCTTATATAACTTTCAAATTTTTCAAGGATTTTGGATATCAAGAGTTTCCGTGACTTATCTGATAATCTACAAAAATTTTCTTGCAAGTAAAAATCCTCTTTTTTAACCATTCCTTTGTTTATCAATTTAAAAACAATTTTGTCCACTGTTTGTTGTCTGAATTCCTCCATAAGATCAAGGACTAGACTGGGTCTTCCTGGTCTATCTACATGTAAAAATCCAGCATAGGGGTCTAAACCAGCATAGTAAACGGCTCTCCAAACTTCTCCCATCAAAATCCCGTAACCATAGTTAAGCATCGCATTTACCCCATCCTTAGCTCCTCTTCCACTTCTTCCCGAAAAGCCAAGATTGGGATCTAGGATATCGGTGATGTTGCTCCAATATATTGAGGATGCGTTACCTTCCAAACCCATCAGCTCATTTCTAATAGAATCAATAGGTTTTTCATCAATTTCTTGAATTTTAGATAAAAATTTCGATATCTTTTCTCTCGATTGAAGTAACTTTTCAGCTAGTTTTGGATCATTTTTAGCTCTGCCTTTGGCTAGAGTTCCTAAAATAGCATGTTGGTTTTTTATTTTAGCAAAAACAAATTGTTTTGATAAGTAACCGCTGCGATAATCGTTATATGCTAAATATTGTTGTCTTCTTGTTGATGCTGTTCTTAATTCTGGAAATGAAAGTCTAGAAGAGATCTCACCTTTCCAGTTCAAAACAATTAGATCAACCCCACTCTCCGCCAGCAAATTTAATGCATCGAAACCTATAGCACCTTTACCAGTTATAAGAACCTGATCTAGATCTTCAGCTAAAAAATAGTCAACTATCTTCCCTTTTAATTTAATCACAATCTGGTTTCCTCTTTTACCGATAAATTTACCATATCCATCTACCACTAGCCTCAAATTTGTCACCTGCACTCATGTAAATATATGCAGGAGTCTGGACACTTTTGTGGCATTCCTGGATCCTTTTTTTGAGCAACTATCTCTAATTTCTTGTCTCTTTCTTCCACCCACCAACTCCTTAGATCATCATTTATGAAGAAAATATCTTTTTTTATGTTCAATTTCTCGCCTATAAAGCTTATATAGACGGTACATCCTATATCAACTGGTATTTCGTAAATACTTTCAATGACAAGAGCATAACCAGTTGGATAGAGTTTAAACCATTTTCTTTGTTTTGAAGCCACTTTTATATCAAAAACTATATTGTGAAGGTAGTCATAGCAATCTACACTGAGTATATCAGATAAACCTAAGAAATTCCCATTTAACTTATGTTCAGTTAAAAAAGGTAGAGAAGTGGCTAAAACATCTCTTTTTGAAGCATAAGGTTGTTCAAAAAGTCTATTAAGAAATACTGACTTACAACTATCTTTGGTGTATTCCCATACGATTTTTGTTCTATTTTTAATAATCTTTGAATAACTTTCAGGAACCTGGTCTTTGTAATTCAAATGCCACCATTTATCAAAATCGAGCTTTTTTCTTTCAACAAAATTTTCAAATACATCACAAACTGCTCTGTGTATTACTATTCCTTGCATGACATTAAAATTAATGATACCTTTTTTCCCCAAAACTTCTTCTACAAAGATATCTCGGTTTTTGGGACAATATTTGGAACATGCCAGATACATAGGTATATATACTTCAGAATAGTAAGGATTTAAAGGGGGATTTGACCAGTTCCATCCTCTTAATTCTTCCGAAACTCCAACCTTCCTGGCAAGAATCTGTTTATTTATTAAGAGCTTTTGTTCAATATCAGATAGGAAATACATAATTATCAGAGTATTTTAACCTTTTCTAGGTCTTCTAGCTCCTTGTTTTCCTTTGATATTATTTTTGTTAATTTTTTGCACCGGTTACACATAGGGACCATGTATATGCTGTCTTTTTCGCTGGATATGAACTTTTCAATTTCTTTTGCCATGACGATTCTATCATTGGGATTTATATCTCCTAGAAATCCTGAATATTGAATCCTTTTCAACCCATATTCTTGTAAAAATTTCACTAGTTTGCTTCTATAATTATCCTCAGAAATGTCATAAATTATTAAAGTCAACATTTTCTAACCCCCCTTTTTTACAGTGCCAAAACCTTGACTTACCCCTTTCCCTATCCCAAAGAAATCGGGGATTTTAAAGTTGACTTTAAACTCTCCAATAAAGCCTAAAAAATTCAAACCTTTATATTCGATTTTTTGGGAATCTAAAAGTGAATGGGCATAGAGCTTCCTGTCCACAATTATTCCTAATCCCTTACACATCGATAGAATATTTCCCACCAAAATTCTATTTAAGAATCTTTTCTTATACTTCCAATCATCTAATTTTTGGTAAAACTTATAATTACTTGAATTCAAGGCTATCCATGGGGTTACAAATTTATACTTGGTTTTTTTACCGGGTTTAACATCAAATTCTTGTTCGTAGATCACTTTTTGCCGAACTTTGTAAATTTTTTTCCCTAAAACTAGTTCATTTAGAGTATCTGAGATATTCTTTAGAATCCTTGCGCCCTTTTCAATTCCTAATATAAAAGCTGTACCATTTATTACCTTGTATTGGACTTTTGGGTAAGTGTAAAGGAATTCACCATCTTTGACATGATGATGCAATATTGGATATTCTTCAAATTTTTTACCAATATAACCTCTAAGTTGGCTTGGTTTTTCTTTTATCGGAAAATCTGTTTTTAATATAAGATAAGAAACTTTTAATTTCATTTTTACAACTTGGGAAATTTTGCTTTTTCCATTAGATCATCTATCTCTGGAAAAATAAGCTTTGCATACTCTTCAACTTTCTCATAAAATTTTTTCACTTCTGGAATATCTTCATTAGTTATTGGTTTTAGGCCATGAGCTAAAATAGATTCGTTCCTCCTCTTTAATAACTCTTTAATTTCTTTATCATTTACATACCTTTCACCAAGCTTGTCTTCCAAGTCCTTAAGAAGTTCGTAACTTTTTTGTAAACCAAGCTTTACTTTCCCCTCATCATCTCTTAGCTTATTATATTTATCTTGGATGTGTGAAGGGATTTTTTCTATCTTAACATTAGATGTGTATATTCCAAATTCACTTAATCTACATTGTGCTAACAATTCCATGATCCTGTACAATCTGGCCACTGCATCTTCATATTTTTCTTCTTTAAGTCGTCTTTTTGCATTGTTTAACAAATCTGCAACTAAAAATTTACCTTTATTTTTTAATAATTCCTTTTGATCATCTAAATTCATCGAGCTTGTTAATTTTCCGAGAAATTCTTTATTTTCTGGTGGAACTTTTTTTATATTTTTCAGGAGTTCCCAAGCTTTTATATGATCAAACTTATCCCATAAATCATAACCTTGAATAAATTTTTCGTAATCTACTTCCTCTTTTGGCATTACAATTCGTTTTAGGTAATCTATGGCCTCTCCAAACCTATGATGGTTAAATGCTTCTTTAACTTTGTCGAATAGGTACTTATCATATGCTGCAAACAAATTTTGTTCGCGTGGTGCTTCAGTTCCGGGGATTACAATTCCATTTTCACCTCTTTCACCTGTTACTAGGCTAAGTTTTTTCTGATATAACATGGAACAAATAGCAGCACTTGTGGTCATTGTTTTAGTCCCTGATGTGTAATCAATAATTATCTCAGCATCTTCTTCTTTTTTTATTTCTTTTTCTATTTTTGTATAACATTCATGAAAATCGTCTACATTCTCTATTTTAATAAATTTGTAACTTTTTAGTTTTGCCCCCATTTTTTCATTGTATTGTCTCTTCAAAGATTCTAATGTTTTTTCGCTATCTTTGGATCCGAAGAATACTATCATATCTGGATTGTAATGTTCAATTGAAGTTAAAAGGCCGTGTGCAAGTCCGTTTATCTTTTTGTTGCTTGGTCCTACTCCAGTGCCAACGGTCATAAATAATGTTCTTTTCATTTTGGGATCACCTTCACCCATCCTAGAGGATAAGCTGGGTTTCCATTTTCACATACAATTTTTCGAGTTTTAGGAAATGTTTTCACATAATAAGGTTTGTTTCTCCGCTTACCTAATCTAAATTTTTTTCTTAATCTAAAAAAGAAGTCATTTTCATTTTGCAAGAGTCTTCCGATTGTCATGCTATGCCATCCCACGCCCCAAGCGAAATGGAGTAGGAATTGGTTTTTTTGAATTTTAAGATTTTCATAGAATTTGAGGATAGGGTCTAATCTGCCATCTACATTGTATTCTTCGAAGAACTGTTTCTCATGTTTTATGAGATCTCTGGCAAATTCGTTGCAAATATCTGGTATTTTTACTAAAAGATCTTTTTTATCATCAAAGCCAAGTTCTCTTGCAATTTCATTACTTAAAAGAAACTTGTCGGTCTTGATTTCTAACTCTGTAGATACTCCAGGCTTTAAGGCTTCTATGAATATGCGAAATCCCTTGAATCCATAACCATGACGTCTAGTTGACAATATTCGAACGACTTTAATGCTTAAATCTTCAGTAGACTTTGTTTTTGTATCCGATACTCTTAATGCTTTTAATACGTCTCTGTTTGGACTTTTGCCAAAAACCAATTTTTCTATTTCATCATCGGCATTTTCTCTTCTGATTCTGTGATTATTCAACACTCTTTCAATTTCTCTGGTAAACCTATCCATGTCTTTCTTTAAAACCCACCAAAGAATAGCGGTTCTAATTGCCCCTTTTATTGTAGTCCCAGGAATATAAACCCTATCCATTGTCTTTATAAACTCATAAACCGCAGCACTTGGATGACCAAGTGAATTTTTCAAATCCATTTTAGTGAACTTTGTTATATCCAAACTATACCTTAGATGCTTCATGGCTAATTCCTGATAATCTCCTAAATCTTCTTCCCTAGTTAGATCAATGAAGGTTTCTGGATCAAATTTTTCGTCTCTAAAAAGACTATCCATATCGACTCTATGAAATTTTTTGTTGAGTATATATTCTATGGGGTAAATTTTACTTCCGTTCCCTATATGGACTGGTGATATAGTTTCCAAAAGAAATTTCATTCGATCACCTTAATTGGAAGTGGGAAAGCATAACCATAACGATAAACATCATGAATTTCAAATCCACTTGGATTAACCTTTATCAGGCCACCATATGTTCCTTTGTGTGATTGAAATGTACTTCCCTCTGTAAACATGCGCAAAAATTTTCTTCTCATGTTTCTTTTATCCTGGGAATATATCCATCCACTTCTTCCTACTATTTCATAAAATCCATTTTTTATGTAGGGTATTTCGTCCTTTCTTGGACGATATAATGAAAGAGTTACAAAATTCTCTTGTTCAGGTAAGTCAAAATTAATTTTTTCGAATTTTATCTTGAATAAACCTTTTCCATAGGTTCTATCACCGCCGATGCCTTCATCACCCAGAAGATACAGCGCCGATTTAATCTCTTTCTTAAAATCATTTGTTTTAAAATCTATCAGGAAATATAAACCAGAATCTTTAGAATAAACTGTTTCTCCGAAATGGTATATTTTTGAAGCGTTCGTTTTTCTGTCAATTACTACTCTAGGGACTTCTCTTATCCTCCAAATATTTTTATTAAATGATTCTCTTTCTTCGTCTGTAACAAGGACTCTGTTATCTTGAATTAAATAATCTTCTTTTAAAAATTCTCCAATCTTCGAGCCTTCAATAATATCCCTAAAAATTGTCTCAGAAACAAATTCAAGGTTTTTGAATTTTTTAATGTCTACTGGGAATTTTGAGATATCCAAACTTTTAGGAATTGGGAAAAATAAGACTTTTGAAGCAAAAGGAAATGCTGATGAAATCAGAAATGGAATTTCATGACCTTTAAACAAATCTAATAATTCCTCCAATTCTTCTGAGCCATATAGAAGCCGAAAAGCATTGCAAATAGCACTAAATAATGTGTCTGAATGTATATATTCTGATGTGTATTCTAATACTGATTCCTTTTCACCTAAATGAAAAGGTGCCTTGGGCTTTATTTTACATAAAGTATACTCCATTTTATAACCTATTGAATTTTGGTTTTTATTTTATCAAAATTGTTTATTAAATCAGATGGATTAAAGTAATTCTCATTTATAGCCGCCTTTGTTTTGATGTCAACATTTCCGGTTTCGTAGTCATTTTTTGAATTCCAATAAACTTTCATTTTTTCGAATTTGATCTTTCCATAACCTCTTGAACCTTGGCCGCCAAGATAATCATGTTCTAACAATTTCATGGCCTTAAATACATATTTTAGGTTGTCCTTATCTTCTTCAGTGAAAATATTGTAAATTATTTCAAAATTGAATTTCGCTCCAGCTGGAACTCTCTCTATTTGTCTTGGATTTGCTGCAGATGTTATCCTGTCAATCACATTTTCGAATTTAACTTCGCTGTATGGTAATTCCAATCCCTTTAGTAATTTTGCACTTTCCTTTGTCAATTGGGCATCCCTTACTATAAGCCTTGTAGGCTCGCTAAAATTTTTTTCACCGGGAGTTCCAAAGATTTTACACACTTTACAATTTGAATAATCTTCTTTGTTATCACAAATATGAATTTTTACCCCTCTTCCCACTTTTTGGTTTTGCTTTTTCCCTTCTGCTTTCTCAAGCAATGATCTCATTTTCCCTTTAAGTGAAGAACCTGGAATATATGGCTCATTTGTGACGGCATCCCTTATAATTGGTGTGTCCACTCCACCGATTTCCAATTTTACTTGTGATCCGCCAATATGTAGTCCTGTAATTGCCACGATTCCTCCTCGAATTATCACTTTTCCAAGTAAATTTACATCTTCCAATTTATTCACCACCATGGAATTTATGATATGCTAAAATTGCCTCAAAAAATTTCTTAAAATTTTTAAAATGCCTTTCATTGTCTACTTTTTGTATTGCAGTGTCTAGAACGTCCTGCAAATCTTTGACTTTGGTATCTCGATGACGTCCAGCAGCATATGCTAAATGTGGTCGTAGAAGGTTCAGTTTATCTGAATCAAATCCGTGCATCCTTTGCACTTGTGAAAATATGCCCCGAATTTGGGATGTTGTAAGTCTCTTTGGCTTTCTTCTTTCATCTTTGCTTAAATACTGGCCGAATTTATCTGCACACTCGACCATCTTTTCAGCGTTTCCTTCTAAAATTTCATCTAGGTTGGATTTTACATATTCTACAATTTCGCTACTCATACCCATCTTCCTCTTTTCTTGTTAAAAATTCAACCCATCTTAAAGCGACAGGTGAATGTTCAATTTTTTCACGGAAAACTTTGTGAAAATCTTCCAGATTCTCTCTATTTTCTTTTTTCGCGACTCTTGCAATTACATAGGCTAATAGCCATCTCCATCTTCCATACCTGTCATCATATTTTGCAAGTGTTACGTCTTTATTTTGACGTTGTTTTTCAAACTCTTGATAAACGAAATAAAGTTTCTGTATTAATCCTCGTGATACTCCATTTTCTTTTAGTAGATTATTTAATGCGTCTCTAAGATCAATCACGTCGTCGAAATCTTTCCATTTGATGGCTTTTTCCAAAAATGTAATAGCATCTTTTCCTTTCAGTTTCTTTGAATTCTCTAATGAGTCTCCAGCCATCTGTGCGGCCCTGTATAGTGGATATTTCTTAGTTGGTGCTATAAATATACCACTAGAAAGTGTTATATTTGGATTTTGACAAGTATATTCTCTGAAATCATTATATATATCATTTGAAAGTTCTGGCAGCTTATCCCAAGATCCCACAATAAATAGGTCATCTCCACCAGAATAAATACCATAAACATTATCTTCATACTTTTTACAGATTTCATTAATCCATGCAGCGAAATAAAGAGACAACATTGAACTAAGTGTTGAAATTCTTGATATTGTCGATCCATGCAAACCTTTGGAAAATATTTTCCCTAAATCATCTACATCAGCGCGTAGCACCCCCCATTTCTTAATTCCTATAGAACTATCAGCTAACTCATCAAATTCTTTTAGAGGAGTGTTCATTAAAAATTTAAATCCAAAGGATATTGGAGAATGGGCTTCTTTAACAAATTCACAATAATCTAAAAAATTAGAGTCATTTAATTTGAAAATTGTTATGTGATCTGCTTCAATTTTCTTTATATAATCTTTGACATTTTCCCAAAATTCGTAACGGTACCCAAACTCCGAAATTGCCCAATTCCAAGTTCCTTTTTCCAATATTCTTGTTTCTTTGTCATTTCTTATTTGGATGATGTAATTTGCCTTTGCGATTTGTTTTGCAAGTTCTTCGAAACTCTTACAAAGGGGACATTTTTTGATGTCTTCTTCCTCAATCAGGCCATGTTCACTTTCCCTTTCGCAAACATCACAAATTTCTTTACCTTCACCAGTCGGTCCAAAAATACGTTCATAGGCAACATCCAACACTTCAGAGAATTTATGCTTCTTCTTTTCTGCTATTTTTTTCCCTATTTCACCCCATCTTTTTCCAAATACTCCGGGTTTAAAATCATCCTCGGTAAGTTGGATCCAATCCATAACTAAATATAAATCTCCATTATGAATTTCTAATAATTTTTTTGTGATTTCCATTCGAATTTTTTCCAACTCTTTAGTGATATTTCCTGGCGCGAGAATGTAAAAATGTCCACCACCACAAAATAGGAGATTTGTAATTGGTAATCCTAGTTCATCTAGAATGAATTTTGCGATAGTTTCGCTTAGCAATTCCAAATAGAAGGATTTACCTCTAAGACTTTTAGCAGCACCTTTTGAAGTGATTGAATAAATAAATTTCTGAACTCCAGAGACGTCACCGCCAATTAATACAAATTCTTTCTTTCCATTATTTTTATACAGGCAGGTTACTATAGCGCAAGTTGTTTTAAGGTGATCGAATAGAGAAACGTCAGGTACATACTTCCTGATACTTGGAGTTGCAGATGGAATGGACCATGTATACTTCTTTAGGAGATAATAAAGGGTAATCACGTCAATTTTTGTTAATCTTTTAAGTTCTTTTTCAAATGATCTCCAAAGTTTCCTGTAGAAATAAACCCCAATTTCTACATTTAAATTAGGAAAAATCGTTTTTTTATCTAAAATTAATTTTTTAAGCGGATAATATTCTTCTCGGGGTGTTTGATCTGATTTTATACCGGAAATTTCAGAAAAAATCGAAACTAATGGCACATTTGATCTGTGTCTTGTTGATTCATCTTCCCTCTCTTCTCTTTCTGCGGATGAAAGCCCATCTGCAACTTTAATCATTCTTTGCTCTTTTGTTTCGGGGTTGTGATGATATAGAACCATTTCCTCGATTACATAAGGATCTTCAAATAAATGATGAAATTTTCTAATAAAATTTGCACTCCACTTTGGGTGGGCATACTCTACTTTTGAAATTTCTTGAAATTCAAGGTCTAATTCACTTCTTTTCTGTGTTCTCTCCCAGAATTTTCCAATATCATGTAATAAAGCTGCGATCTGTAATTTTTCCAAAATCATTTTATCACAAAGATTTCTGATATATTCTCCCATCTAAATGTAACAAAATTAAACAAGGGCTTAACATCCATAAGGCTTAACAAGATGATTGCAATCAAACTTCCGTGTAGGGATCCTAAAAATATGGAAAATATCATTGAAAAGCTTAAAATTGTGTAATAAAAATAAGTAAAATATGAAAATGTACCAGGAGATAACTCACATCTTAAACAAAGTGGAAAATAACAATTTTCAATTTTAAATATCTTCTCTGGGGCTATAGGGAAAATAATATTTTTTATTTGCAATTTTATCCCTAAATTTTAATTATGTATATTTTTTCTGTTGATTTTTATTTTTTATTTTTTTACTATTTGAATCAAGTCAAAAAATTTAAATAAAAAAGCTTTGTAAAAATTACGTTTTTATGTGGATAAGTGTTTTACATACAATATATATTGTAACGAGCATTCTTCAGTTGATTTCTTTATTTATTTGCCTGCTACCTTATAGTTTTTATAATTGAATACTCTCTTCAATAGATATAATTGTTCCAAAAAGAGTTCTGAAGTTGTATAGTGGTTTGCTAGATAACTCTAGCATTGCAAATCAACATTTACCCTCCTTCATGCTTGGTATCATATTTGTAGCCTCTAGTTTTTTTGTATGATTCATTGTATTTCCCATCAGCCGATTTTAAGTTTCAAAACATTAATGACCTTAGCATAATATCCTACAAGGACTTGGCCATTTTCATTTTTAATTAGCTTTTTTCGGCTGAAAATCCCAACACTCTCTTTTAAAGGCCTTAAATAAATCTTCTTTCATGGCATAACTTCTAGCCGGTATAATAGAAATTCTTTTGATGATGTAGTGTACTTACTTATTAGTATCTTTGTAGGCTGTTTTCCAGGGTTTCGGCGATAGCGTTCCATTCGTTCAAAATTTTGTGAGGGTTTTTAAATAATGCACACTCGTATGATAGAATATTTTTGAGGATTAATATGTATTAAAATTTTCACTTATTTTATGAGAAATTTCGCCTCTCCCAAAATAAAATTTAATATGAGCTTTAAATCAGATATTAAGCATGTAATTTTTATTAATATTATAATGGCTTATTTATGAGTGGGGCTTGTATGAGAGAGGGTGCCCATAAAAGAATCGCAGCCTTTATAGGGCGTATATGTGGTCTCGATATCGAAGAGATGAAAAAGGGTAGTGTATATCCTGATAAGGTGGCCACAAGTTTTCAGCGCAATCTTAATCCTTATAGAATAGATTTAGGTTATCCTCATCATAAAAATACTGCAGAAAGGATAAGAACTTTAATATTTCAGTTAAGGAAGGATAGGCTGAGAGGAGAAATCTCTCCTTTTTATTTTGGTGTTTTAACCCATTTTATAGCAGATAAATGGTGTTATTCTTCTGACAGAGGAAATCTTCATGAAGAATTTGAAAGGCGATTAGAAAATGTTAAAATTGACCCTGGATGGGTCCATGTAGACATAATGGACGCCAGCATACTTGATACCATACCATACAATTACCCATTCCAAGTTCCTGGAGGGGAACTTTTGGAATCAGAGGCGATGATGGGAGCTTTCCAAGAATCTCTTATCACGGTAAAATCAATAATAGACGATGTTTACCCACCCAAAGAATATTGGAATTATTATATCGAATCAAAAAAATCCATTAAGGACAACAGTACATTATATTGGCTTTTAACATGCCTACATCCTCTTTTTCTATTAACAGCCTTTCTACAAATGGACATTTTCGCTGAAAGCGATACTATCAAAAGGTATGCTAAAATAAAAGAAAGAAGCTTCATTACAAATTTTTTACTAGGCATCTTTGGGTGCATTATCGCTCTAGGCTCCCCAATCTTCTGGCTTTGCATACTACCAATAATAGGATACTTCATGGCACAAAACTTCAAAATCAACAGAAAAGTACTAAAAAACATTGACTGGTACATTTGGGATCAACAAAAAATTCCAAGCCACAACACACAAGATTCTACAATTTTACATGAAAAATCAAAAATTTGTCCAAATTGCGGAGCTGAAAACCTAGAAACGGCAAATTTCTGTATAAAATGCGGTCAAGGCATGAATATTGAAGCAGAAGAACTTGAAAAACCAGAGTCAGCTGAAGAATGGTATGAAAAGGGTGAAGATTTAATAGAAAAGTTGGAATTTCAAAAAGCTCTTGCATGTTTCGATAAAGTCCTTGAAATAGATTCTGGACTTGCCCCAGCATGGCTCGGGAAGGGAACATCCCTTACAGGTCTTGGAAAATTCAAAGAAGCCATCAAATGCTGCGATAAAGCAATATATCTAGATCCAGAGAATGCCGAAGCATGGTTAGCCAAAGGAAACATACTCCATTCCATTGGAAAAAATGAAGAAGCTCTTAAATGTATCAACAAAGCCCTAAAAATTAACCCAGATAATGGCGAAATATGGGCCAGCAAAGGGATGATACTTGCACTTAACGAAGAATTCAAAGAGGCCATGGAATGTATTAATAAAGCCATGGAATTAGATCCAAAAAATAGTAGTATATGGTTATCTAAGGCAACTTTTTATCACAAACTTGGAGACTACCAAGAAGCTATTAAATGCTGTGAAATAACCATAGAATTATCAGATCAGGATGAAGCGGTAGCCTCTGCATTGTATTACAAAGGGGTTGTATTGGCAGACATCGAAGCATTTGAAGAAGCTATCAAGTGCTTCGAAAAAGTTTTGGAAATCATACCTACAGATCCATTTGCCCAGGAGGGCCTGAAAATATTAAATGAGATTAAAAAATCCAAAATGGGCTAAAATTTCAATATTCCAAAAATGGGGGTTAAAATTAAATATTTTTTGAATCAAAAAGTTATTCACCTAAAATTGGGTGGGTTGGTGGTAATTTGGAGAAAAGTTTATATCCTTTGGTTGAGGAGTTTTTGATTGAATCTAAGGCTTGTTTTCCAGAATATGTTGGAAATGAACTTTCAACTGAAAATTTTAGGGTAGATGTTTTCGGTGTTTCTAAAAAAGGGGGGGATGAGAAGATCGTTTATTTTCTTGAGGGTAAAAGGAAACTTGAAAGTAGAAGACATTTCAGTAAAGTAGTCGGTGAAACTATTCCACTCTTAGATTTTGCTGATTATGTCTACATATTCGGAAAAGTTGGAAATAAGAATTTGAGCAAATATTATATCGAATTTTGCAAGTCTCTAGGGATAGGAATACTCACCATAAAAGGGGGTGTAAAAGAAATTCTAAGCCCTAAAAGAAACAAAATAGAAAATCTTATAAAGAAAGAGATGCTCTTTAGAATATTCCTAAAAGATGTTAAAAAGCCTATATCAGATCTAATTTTCCAATCCTGCTATGAATACATAAAATCATCCAAAAGAGATTGTGTAAGATTTATAGATGCATATGAAAGCTTATTTTCAAACAAAGAATATAAGAAAGTCTTAAATAGGATTTTAAAGAAGCGTAAACTTAGCGAAATGGGCATGAGGAGAGAATTTCAAAGACAATACAGACACTCGGAACTTGTTAAAATCCAAAGAAGGGATAACATCTATGAAGACATTATCTGCATAACTAAAAAAGGAATGGAAAAAGGAAAAGAGCCTATTCTATTGGATTAAATCTTTCGGATGTTTAGAAATTTAGGGTTTCCTTGCAGAATAGGTAGGTTTTTTCAACATCCTTGAGACGATGAACCTCAGGTAAAATATGAAATAATCTATTTTGTTTAAGGTTAGTTGAAATGAACTTCCAAGGAATTTTGTCATCTATTGAAGGCGTTCCATGCCTTGTATGTATATGAAGTCCAAATAGTGAATCTTGCGGGATCTTCTCAAATTCAGATATAAAATTATCCCGGGTTACAGTGTATAATTGCTGTATATCTAGGATTATTCCAACATTCCCTGTTAATTTAGGATACCTATTTTTGAAAAGCATCCAAAAATCGTTTATATCCTCCCCATCCTGGATATACTGCCTTGTCCTGTTCTCAATGAAAATTAGGACTTTTTCATCGTATCTGTTCTTGTATGCATCATATAATCTTTTAATGGCCTTTGAGAAAACTTTTATATTGTTTCTTTGTGATTTACCTGGATGTATTTCGATGGCATAGGGTTTCACTTCAAGAAAATCAACAATACTAAAAACATGCTTAAGAAACTTTTCCATCCAATTATTGTCATACCATTCTAATTGCGGCGTTAAGCAACCATCCAAGCCACATCTGCGAACAACAGGCTCAGTATGCAAAATATATTTAACATCCTCTGGGCCATCGTAGGAATATAATTTTTTCACAGATTTTTGATCTAGCATGGATCCTACTTTTTTGCCGGTTTTTCTCTCTTCGGTTTTATTTTTCACAAAATCAGCAGGGACTTCAACAACTTGGAAATCTTGAGTATTATATTTCCTATTTATTTCTTTTAGTTTTCTTTTTCTTTGTTTTAAACCGCCACGTTGTCTAAATGATGCTATATTAGGATAAGTGAAGATCACATTCCCCCAATTTAATCCCCCTATCCAAGCCAATAAAAGCTTTTTTTGGGATTTTATTCGTTTAATCCGTGTTCTTTTATTTTTGTGATGACTTTATCTAGTGTTTGATAGAATTTGTCTATTTGATCTTTTTCTATGTTTTTTATGGTCCATTTTAATCCGGCGCCTGTTGATTCAAAGATACTGCTAAGTTCCCTTTTGTATATATTGACTATGGAGTCGCCGTTTTTGACCTTTTTTTATTATGGGGTTGATGGCTATACTGACACTTTGTCCATATGTACTCAGTGGGGACCACCCATAGAGTACATTTACACGTTCACCATTAAGTTCCACGTTCAATGAAAATCCTTTTGTACCCCAGTGGATTGGAAGATCATTTTCCCAGGAAAATTCGAACAAAGATGTGAAAAACTCTTTACCTTCCTGGTCTAGGGAATTTAAAAATGTTTCACGTGTAAATTTTTTAATTTTGGGCCTCTGTGTGGGTCTAATAGATTTTTCCCATTTGTCTGGTCTTGCTAAAACTACAAATTCCAGGGCTGGGGTGCTGTCTCCTATTTTGATTATACGGGGTTTAATACAGAAAAATGCGAAATTTTCATTTGAAATCTCATTTAAGGAATTTATTGCGGTTATATGTTCGTCCTTGAAATCTTCTGCTATCCATACAACAACATCTGCTTTTACACCAGCCATGTATGTTATGAGTTGTCCTAGATGGGTGTGATCGGTAGTTCCAAACTGATTTTCAATTGCAATTTTCCTTTCAGTTCTAGGTTCTATTGCTAGGATATCTAATTTATAAGTTCCTATTGGAACTTCAGTTTCTGCATCTGTGAGTTCTATGCCAATCGCGTCTCCTAAGAGCTCAATATTTTCTTGTAACCAGGGTGTGAAATCTTCATCTTCTCTTGGAAAAAACTTTCTCAGAGGTATTTCGCTTATTGGCGAAAATATTTTTTTATTTACCATTTCATCCACCATTTTATCAATTCACAATCACTTTATAAAAAAATAAAATGTTGTTCAAATTTTAAATTTTATTTATAAAATAATTAATTATATATCGTAGTAAGGTGATTTTTGTGGAGAATAATTATTCTCAACTTACTGTATTATCAGATAAAAATGAAATAAAAGAAGCCCAGGAAAAGTTATTCGATATTTTGACAAGTAGAGCAGATAAGATTGTTCATGGGAGGGTCGGGTTTCCCGGTGGAAGTGTTGCAGGAAAAATTTATTGGATTTCTGATCTTCATTTTTGGTACTTTAATGAGTATGTGGATAAAAGCAAATCATGGTATGATCCGCGCCTAGGGAAAAGTCGGTACTGGAATGCATTTGGGGTAAATGAACCAAGAGAAGATGAAAGTAGTGATATTCTATGTGAAATAAATTCACCACCCAAGGGTATAAATCGCAGGGTTGGAGGCGCATTTGCAAAGGATCCAATGGGAAAATACTACCTGATACATAGGGGTAAGCTTGGTGGATACGGTGGATACAGGAAGAAAGACTTCATAGAAAACTATAGAGGGGAATGGACCACTGTTATTGATGGTGACAGAAAAACAGATGTAGTGGTTATCGGCCCCCTAGATGACACATTACCTGAAAAAATAAAAGACTTCTTATATGAGATCAAACGAATAAGAAGCAGCAAACCTGTTTTAAGGGTGATAGCAAGTAAAGAAGAAATAAAAAGAGCCCAGGAAAAACTATTTAAAATTTTAAAGAATAGGGCCACCGAGATCGTTGATCCATCTTCGATAAATTTCACATGGCCAGAGGCCAAGGAGGCATATTGGATTTCAGACCTTGGGATGTGGTACATTAATAGGCTCAGGGAGGGTCATCATAAAAACGACTTTGGAACCAATGAGCCAGGCACTTTTGGAAAACCGGTTATCTGCGAGATAAATATACCTCTTAAGGGTATAGATCGTAGGGTTGGAGGCGCATTTGCAAAGGATTCCAATGGAAATTATTATCTTGTACATCGTGGAAACATTCGTGGATTAAGATTAACTAGAGAGGTGTATAAGGGGGAATGGATCACAGTTATGGATGGTGATCGTGAGAGCGAAGTTATATTTATAGGACGGCTTGATGACTCACTCCCAGAGAAAATAAGAGATTTTGTATATGAAACTCAGAAAATAAAAACTTCAAGGTATTATGGTTCTTTTTATGAATTTGTTGAACTTGGGGGTTTTTATTTCGATTCTGAGGTTGTTGAGAATTTTCTTCTCTCTTTGAAGGTTAAGCCCTTTGTTATTTTGACTGGTAATAGTGGGACTGGTAAGACCAAACTTGCCCAGTTGTATGGTGAATACATATCCGACAAAGATAAAAGGTATCTTATGGTTTCTGTGGGTGCTAATTGGACCGAGAAACGGCATATATTCGGTTACTTGAATATAATGACTGGGGAGTATCAGAGCACCCCTGCACTTGATTTTATAATGAAAGCAGCAGAAGATCCTGACAATCCTTATCTTTTGATCTTGGATGAGATGAACCTGTCACATGTGGAACGCTATTTCTCTGATTTCCTATCAGCTATCGAAAGCGGCGAACCCATACCACTACATGATGATCTAGACTGCAACTTTCCAAGAAAAATAAAGATACCCAGGAATCTTATTGTTGTCGGCACAGTAAATGTTGATGAAACAACCTACATGTTCTCGCCCAAGGTCCTTGACCGTGCAAACACCATAGAATTCAACACAATAAATCCACAAAACTACCTCAAAAACCAACCAAGACAAAAACCCAAGGGCGACCTGGAATTTCTCGAAGATCCACTAAACCATAAAACCGAACTAAATAAAATAAAAGATGAACTCGCCCCAATCATGGACCAGCTTATAAGTGAACTTGAATTTTTCTATGAAGAGCTTAAAGATCCAGGTTTCGATTTTGGATTCCGCGTAGTCAACGAAATACTATCATTCATGCACGCGGCATGGATCTATGAAGGAAAACCACAAGAATGGGATAACTGGAAACGCTACTTCGACGCCCAGATCAAACAGAAAATCTTACCAAAAATACATGGCCCAGAAAGACTACTAAGAGACACCCTACAAAAACTCAAAGAACACTGCACTGGGAAATTCCCAGAATCTGAGAAAAAATTAGAAGAAATGGAACAAACCTTAAAAGTCCAACGCTACGTATCATTCATAAAATAATTTCAGAGAGGGATCATATCTTGGATCAGGAGCTCAGGATAAACTTTCATGCAGGAACCTTAAGGATAAAGGCGGGTCCGACAAGTCATGAATCGAAAAGAACGGTCAATGTGAATGGTTACAGGGTTGAATTGATAAATGTGCCAGAGGTTGAAAAACCAGGCCTTGAACCCATTGAATATTGTCCTTATTTTGAAAACCTTAACGAGATCATGCTACTAGAAAATACAAGATACCATATACTATTTGATGGTGAAGAAAATGCCGAACTTTTCCCATTCATTGGAGGCTCCTCATTTGAAAGATTAAATTTTGACCTTAAAGAAAACATAGTTGTGGGGTTCTTAGATTTTGGAAGCTATGCAGGCAAAACATTCCTCGATATAAAAACAAAGCACGGAAGAGAATCTATACCTATTGAAGTAAGATCAAAAAAGATCAATTATTATGAAGATTATCCTAGAATGTTAGCTGATTTATCAGAAGAGATATCATCGATCATACTTAAATCGGATTCACCCATCTTCCAAAAATTCCTAGTTGATGAATCCAAAGCAAAAACATTCTATGAAGATTTCATCATCCTAGAGTATCTATTTAGACCGGAAAATCTCCCATCAGCCGTGGAGTATATAAATAGGAATTTTTATACGAGACTTAAACGTGAAGTTGAAATTGTGCCTGTGGCGCTGGCATCAAACATAGATATTGGAGAACTTCCCAGTGTCATATCAGAACCCGCAAATATCAATGCTGATGGTAGTATCAAAAATTTACCCCGGGTTTATTTAGAGGAGTCTCCTGACACTCCAGAGAACCGATTCTACAAATACTTCCTCGAATCATTACATCACTTGATCTTAAGATTATTGGAAGATGCGCCAAAAGGTTACATAAAAGATTCATTGAGGAGTTTTCTGGATGAAGTGAGTTATCAGTTTTCACATGATTGGCTCGAGGATGTGGGCACACTAGAACATCTTCCACTGAATTCCCAGGTGCTACAGAAGCGTGAAGGCTACCGAGACATCCTAAAATACTTCTTTATCTTAGATCTTTCATTACGTTTCACATGGAAAGAACTTGAGGAAAGTTTTAGGGGATTTGAGAAGAGGCTCAGCCAACTCTACGAATACTGGTGCTACTTCAAACTCATAAAAATATTAGAGGATATCACAGGAGAAAAAGTAAATCCACTCGACATATTCAAAATAGACAAATGGAAAGTCAAAATCAGATGGGGTGACGAATCAGTGCTCAAATTCACCTTAAACACATCAAATGATCCAATTAACATCAGTTTATCATATAATAGGAAATTTGCAGAAGATACAAGTTGTCGATCATACTCTCTACCATTCAAACCAGATTATTCCATTTTAGTTGACATAGACGATTGCACCTACTTCATACACTTCGATGCGAAGTACCGGTCAAAGATAACATCAAGTGATCCTCAAATGGAAAAAAGAGATCGAGAAGAAGAACTCCAAAGAAAATACCGAGCTGGTGACATTTATAAAATGCACACATACAAGGACGCCATACTACACAGCATAGGCGCCTACATACTATACCCCAGCGACGAGGAAGTAATCTTCCCAGAATACACGGATAAGATACCCTCTGTTGGAGCATTTCCACTAAACCCAGGCAAAAGTGAAGATGAAGAAAAACTCAAAAAATTCATCAAAGCCATTATAATGAAAATACAAAGATTAAACCAAGATTAAATTTATACTTTTTGAATTTTTCTTTTTATTGTATCCATGTTTAGTAACCCCCTCCTTTGGAATTCCCATGTTCCCATAGGACAAATCAGCTTAGTCATACACTTTACCTTATTATCGTGGATCTTTAAGTGCCACACACTCTAAGGTAGACTTTGTATGAATTCATTGGAAACATTGCAAAGAAGACAAAAAAGCCACAAAATTATCTTGTGTGCGTTCTTGAGGACTGTGAATTCGCATAGTTTTAAATTCTTTAGTGGACTTCGATGTATTTAGCATCTATTCTAGGTAATGTTATCTGCCATCCAGCTATAGATTCATAAGTGTAACTTCCATAAACTTCCCCGTAGACAGTTATTATGCTGTCTTCAACGGCTGATGTTGTTCCATTGTAAACTACATAAATTGTGTCTCCAAAAACATCGTTGACATCCATTCTAATTTCTGTTGTTCCATCGGTTTCCATTATTTGAACTACTCTAACTGAATATACAATTCTCTGTCCGGCATATTTGTCTGGATTTTTGTTAAGCTCATCAAAGCTTATTGATTTACAAGAAGCTTTATACTCACTTTCAGATTCTATCCGAGTTATAGTAAGAATCTTGGAATTTGGTTCCTTACCAGTCACCTTTGCCTCTACTGTTATAATATTTTCTCCCATTTTGACTGGCACATTTTGTAAAAAAGTGCCATCTGATTTGACTGTTACCTTTTTTCCGTTTATTGTTACCGTTGCATTTGGTTCTGTGTGGCCCTTTACTGTTATGTTTTCAACTCTCTCTACTGTTGCACCATCTTCTGGAGAAGTCACGGTTAATTCTGTTGCAGGTAGTTCAGGTGTGAGTATTCCAATTATTCTAACAATTAGGAATACTCCAATACAACAGACGGCAATTCCAGTTAAAGTTTTGGTAATTGTATCTTTCTTATTCCACCATTCCTGGAATTCCCCTATCAGACTTTTAGAGCTTTTGAATTCTCTGTTTTTGCAATGGATTCTTTAATCAATTTAAACCACAATTTCGCAAAAAGTAACGGATTCTGGGTTTATGAATCCACAATTGGGGCAGATTTTCTCGACCATAAAAAATGCCCTCCTAACTGCTATTTAATTAGACATGTCGATCTTATGTAAATTAGAAGTTCATCATAATTTTCAATAAAAGCCTAGCAATATCTATTTTATTTCATCATTGGGAATATTCTTATGATAGGTGTTTCACAGATATAGTGGAATGTATGCATGTCTACATATTTTACTCCCTCGGCGGGTCAATTAATATAGCCATTCCATCTGGGGATACACCCCCATATACCATGTAGTAGTATTCTACATCTGGGACATGACCTATTTTCTGAGTTCCATTACTTGTTTGATAATAATATTCACCGCCAAGATCATGATCATCGATGATAATAATCTCATATGGGGCTGGATTAGGGGAATCACTAAGGAAAGCATCATAGCCAAGTTTTTTACTTGCCTTAACAAGATCTGCAGGGGTATAACCTTCATATTTCACCCCTAAAATCTCTACAATTTGCGGTTCAGTGACGTTACCACCTCTGGCAGCCATTGCAGTGGCAAGACAAGCCGGTCCACGGGTATAATCAGTTGTTTGATAATGTATCACATATCCATCGACAATATCTGTCTTTACATGTGGGTGTTGTGGAAACTTTATCAAGCCAATAGCTGCTAAATTCACAAATCCTATAAAGAGCGCCAAAGCCAAAAAGAAATATGTGATCCACATTTCGACTTTTGACAAAGTATCCACCCCCTTCTATTTGATATATTATTTTATTGCATGATATAAAGCTTAAATTTCGTTCAAATAATGAACATCCAAGAACCATCAGAAAGAAGAATGTATGGCTTCAAAACCCTTGATATTTGTCAATTTTTGCATTTCAGGATAAATTGTCCTCTGTAGGTAAAAAACAAGACTTACAAGGAATTTTGAATTGATGCTTCATAAGAAATGGTTTCTTGTAAGCGGTGTTATGACTATCTTGATGAGTTCTTTTTTTCAACAGTTTTATTGATCTTTAGGTTGGTATCCCTATTTTTGGTGAACTATTTTAGTGTAAGAAGTTTATGATAGATTTTCCCAGCAAGACTATTAAGGCTGCTTGAGCACAACCACCTAGGAAACCGGTTATGAATCTTGAGAAGTTGTTACTTTCCCTAATTTCTAGAAGTTGGATAGTTGAATCAAAGGCAATGGGGATCATTAACAAAGTTATCAATAAGATAGAAGGTCTGATTATCTCGAAATGAAAGATTGGTAGGGTAAAGTAGCCAATTAGACCACCTGTACATCGCGCGCAAAGTGGAAACTTTCGACCCTTGTAGTGAAAAGACCTTTCTGGCAAGCAATGACAAAGAACAAATTTAATTTCTTTTTTTCTAGCTCTTTCTGAAATTCTTTTTAAGCGCATTATGACACCTTAAACTCTAAACAATTTAATATCCATATCCCGAAGATCCTATTAGGAGTAGAATTATATAGATAATCAAACCTATCACAAATACTATCACCGTGATAATACATGCTTGTTCCGCTTTTTTAGGCTTTTTATCATGCCATATAAGCCAAGCGATTAAACCAGCTATCGGTGAAAATAGGCAAATTAAGATGGCTTCAACAAGATCTAGTCCTTCTTCGCTTTCCACTTCTCGTTTTACAACCCCTTGAGTAGGTTTTTGCATTTCAACTGCCAATTTATTGGCACATTCTTGACAGTAGTTTTTACCTGCCAACGAAATTCTACATTCTTCGCAAAGAGCTTTCCCGCAATCGACACAAACTGCTATTGCATCTTTTTCAGAATGTTTATTGCATTTCATTTAAATGTCCCCACTCAACTCGATATCTACAATTTTTTCAAGTATATTAATAATATTTTTCTATAATGATATGTTCAACATTTTGTGCAATGGCTTCACCTAAACTTATTAAATTATGTATGAATGTTAAATTGGAGAGGTTATCTGATTTTTCTAAGAAGACCTATTTTCAGGGCAGATTATAATAAGAGACGCTTTAAAAAAGGATTGATCAAATAATAGAAAAAGAACATGTTTTTGCATGTTTAATTGATAAGAATTTCAATATATTATTAACAATCAAAATTCAAGGAAGAAAATAAAATCAGATTATTTAGCTTTTCATGTCCATGCCCTTTAAGTTAATTTGAACCTTTAGGACATACTTCCATGTTATAAACCAAAATTTGGGGTCTGCAATCATGCGTGATAATTTATAAATCGAAGTTGACCATTATACCTATGCTTTTTACAAATTAAAAAAGAATTTACAATTTGATGAAAAATTTTATACTTTAAAAGTTACATTATAAATTACATTATTGAAAGGGGATGCATTCTATGGATAATGAGCTTGTAGAATCCGGCAGAAAGGAGATATATTGCATAGAATGTGGTGAAAAGGTACCTGATGGTCTTAGATTCTGTGTAAATTGTGGAACTCCAGTTAATCGGAATGCTCTGGCATCTTCAGATAAAAACTTAATACTTTGCCCGGCATGTAATTTAGAGCTACCCATTGGAATGCGTTTTTGCACAAACTGCGGAACTAAGATTGGTATTGTAGCTGGAGAATTATTTGATGAGTGCCCTAACTGCGGTGCAGTGGCTAAAAAGGGTCATAGATTCTGCACTGAATGCGGTGAATCATTCGACAAAATAACAAGCACACATATAAGCAGTGCCCTCAACATGGCAAGAAGTAAAAGAAAGAATCAAAGAAAAACGGAAGAAGATAGGGAAATCATAAATGAAGATTTAAGCAGAAGAATGCAGGAAGTTGAGTCCAAATTTTTAGACGTTGTTGATGAAATCATTGGTTCTGCGAGCAGTATCTTTAAAACGAAATCTGGGAGGAACAGGCGCTTAAATAGAAAAAAATGATCACAGTTATATTTTATGATAATTGCAGATGATAATATAAATTTAAAACTTGGTAGTCATTCAAGGATTCTTTAGAAGCATATGCCGAAAATATTTCTGGAGATGAATGACATGACTAATAAGATAAAGAAACTAAAGTTCCTACACCCAAGTGAATATGAACACCCGTTGGACCGCCAAGCTCTACAGATACTTGAAGGGACACCTGGACTCGAAAAATTGACGCGTAAAGTACTTAAACACGGCATTGAGAGATTAGTGCGTTTGCAGTATACTGGTAGCTATATAAAGGTGAACGAAAACAATTTTTCTAGAATTCATGATATTCTCCTTGAGGTCTGTGACACACTTTACTTAAAAAAGATACCGGAACTCTACATTCAACGGCAGTATGGTATCAATGGTTTCGCTGTAGGGTCAGAGAATCCAATAATTATTTTAACTACACGTGCCGTTGATTTACTTACAGATGACGAACTACGGTATCTCATAGGACATGAAGTCGGACACATAAAAAGTGGCCATATATTATATCATACCATGGCGCTGGTTATACCGGTTATGGGTGACATTATCGGTTCAATGACATTGGGTATCGGTGGAATCGTGAGCACTAGTCTTATATTCGCACTTCTTTACTGGGCGCGCATGTCAGAGTTTACAGCAGACCGTGCAGGGCTTCTCGCATGTCAGAATGATGATGCCACGATCACGGCCATGATAAAAATGAGCGGAGCTCCAAAGAAATTCTTTGACCAAATAAATAAAGATATTTTCATTGAACAAGCCAAAGAATTTAAAGGATATGATCAAAACACACTTGATAAAATAGGGAAAATGATCATGATAATAGGGTCCGATCATCCTTGGACTGTCATGAGGGCATCTGAAATTTTGAAGTGGATTGATTCGGGGGCCTATGAGAGCATAATAAAGAAACATAGTGAAGAAGCTTCAGAGATTGAGTTCAAATGTCATAAATGTGGCGCAATTCTCGTGGGGAATGAAAATTTCTGTGGAATGTGCGGAGCAAGGGTATGGGGGAGGTGACTCCTTACAGATATCTTTTCAATTAAATCACCTATTTTTTCCTATGGGCTCTAGAGTGTTGTGAATGGGGACTATAGCCAACAGTTTTAAATTATTTTATAGAATGTGACCATATTCTGATGATTAAGGCGATGAAGGTTCACAAGATGGATTTAAGTGAGAAACACTGTGTTTTAACGCAAGAGTGAAGTTCGTTATACGGTGGTATGACGAATTCTAAATTTTGATAATATAAGAAAACTGGAAGAGAATATAAAGTTTCTTTTAGTTAATCTGATTCCAACATGATACGCTTTTCGACTTACAAAATCTTCTTTCCCAATATAAAGTTTGAATTTTAACCCTCCACATCTGGATTTAATAGGGTACAATGGGTCGGGACCGTGAAATATTTATAAAAGCAAGTAAAAAGTTCATTATCATATCCTTTGGGGGGGTTTCGATGAAATATATAATAGCTTTTTTCTGCGTATTACTTTTGGTAATGATGGTTTCTGGTTGTACAGACCAACGGAATGGGAAAAATGTGACTAATGGGGATATAAACATAATAACTTCTGAATTTAACCCAAACGCGACCACACTAGAAATATATGGGCTTAATACTTCAGAGATCATAAAAACTAGAGTAATAAAAATAGAAGGTAGTTCAGAACAAAATGCAACTGTTACAATAAACGGAGAACCTGTAACACTCAGACCATCATATACAGAAAGCGTTTTCACGTACGAAGCACCTGTTAAAACTCCAATGAAAATCGAAATCATAGCAAAAGCTCCGGACAAAGAACCAAGCACTATAACCATCATTATAGAAGAAATTACTAACAATTACATAAAAATGACAGCCAATTGTACTGGTGCCGCAGGAGTAATTGACCCTTCACTTCCAAAAATTTAAAACAGCCTTCAATACAAGGTTATATAACATGAACCAGTGAATTTTTTAGAATAGTCTTATTTTTCCAAGACGCCCATGGTTTAAACTACTTTACGCATAATCCTTTAATCCTTATCCAGTGAAAAAGATAAGAGTGCTGAAAATTTTTTGCGACAAAATTGCATACTAAAGCGGGCTCTTTCCCCCAATTTTGGCCTAGTATAGCATTCTCCGCAAAAGTCTTGCGACCCTAGGGTTTTAAGCTTCACAACCGGGGGCAAAAATTTTCTCCAAACTTCTAGTATTGCCCACGCACTCCTTACAAAAATCAGCAGCTGTGCATGGGTTTTCAAATCCACAATTCGAACATTCTCGTGCAAGCATCTCTTGAAGCCTTGTTAATTCAGATCCACATTCACTACAAAAAATATCCTTCTAAGTTTCAGCTTGTTGAAATGGTTTCGCTTCGATGATTATCCTTCCCAAAAGTAGGATAATAGGACATGGTTATTATATCTCCGAGAAACTCCCCAAATTCTAAAAATAGGAAAATATACGTTTAAGTGCTACAAATGCGAAAGATACTACCTTTTTAGTTAGACAAAAATTTACTGGGGGCATTAAAGAGGTTGATGGATATCATTTGATAAAATTTTCAGAGGAACTTTTTTTTCGTTCAGAAAAATATAAACTAACTAGTAAAATCAACCTAAAAGATTGAAAGGTTAAAAATTAAATATTACATATTATTTTATAATAAACATTGGGGGTGGAGTAATTGGAAGTAGAAGAACTTATTAAAAAAGTTAAACTTGTCGATCTTAAGAAAGCGGCGAAGGAAAGGAATATAAAACTTGGAAGATGCCCTACTAAATTGAGCATAGCAAAAAAACTCCCCAAAGAAGTCCTCGAAGAACTTGCCTCAAAATCCGACTAAAATTAAACTGGCCATCCTAAAAGAGGGGGACTATCCAAGTTTTTTGTGAATTTCCCCATCAAGTAAGTAGTCTACTAGAACAATTATGATAGCAGATTAGAGAGAATAAGATGTTACATAGTATTTTCTTTGGGTTCATCTCCTGCGGGTTCCCCCTTCTTGTAGGGGTTTTCCAGTGATTTTTATGTGTGGGGGATTTGAAATGTGTTCTTGAGTTTCTTTTATTTTATCCTTTTACTTCCTGGTTTTGGTTTAAGTGAATATACTTCTTCTATTTCTACTAGTAAGGCTGCTTGTGGTTTTATTTTTTCTCCGAATCTTTCTTTCACCATCCTTTTGGTTTCTTCGAAGTGTTCGCCTTCTTTTATTATTTTGCCTGTTCCTTTTATCATGTACCCATCATAGTATACTGCTGATCCCATAGCGATCTTTGATCCCTTTTCTATGTTTTGCATGGTTTTGCTGGCGAAATTTATGGAGACGAGTAATTTATCGTCATCAACGACTTTCACGAAGCATACTGGGGCTAAATGTGGATTTCCTTCGTCAACTGTTGCAATCCAGATTAGTGGTTTTTCTTTATTGCAAAATGCGTTGTTTAGCATCTCTCGGGCTTCTTCTGGCAATTTGACCATAAAGGTCACCCCCAAATTTTTTAAGTTTCTTTAACAATTTATAGGGTGATTTTTTTACTTATTTTTTTCCTTTTAATAGGAAAAAAGGATAATAGAATTATTCTTTATATGAATTTTTCACATAATTTTAAAGCGTTTAACATGTCATTTTTTAAATTGGGAAATTTGAGCTTCTTTATATATTTTTTAGCTCTTTTCATCCGTTTACTAGATGAAACTTTTAATATTTCTGGGATTATTATCTCTTCAATGTTCTCTATAAGTTTTTTTTCGTCTATTTTTGTAATGTAACCTCTCTTTTCGAGCTCTTTATCCAATTCTGTTCGGCTTATTTCGTTTTTCAAATAATTTATCAGTTTTTCCCTGCATAGGATAAGATCTGATACTTTCACGATCCCTACAGTTTTCTTTATTGGAGGAGCTATTAATCCTGCGAAAGAATAAGGATAGGTTATATGTGCTCTGAGGAGCCTTGAAAGATCATCATTTTGGTCTTCACTTATCTTCTTGAAAAATAATGGTACATTGATAGTTCTGTTCATACCCAACCTTCCAAGGGCCTCTAAGATACCGTAACCTAAAACATGCTGGTCTTTGAGGCTTGTCTTGGAGATATATGATGCAACTTTTATAAGTGAGTTGTTGGAGTGTATTATTCCAAGTGGCTCATAAAAAAATGCTAGTAGTTCTGCTCTCTGTTCTCTTGAGATATAATTTTGGGCTTCATATGCAATTTTCCTATAGTCCATTGAATACCATTTTTGGTCATCGAGTATATGGGCGATTTCATGGGCTATAACAGCCTTCTTTGACTCGAAACTAGAAAATATGTCAAATGGTATTATCCTGTTAGGCGTTGAGAACTCTATTATTGTTATGGTGCCTCCTATACTACGATAGACTCTGGTTCCTATAGGATACTTGGAAACATGCCAAATTAGCGGATTATATTCAAGGTAGATATCTTTTTTGAAATTAAGGTCATTTAGCACTTGATCTAGTGCGTTTTCCCATTTTCTTTTGATCTCTGCTATTAGGCTTTCATCGACTTGTTCAACGGCTATAGCCGCTCTTTCAGATATAGTTAACATCATTTTAGAGATTCTAATCAATTATGTTGGATTAGTGCTATTCGAACCCCGTTTGGGTCTTCTATAAATGCGAGAAGTCCGACTGTTATTGGAGTTGGCTCCATTGTGACTTTAGCACCCTTAGATTTAAGTTTTTTAATTGTAGTTTCTAGGTCTTCGACATCTATTCCTATGGAGAATAATCCTGGTTTATCAACTGGATTTTTAATGAGTTCCACCATGGTTTCTCCTTCACCCTTTAATAATGTTATTCTTCCATTTGGTCCGAGATCGTATTGACTGTCTACTTTAAATCCCATCACTTCTGTATAAAACTTAATTGATTTTTCCATGTTCTCAACTATTATAGTGGCATATTTAATCTTCATATTTTATCACCAAGAATTTTACCGTAAAGAAAGTATTTAATCGATTATATAATCAAACTAGTAAAAACTTTTTTTCCATTTGTGAATATTCAGATTGTAGTCTGATGATGGGGACAAATTTTCTGATAGATTGTGCGTTGAAAAGAAACTAAAAGGTTCTTGTATAAACGATAGATATCATGAGAATGGTTACGATAATTATAATTAGTAATATTGGTGTTATTGATGATCCTTTGGTTTCCTGGAGGCTTTCATTTCCCAAGAATTTTTTATTGGGCACGCTTGGTATTTTTTCTCCGGCTATCTTGTGTCTTAAAAATTTTATATTATCTGGGGAACCGGTGACTCCTTCTAATAAGTTTCCCCCATCAAATGAGGCCCATATTTTCACTTTTCCTTTGTTGTATTCATATGTGATGATGTCTCTTCTGCACAAGCCATAAGGGTCTGTGGCCGTGATTTTGAGCGCAGCTTTTAAAGGGTCATGGTCAATTTCTTTGAAATTTCCCTGTTCATAATATCTAGGGTTGTTAGTTACTTTGACATATTCCCCATTTTTTATTTTGAATATGCTGATTTTATTAGCTTCTATTCTTCCATCATAGACTGCTAGTCCTACTTCATCTTTAGGTGATTTGATGATGAAAAATCCCCACTTATTTTCTTTTAATATTTTGTCTACTTGTTCTATATTCCCTTTCTCGATTTTGTTCTTAGATATGATTTCACTTCCAATTTTTTCCAGTCTTTTGTTTATGTTTGGATCGTCTTTTCCTCCCAGGCCGATTATCCAGCCCTTTTCTGTTATGATAAGATGTGTGAAGTATCCTCCTTCTTTCTTATATTGATGTATTGCATTTTGGCCATTGAATTTTGTCCTTTCTATTATTATATCGGCGGGGTATTCGGCATCTCTTCTATATGATATGACATTATGGTTGTTTCCGAGAGAAACCATGACAAGACAACAATCTGTTGGAATTTGATGAACCTCACAGGATGTTACTGTTGAAAGGGTGGATACTAATATAATTAAAAGTATAATCCATGAATTTTCCTTTCTGAACATCCATAGGAAAGACTTTATTCCCATCATCGCACTTTTCACAATTATATAATATGAAATTCTAATATCTTTATGTTATAAACAATTTTAATAAGTACTGGAGGTTAAGGCCTTGAGGTACAAGATTGTGTTGATAGTGGCTATAATCGCAATATTGGCGGTTTCAATGGCATTTTACACCCCATCCAAGGAAAAAAAGGAACTGAAAGTGTTAAATGTATCAGCAGTTGCTAGGGAATTTGAACCGGCGAATGCAATGGATTTTAGCAAGGAAATATGCAAATTAGGGCCTAGATATGGGGGTAATGATGCCGAGTTAAAGGCTGCAGATCTTATGGAGAAAAAACTCAAAGAGAATGGTATAGAAGCCTATAAAGAAAAAGTGGACCTTGGAGGGGGCAAGCACACTTACAATGTTATTGGGGTTATCAACGGCACTAACCCAGATAAATACATTATCATAGCTTCACATATTGATTCTCCAGGATTTTGTGAAGGAGCGACCGATGATGCCGCCGCACTAGGAATACAAGCCGAAATCGCGAGAGTATTATCGTCTAAAGGCGTCAAACCCGAAAAAACCATTCTAATTATAGGATTCGGTGGCGAGGAACTTTGGTTTAAAGGCTCTGAGGATTTCGTGAAAAAACATCCGGAAATAGTCCGAAACTGTGAAGCAATGATAGACTTGAACTGTGTAGGTGCCGGTGAAAACATATTCTTGGTTCAGTATAGTTATCAGCCAAAGCCAGTCGAAGGAGACCCTAAAATAATCAATTTCACAAAAGAATGCGCAGAAGAATTAGGCCATCCAGTTACTATAGGAGAAACAACATACCCTAGTGATACATACCCATTTTACTATAACAAAATCAAAAGAGTGCCAGTCTGTCAGGTAATGAGCCAACCGTTCGAAGTACCGCCATGGAGTTCCGAGAACACCGCAGACAAACTCGACCAAGAAGACATTAAAAAAATAGGCGAAACAATAACACTAGTCCTCTTAAAACTAGCAGGATAATCTTCAACATTTCAAAATAATAGCATTAGCTGAGAAAATATAATACTAAAGAAAGACACAAATTCCTACGATTGAATATATGGAAGTGAAATCCAATGAACCCATTATTATTAATAGTTACCGCGATAATATTACTTGTTATAGCGTCCCTCTCTATAAAGATTGTCAAACAATATGAAAGGGGCGTCGTTTTCAGACTAGGGAGAGTTATAGGTGTCAGAGAACCTGGTCTACGTTTTATAATCCCATTTGTGGATCGGATGGTGAAAGTCTCCCTTAGGATAGTGACAATGCCCATACCATCACAAAAGATAATAACCCAAGATAATGTATCTATTGACGTTGCAGCAGTAGCATATTTTAAGGTTGTAGACCCCTTAAAGGCTGTTGTGGCAATAGAAGATTACTACGGAGCAGTGAACCAAATATCCCAGACAACAGTAAGAAATGTTATAGGACAATTCGCCCTTGATGAAGTGCTTTCAGAAACCGCCAAAATCAACGAAAAGATCAAGGAGATCATTGACAGTCACAGTGAACCATGGGGTATAAACGTTACCACAGTAGAAATAAAAGACATTAAACTACCAGAAGGCATGCAAAGGGCCATGGCCAAACAAGCCGAGGCTGAAAGAGAGAAGAGGGCTAAAATTATCACAGCAGAGGGTGAATACCTTTCAGCTTCAAAACTTGGCGAGGCTGCTGATGTTATAGCACAACATCCTATAGCACTACAACTTAGAAACTTACAAGTGCTCAGTGAAATAGCCACCGAGAAAAATTCCACTATAATATTCCCGGCCCAGTTTATGTCAAGTATAAATGATATAAAAAAGTTTATAGAAAAAGAGATGGAATCCCTAAAAGGGCTACGCTGATTTAGATGTGATAACATCCTTGAAAGGGAGATTGGGCTCTATATAAGTCCTATAGAATGTTTCAAGGAATACCTTTATCATGTGAGTGTGTCTTAACAAGTATGATGGTCTTGAGTAAAATTTGAAGTATGCTTTTACGAGTTTTCTTTTCACGAGTTCTTTGCTCAAGCCCAATTTTTCATATTTTATCACTGGCTGTATAACAGTATACTTGTCCCAGTCTTCTTCAAGCAGACCATCCTTTTTCAGTTTATAATATATAGGTGTTCCAGGGAATGGTGTTAGAATAGAATACTGGCTATAATCTGGATCCAGTTTAATTGAAAAATCTATTGTTTTATCCATCTCCTCTGGGGTCTCACCAGGATAACCTAATATGAATGATGCTATAACATCCACTCCAACACTTTTAGCAGTTTTAACAGCATCTTTTGCCTGTTGGAGTGTTATACCCTTCTTCATAAGATCCAGTATCCTCTGTGATCCTGATTCGACACCATAATATATTGTGCTCATACCAGCAGATTTAAGCTTTTCTAAAATTGACCTTTTGACCATGTCGACCCTTGATGATGTCACGAAACTAACATCTATACCCCTTGCTTTGATTTCATCTGCTATGGCTTGGGCTCTTCTACGGTGTAACATAAATGTATCATCGAGGAATGCTATATCATGGAGGCCATACTTGTATACGAGTTCTTCGATTTCGTCCACCACATTTTCTGGGCTCCTGAAACGGAATTTTTTCCCCATGATAAGGGAGGATGAGCAGTATTCACAAGAGTATACGCAACCCCTGCTTGTTATCATCCCTCCAGCTTCTTCGTTTGATGTTTCATATTCGTGGAATGGTATGAGGTGTCTTGCCGGGAATGGGAGCTTATCAAGGTCTTTTATAAGTGGACGCGGCTCGTTAATCCTTAACTTAGATCCTGCACGGTATGCTATCCCTTTAACTTCCTCCAGGCCTTTCATGTCCTTTTTTTCATACTTTTCGGCGAGGTCTGTGATGGTTTCTTCCCCTTCACCTATCACGACCACGTCGAGTTCCTTTAGACTCTTTAGGGTGTCTAATGGTAAAAATGTTGGATGGGGTCCCCCGATAACTGTGAGAACATCTGGTAGTAGACTTTTAATGGTTTTGATATATTCTAGGCTGCTTTTGATTGTTGCTGTGGTTGCTGTGACACCCACAATGAGGGGGTTGAGTTTTTCTATTATCTTAGCTATTTTTTCATATCCCCACTTCTTGAGATCGTCATCTATTATTTTGACAGAAAATGATGCCTTCTCCAATGATGCTGCAAGATACATTAAGTTTAATGGGGGTAAACTTAATCCTAGTTTGTTTTTAACTGCGGTTTTATCCTGGGGGTTTAGGAGGACCACATCCACTTTTAACACTCTCCATATTATTTTGCAAGTGCACTTTCTTTTATCTTATCCCAGAGGTTTTGGTTTTTTATGCATCCAGGGTCTGGGGCGCATATATCCTTGAAGTACCCGTATGCCCTTGCCCTGCATCCCCCGCAAATATTCTTTGACTTGCATGTGTGACAAGTGCCATGGAGCTGTTCCCTATCCCTTAGAACTTCTAGTATACTATTATTTTTCCAAAGTTTTTCGAAATCGTCTTCTAGGATGTTACCTATTTTAAGTTCGTCTTGGTGGGGGAAGAATACACAAGGGTATATGTCTCCGTTGGGTTCCATGCTTAGGTAGAATCTTCCAGCACCGCAGCCACCTATAAAATCTGCTAACTGTCTCAAGTCAGGGTTTGTATATTCTGGATTGTAGAAATGTGTGGGGATAATCTGATTATCACACGTGTTAAGTTCCTCAGCCACCCTTGCAAATTGTGGTGCCGTGGAAAGCACTTGTATACCATTGTTAAAATTGCCATAATATGCATCACGCAATATCCTATACCTTCTACTGGGTGATATGTCGAGGTTTATATTTTCTATTCCTCTACCTGTGGGGATGAAGTTGAATAGCATGAGCCAATCAGCACCAAGTTGGCTGGCTAATTCTATCATACCCTGGATTTGATGATAATTTTCGGCCGTTACCGTCATAGCCACTTCAACAAAAACATCATGAGCTGAGAAATTCTTAACAGCCTTGCAAGCCCGCTTCCATGAGCCTTTAACGCCGCGAAAAGTGTCATGAACATTTGGATTTAAACTATCAATACTAACTTGGACGAATTGCAAGCCTGCATCCACGAATTTTTGGCAACGACCTTCATCAGCTAATATGTAACCGTTGGTTGCCATTGCAACATATAGGCCCCTTTCCCTTGCATGTGATATGTAGTCGAGTATATTTGGGTGGATGCTTGGTTCTCCACCAGAAAATGCGAGTGATGTGACACCATTATCTGCTAGGATGTCTATGGCCTCTATTACTTCATTTTTGTCTAGTTCGTTTTTTTGTGGGGTGCCTGCGGTTTCATAGCAGTGTTTGCAGTTCATGTTGCAGCGGTGTGTGATGTTCCAGACGACTTGGAATGGTGCTCCTGGCACGAATGGTCTTCTAACTCCGAAAATGCCTATACCTTTGAGGACGTTTATCAAGCCTTGTAGCCAATATTGGTCGCTCATTTGTTTTTTTAGTTCTTCTTCCGTTACCCCAAATGCTTTTGCCCCGCTTTTTATTATATGTGAGAGGAAGTATGATAGGATTTTGCATTCCATACAACAGTTTCTATCGTTTATATAATTGTCTAAGGCGGCTTCTAGGCGTGTTTTGTCATCTTTTTCGCATTTGTGGAGCATGAAGTTTATTAAAAGTCTTGATAGGGGATTTTCGGCTATTCTTTTGAACGCGTTGATCATGTCCCCCATGTTGGTTTCATCTTCACTTCCTTTAGTCAGCATTTTGATGTTCCTCCTTTTATCCCATTTAGGAGGATGTTGATGAAGTTTTTGATGTATTTCTCTTCTTGTATTTCGCATTCTTTGAAGTGTGATAGTAGGTTTACATGTGAGAGGTAGCTTACGAAGATTAGTGCTGCTGTTTCTGGGTTGATCTTTCGGATGTTGCCTTTTTTAATTTGTTCTTTGAAATAGTTGGTTAGGTTGGAGTATAGTGTCCTGTTGATTGAGTCTAGTAGTTCCCATTCTTCTAGGCCGTGTTCTTCTAGTTCTTTTTCCACGAGTATTATGAATATTAGGTCTATTTTTTTTTCAACGACCAGTTTGAAGAATTCTTTTGCTAGTCTATATAGGAATTCTTCGGGTTTGTCTCTGAGCTCTGATTCTAAGAGTTTTTTGAATATCTTGGATGATAGGATGGTGTTTTCGTTTAGTATTTCCTTGAGCAGGCTGCTTTTTGATTTGAATTTCCTGAATAATGTAACTTCACTTACACCCGCCTTTTGGGCGATTTTACGTGTTGTAGCACCTTTATATCCTTTTTTTATGAAAATTTCCCTTGCAGCTTCAAGTATTTTTTCTCGGGTGCTATTCATAACAACCACAATGATGTATGTACTTACTTACATAATAAAAAAATAATAACTTATATAGTTATCTATCTCTTCTCTAAAAAGATCACCTATGCAAGTAACATACCTTTACCATCATTACATTATACCATATAAAAATTTACCTTTTAAGATGTGATTTTTCGCGATTCGTGATCCTATGATCCTAAATATAAAAAATATATTCTACCAGGGATTAAATTTTTAGAAAGAAACTTAACACTCCCTTATCTGATCCATGAACTGTAATATCTTCAACTGATGATTTTAACACCATTAATTTTTTGAAGGGTATATCTACACCTCCAAGTTCTAAAAAATAGAGTAATTCTATTATTTCACTTGACTGACGAAAAATAGGGGTTTTAGAATGAAACCTTCCTTTTGAAGATTTTCTCTCGCTCCTTCTTCACGGTCTACTATCACAAATGCCCTTTTAACTTGGCCACCATTCTCTTCTATTATTTTGATGGCCCTTAGGAGAGAGTTTCCTGTTGTTGTAACATCTTCAACTATCGCCACATGGTCACCCTCTTTTATACTGCCTTCGATCAATTTTGAGGTTCCATATTCCTTTTTTTCTTTTCTTATTATGATAAGTGGCTTTTTAGTTTTGAGTGATACTGCTGTGGCGATAGGCACAGCCCCCAAGGCCGGTCCAGCTATCCTATCAATTTTTTCGCCTTTTATCTCCACTTTTATCAGTTCCGCTATCAAATCCAGGATTTGTGGGTCTGTTATAGCCTTTTTAATATCTACATAATAGTTGCTTTTTTTCCCGGAGGATAGAATGAAAGAACCTGTTTTTATAACTTTTTTTTCCTGCAATAGCTCTAAAAGGCGCCTTTTAATCTTTTCCTTCTCAGCTTTCCTGCGCATATCCTACAAACTCCCAATTCTGGAACATAACAATCTGGGCATACGAGGGCTCCGCATAGATGGCAAGTATGTAAAAACGCCACTTTACCACAGAGGCTGCACACACCTCTAACTTCCAATTCTAACACCTTAAAAATAATAAGAAGCCTCTAGAGGGTCATTCTATCGGCCCTTCGAGGAGGATCTTATCCCCTATCTTTTTAACCATGTCATATGGTACTATTGTCTCTCCTTTAGATAATCCGAGACCCTCTGATAATCCTCCTTTACCTAATACGAGTGCTTCTATGGTTCTTGTTTCAAGGTCTACTTCAATATCCTTTACTTTCCCTATTACATTAGCTGAACTGTCAAGAACCTCTTTACCTATAATATCTTCAACGACTCTCATTTTATTCACCATTCTATTCTTTATATTTTTGGTGATTATTTATAATTTTGGAAGATTTGATACTCATGGACAATTAATTTCTGTTCCAGTTTATTAGACCATAGGCTATACATATTATTGTTATTAGTATGCAGGATATGTAGGCGCTCCAAACCCATGGATCAGGTATGCCAAGAACTTCCATGATCATACACCACCATCAAAACATTTCTTAAGGTGATCTTCATCAAACTTTTCTGTTAATAGGCTCACAAGTACTGTTATTATCATCGAAATTGGGACAGCCACCAATATAGGATCCACGAATGGCCATGGCATTGTCTTAATGAGTAACCCACCAAAGAGCAATTTTGCCAAACCAAGGGCTGTGGCAGTCTTTTTATAAACGAAAAGGAGCCATAGTATGCTTATAGCGGCGCCTGAGACCATGCCCGCTATTGCACCAGCCCTTGTCGTCCCCTTCCAAAACAATGCGCAAGTATAAACTGAAAGGAACGTGGCAGCGCACAAACCAAAAAATAATGCGGTTCCTTGTGCTATTATACTACCAGGGAGGATATAGGCTAATATAACCGCGATTATAACAGCGATTATTATACCAATCCTCGTGATAAGTACGGATCTTCCCCCTCTCTTCAAGGTTTCATAAACGTCCCTACCAATAGCTGTTCCCTGCACATGAAACTGGGCGCTCAAAGTAGACATAGCAGCTGAAAGCAAAGTTAACATGAAAAGGTATGTGAACCATTCAGGCATCGCCGAATTTATAAAAACAGGAATTATCTTATCAGCATTACCCCCACTCGCATGGATCGCGAGCAAACCCTTCTCTCGGAAAAAGTAAACATTTGATAACGCACCAACCACATAAGCGCCCCATGTCATGACAAATATGAACAACGCACCTATGAGAACCCCTCTATTAAGTTCACGATTAGATTCTACTGTCATAAACCTTACCGCAAGTTGTGGCTGGGCCAAAACCCCTATACCGACACCAAGTATTATGGTAGAGAAGAGGGTCCACCAGTATGGACTTCCAAGGACGGGCATACTGGTCCAGCCTGTCGCGCCCACACTCTTGGCAGATGCTGGTATGAGATGTCCCATGCCTGTAAGGGCCTTATGGGCACTTATAACACCACCGAGCATATAATAGGTTGATAAGACCAAGAATATCATGCCGAGGAACATTATAGTACCTTGAAGGGCGTCAGTATACATAACCCCTCTTATACCCCCCATAACAACATAAACAGCCACTATTAATGCCATTATAATAAGTGCAATGTTAAAGTTCAATTTTAATGAAGCTTCAAGGAACCTTGCAGCACCTATAAGAACCACTGAAGCATAGAGTGGCATCCCCAAGAATATCACAGCACCCCCAAAATATTGTATAAACCTGCTCCTGAACCTCCTTGAAAGAAACTCTGGGAAAGTGAAAGCAGAAAGGTTCTCACTCATCCTACGAGTCCTTTTACCATAAAATACAAAGGCTATGAATATTCCCACAAGTATGTTAAGGAATACAAGCCAAAGTATACCCAAACCATAAACACCAGCCATCCCACCAAAACCAATTATTGCGGCAGTACTAATAAAAGTAGCCCCATAACTAAGAGCCATAATATAAGGGTGTGTTTTCCTACCAGCAACCATATAATCTTCCGATGTGCTAGTTCTCCTCCATGCAACATAACCTGCATAACCCACCATGATAAAATAGACCAATATAACTATACCAAGGACTACTATGTTCATATTTCATCTACCTCCACAGGAATAGGAATTATTATAAAAAAATAATGAAGATATAAAATTTATAAATTTTATCATCACCCTATGACATGTTAAGGCAGATTAAAAAGGTAGATCAAAATGATATGGAATCCAAAAGCAGAATGCATGGACGAAGAAAAAAGAAGAAAAATACAACTTAAAAGACTTCAAGATACCGTGAAGAGAGCCTATGAAAATGTCCCATACTACCATAAAAAATTCAATGAACTCGGAATAGAACCAGAAGACATAGAAAGCCTAGAAGACATTAAAAAGTTACCATTCACAACAAAACAGGATCTCAGAGAAGCCTACCCCTTTGGGATGTTCGCAGTACCAGATGATGACATCATAGAAGTCCACACATCCTCAGGAACCACAGGCAAACCAACAGTATCAGGTTACACCCAAGCAGACATAGACCTATGGTCAGAAGTCATGGCAAGAGCCCTAACAATGGCAGGAGCAACAAAAAAGGATCGCATACAAAACTGTTACGGGTACGGATTATTCACAGGCGGCCTGGGAATACACTACGGGGCCCAGAGGATAGGAGCCACAGTAATCCCAATATCAGCAGGTAACACCAAAAGACAAATCGAAATCATGCAAGACTTCGAAACAACAATACTCACATGCACACCATCCTATGCCCTATACCTCGCCGAAGCCCTCCAAAAAGAAAACGTTGAAATAGAAAACCTAAAACTCAAAGCAGGAGTATTCGGGGCTGAAATGTGGACAGAGGAAATGAGAAATACTATAGAAGAAAGATTAGGACTCACGGCCCTTAACATTTACGGGTTGACAGAGATTATTGGCCCAGGAGTTGCGATGGAATGCCATGAAAAAAACGGCCTACACATATTCGAAGACCACTTCTACCCAGAAATAATCAACCCAGAAACCCTAGAAAACCTACCCCCAGGAAAAAAAGGAGAACTAGTACTAACCACCCTCACAAGGGAAGCCATGCCCATAATAAGATTCCGCACAAGGGACATAACAACCCTAAGAAAGGGTGAATGCCCATGTGGCAGAACCCTCATAAGAATGGACCGTATAACAGGAAGAAGCGATGACATGCTAAAAATACGTGGAGTTATCGTATTCCCATCACAGATCGAAGAGGCCCTCCTCAAAATCGATGGACTCGAACCACACTACCAGATAGTGGTAACACGACCAAAATACTTAGACGAACTCGAAGTCCAGGTTGAAGCTTCACCAGCACTATTCTCAGATGAAGTGAAACACGTGGAAGAAGCCAAGAAAATGATAGAAGAACACCTACAAAGAGAGATAGGATTAAGGGTTAATGTAACACTTGTAGAACCTGAGAGCCTGCCCAGGAGTGAAGGGAAGGCCATAAGAGTTATTGATAAAAGAAAGTTCTAAGGGGCGTATTTAGGATGAAAGTTAAACAAATATCCGTATTCCTTGAAAACAAAAAAGGAAGGTTAAAAAAGGCTGTTCATGCGCTAGCCGAAGCTAATATAAATATAAGAGCTCTATCTATCGCCGACACATCTGAATTCGGAATACTGAGGCTCATGGTCCCAGATCCTGAACAAGCGAAGAAAGTGCTTGAAGAAAACAATTTCGTGGTTAAACTCAATGACGTCATAGCCGTCGAAGTACCTGACAGGCCAGGAGGACTTGATAAAATATTGGGCATCCTCACAAAAGCAGATATGAACGTGGAATATATCTATGCCTTCGTGGAAAAAAAAGGTGAAAAAGCGATTGTGGTGATAAGGACAGAAGACATCAATGAGGGTATAAGAGTATTAAAAGAGGCTAAAGTACCACTATTATCATCAGAGGACATCTCAGTACTATAAGCTCATAAAACCTCCCTTGAATGCTTTCAAGTTAACCTTGAACAATCTTTCAGGCAAATTTTCCTTCATGGATTCTATTATACTATCCTCAGATAAAGGGAAGTCTGGGGTGGCTGTGGCAGCTCCTAAAATCGCCATATTCATTGAAAGAGGATGACCAGCCTCCAAGGCCACACGATCAGCATCAAAGGCATGTACGTTATTTGAAAATCTTTTAAGTTCCGTTATTATTTCGTCTACTGGTGGATACTCTCCAGGGCTTATATTAAATGGTGGAATAGAGGTCAGATTAACTATCATATAGGCGTCCTTTTTCATCTTTTCAGCAGCCCTTAAGGCCTCAAGGGGTTCGAATGCCATCATAAGATCTGCATGGCTATTTGGTATTATAGTACCTTTTGCTTCACCTATCCTAACTTCGGTAGATACTCCACCACCTCTTTGGGCCATTCCATGTATTTCACTCATCACAACATCCATTCCTTCTTTCATGGCAGCCCATCCTATGATTTCACCAGCTTTTATGATCCCTTGTCCGCCAACACCACAGATGTAAATGTCATATGATAATTTCACTTTGAACTCCCCCTTTTAGGTTTGATGGCTTTTTCTGGACAGATCTGGACACAAACAGTGCATCCTCGACAATATCTTTGATCTACTTTAATGCCGTTGTTATATATTATGGCTGGACATGCAAGTTTATTGATACACTCTAAACATTCATTGCAAAGATTGTTATCTATTCTAACCGGTTTTCCCCTTGCTTTAAGTGAAAGTTGACATGGGTATCTTGCAATTACAACGTTAAGTGCTGGTGTGGTTAAAGCTTTTTTGAAGGTTCGGATGCTCTTTTTTATATTCATGGGATTTATCACTTTAACATTTATGCCAAGGGCTTTAACAATATTTTCGATAAGGATAGCAGGGGCTTCATTCCCCATACCATCAAAGGGGAGTCCAGGATGTGGTTGGCCCCCTGTCATGGCGGTTGTATTATTATCAAGGATTACAATAAGGAAATCATGTTTATTATGAACAGCGTTCAAGAGTGGTGGTATTCCAGCATGGAAAAATGTTGAATCACCTATGAATGACACTATCTTTTGTCTTGTTGCCTTGGAAAAACCGCAGGCAGCCCCTATACTTGAACCCATGGATAGGAGGTAATCTGCCGTATTATATGGTTTCTCTATACCTAGGGTGTAACATCCGATATCAGTTGAAAAAATAACATCCATTTCTAATTCTTCAAGTGCCTTGTTAACAGAATAATAGGTTGCACGGTGTGGACATCCAGGACAGAACGTTGGAGGTCTTTCAGGTAAATGGGTTTTCGGAGCCTTCTTTTTTTCCACTTTTAGAGGTAGTAGTTTTCCGATGGAAGCTCCTATTATATCTTGGTTGTATTCGTATATTCTTGGGAATGTACCGTCTAGTTTTCCATGAACGTCTACTTCGAGGTTTTCTTGGCCGATTATGGATAGTACATCTTTTTCTATTATGGGATCGACTTCTTCGATTATGAAAACCTTTTCAAGGTCTTTTAAGAATTGTGATACTAGCCCACTTGGGAAGGGATATGTGAATCCTAATTTTAGGATGGAGATGGGGAGTTTTTTTTCATTTACTAGGTCATGAGCATAATTGAATGCACCGCCACTTGTTATAATCCCATATTTACCATTGGCATGGTAGATTTGATTGTATGGTGATTTGTCCACGATCTTGGATATCTTTTCGGTTTTCTTGATAAGTTCTTTGTGCATGATCCTTGCGGTTGATGGTACGAGGACAAACCTGCTAGGATCTTTTTTGAATTGGCCTTTTTTTCTCATTTTCTTGATTTCACCCACTTTTACCTTGCTTCTCATATGGGATACTCTTGTTGTTGTCCTGACTAATACCGGTATTTTAAACTTTTCAGATAAATCGAAGGCGTATTTTGTAAAATCTAGGACTTCTTGGGGATTTGATGGTTCAAGGAGGGGGATGTTCGCAAATCTTGCATAGTGTCTATTGTCTTGTTCATTTTGTGATGAGAACATTGATGGATCATCTGCTGATAATATGACCATGCCTGCTTCGACCCCAGTATATGCTATGCTTACGAGCGAATCTGATGCCACGTTAACTCCCACATGTTTCATGAAGGTGAATGATCTTACACCAGAAGCCGCAGCTGCCGCCGCTACTTCCAACGCAACCTTCTCATTTGTTGAAAATTCAAAATACATTCCAACTTTAGATGCTACCTTTGAAAGTACGTCCCCTATTTCTGATGATGGTGTTCCTGGATAAGTGCTTGCAACAGCAACTCCTGATTCTATGGCTGCTCTTGCAGCAGCTTCGTTGCCTAATAGGAAAAGCACATCACCTTCCCTTGCATTTATTAGATTGATCATATGATCACCTACCATTAAGTTTTAAATTTGAGGGATTAGTACCCCCAGGGGGGAAAATTATAATAATGAAAAAAATTTAAAATTTTTATAATTCCAAAATCTGATTTTCCTAGACTTTTATAATTTCCCATAAAATTTTGGAGATAAAAAGAATATGATAAAAATTAGAATATTAAGGTTCGACCCGGAAAAAGGCAATGAACCATACATCGAAGAGTATAAGATCCCATTTAAAGAGAAAATGAAGATAATTGATGCCCTAAACTTAGTCAATGACAAATATGGGGCTAACATCGCATTTCGGAGTTCATGCAGGGCAGGGCAATGCGGATCTTGTGCAGTTAAAATGGACGGCGAAGTAGTATTAGCATGTAAAGCAGAAGTAAAGGACGGAGCACTGATAGAACCACTAGACTTCCCAGTAATAAAAGATCTCATAGTTGACAGGAGCGAAATAGAGGAAAAAGCCAGAAAAATGCGATTATATTTAGAATCAACAGGTGAAGGCCTTCAAGAGATCAGACCAGAAGATTATATGGATTCAAAGAAACTTAGAAGTTGTATCGAATGCTTCTCATGCATAGCCGCATGTCCAGTTATCAAAGAAAGTTCAGAATTCGCAGGACCATATTTCATGAATTACCTATCAAAATTCGCATTCGATCCCAGGGACAAAGCAAACAGGGCCAAGAAAGGATTCGAGGAAGGATTATACTGTTGCACAACTTGTGCAAAATGTGAAGAGATCTGCCCAAAACAACTAAACATACCTGGAGATGCCATCGAGAAATTAAGAGCATTAGCATGTAAACAAGACATTGGACCATTAGAAGCCCACAAGAATGTTAAAAAACTCATAGAAGAGACAGGAAGATCAGTTGAACATATAAAGGAAGGATTCATAGAATCTTTAGAATTAGAGGGTGAAAATCCAAAACTAGGATTCTTCACGGGATGCCTAGTAGACTACAGGATACCAGAAGTGGGACTAGCACTACTCAGAGTCCTAAAAAAACATGGAATAGAAATCGACGTACCACCAAATCAAGTATGCTGCGGATCACCTATGATACGAACCGGCCAAATCGACATAGTAGAAGAACTCGTAGCCCAAAACAAGAAAGCACTACAAGGATATGATGCTATCATAACAGTTTGCGCAGGTTGCGGCTCAACACTCAAAAACGACTACCCAAAATACGGCCTAAGATTAAACGTCCTAGACATAAGCGAATTACTGGCAGATAACCTCAACACAGAAGACATGAAGCCAGTAAACATGCGAGTAACATATCACGACCCCTGCCACCTTGCAAGGGGCCAAGGAATACGACTAGAACCAAGAAAAATACTCAAAAAGATAAAGGGCTTAGAATTCATTGAAATGGAGAAACCAGACCAATGCTGCGGCTCAGGAGGCGGAGTGAAATCCGGGAAACCAGACCTAGCATATAGTCTAGGGAAAAAGAAAGCCGATATGATAAAGAAACTAGGCGTAGACGCTGTCATAACAATATGCCCATTCTGCCAATTACACATAAAAGACTCCCTAGAACGGGAAGGACTAGAAAACATCAAGGTCATGAACATACTAGAATTATTAGATCTAGCATATAATGGAAATGGAACAAGAAAAGATAAAAAAGCTTGAAGAGAACATTATAGTGGTCTTCGTCGAACCAGAAACACCAGGGAATATTGGTTTCATAGCCCGGACCATGAAAAACTTCGGATTAAAAAAACTAGTCCTAATAAACCCATGCAAATTAGACGATGAAGCATACCTACATGCAATGCACGCAACAGACATCCTAGAAAATTCTATAACATTCAGATCCCTCCAAGAGATGCTAGAGGAGCTTTCACCAGATTTCATCGTTGGCACAACAGGAGTGCCAGGTGGAAGCTACAAAATAGAAAGGATACCCCTCAGACCAGAACAATTTGCAAAGGCATTAAATACAAAGGCGAAGATAGCCATACTATTCGGTAGAGAAGGAAATGGCCTCACAAACGAGGAAATAAGAGAATGTGACATCATCGTAAGCATACCCACAAGCCAGGAGTATCCCATAATGAACGTTTCACACGCAGCCGCAATAATATTCTACGAAATATTCAAAGAAAGAGATTATAACCGCGAAGGGATCGAAGAGGCCTCAGGATTTGAAAAAAGACTCTTAGTATCTGATATGGAGGATATAATATCTTCACTTGCATTACCAGACCATAAAAAAAGAGTAGCCCTAAAAGCCTTCAAGAACCTCATAGGAAGGGCCTTCATCACAGGAAGAGAAGCCCACACATTAAAAGGGATACTCAGAAGGATAAAAAACAAACTCTAAGGGGGTTTTCAACTGATTCTTGGACTAGGAAGCTGGGATATTTTTAGCATAATATTCTTTGTGATCCTTATCATATTCTTACCAATAGTAATGAGGATCCGAATATTCTCAACACTACAAAAAGCCCTAATCGAAATGGAGAACATGGTAAAAGAATCAAAAGACATAATAATCGAATTTTCCAAGAAAAAAGACAAAAAAATCATCCAAGAAAAAGTTAATGAATTCCTAGACTTTTTTATAGTACCCCCAACAGACCTAGACCCTAACGGCATAGTCAAAAAATTCAACAGAATACTTGAATTAAGCGAATCACGATTCAAAGACATGGTTGACATAATAGCACCAAACGCCACCACAGAAACAAAAGCAAATGTAATAATGACCTTAAAAGTTGCCATAGGACTCAACAGCGTATATAAGATGATAAGACACAACCTAGAACTCGCAAAGAAAACAGGAAACCTCCAAATACTCCTGGCCCTGCAAATGAACATGCCACTTATCATGAGAATATTCAAAGCCCAATTTAAAGGCGCTAAAGCATTCTCCAAGGGTCTTCCAGTAGGCGACGGTGCAGGCCCCCTCACAATAGCAATGCTCCTAAAAAAAGATGATAAAATAGAATCCATAGACGACATGATCTACACAAAAAGAGAATACAATGGTAAAAAACTTATCATACTCAGACCAAAAGGGCCAGGAGCAAGACTAGGTAAAATTGCAAGGGCTGTGAACACATTAATAGACAAGTTCAACATCCAAAAGATTATAATGGTAGATGCGGCCGTTAAAATGGAAGGCGAAAAAACAGGCAAAATTGCGGAAGGTGTTGGTATCGTAATCGGAGGTACCGGAGTCGAGAAATGGTTTATCGAAGATAAAATACTCAAAGGAGACATGGAAATAGATTCAATAGTGATTAAAATGGGCCCAGAAGAGGCAATAACCCAGATGGATAAAAAGATCTTCAGAGGATGTGAAACAGCCCTTGAAAGGGTCAAAGCCAGTATAAAAAGGACAGAAAAGGAAAACATACTCGTCGTAGGGGTGGGTAACAGTTGTGGCATACCTAACATCGTCGAAGACCCATCAATCATAAAATTAAAAGAAGAAGATGATGAAAAGGGAGACTGACTATGGCAATCCTAAGCGACCATGACATAAAAAAGTATCTAAAGAGGGGTTTAATAATTATAGACCCCCTAGAAGATCCTGAAAGACAAATACAACCATCATCAGTAGATCTTAGGATAGGTAACGAATTCAAGGGATTCAAGATCATAAGAAAACCATGCATAGACCCCCAAGAACCAGGGGACATAGAATCTTACATGGAATCATACCATATAGAAGATGGAGAATCCTTCATAATACACCCAGGAGAATTTGCATTAGCCACAACATACGAATATATAGGATTACCAGACAATCTTGTCGCAAGAGTAGAAGGAAGATCATCCATCGGAAGACTCGGTATCACAATGCACGTTACAGCAGGATACATAGACCCAGGATTCCATGGCAGAATCACCCTTGAAATCTCAAATATTGGGAAAATGCCAGTAGCACTCTACCCAAAGCAGAGAGTATGCCAGATAGTATTCGAAACAATGACCTCACCAGCAGAAAAACCCTACGGACACCCTGAAAGGGAAAGCAAATATATGGGTCAACTCAAACCCGAAACAAGCAAAATAAAAGAAGACTATGAACTCAGAAAACTCAGAACAAAAAAAGGAGGATAATAATGAGCCACGAAGAAGTGATGAAGATCGCGAGAAAACGAGGATTCCTATGGTCATCATTTGAAATCTACTCAGGAGTGGCAGGATTCGTAGATTACGGTCCATTAGGGGCCCTCTTAAAAAATAAGATCATGAACAAATGGCGAGAATACTACATAATAAAAGAGGGATTCTATGAGATGGAATCACCCACAGTGATGCCTGAAGAAGTTTTTAAAGCTTCAGGCCACGTGGACCACTTCAATGACCCAATGACACAATGCAAAGAATGCAAAGAAGTATACAGAGCAGATCACATAATCGAAGAAGTTACAGGTCGGGATGTTGAAGGCCTAGAAAACCAGAAACTCACAGAGATAATCTCCAATGAAAAGATAAGATGTCCACGTTGTGGCGGACACCTCACACACGTCTGGAGTTACAATCTCATGTTTCAGACACTAATCGGGGCAAAGGGCAAAAAAATAGGATACCTCAGACCCGAAACAGCCCAGGGCATATTCACACCATTCAAAAGACTCCTAAGATTCTTCAGAAACAAATTACCATTTGGTGTTGTCCAACTCGGAAAAGCTTACCGAAACGAAATATCACCCCGTCAAGGTGTCATAAGACTCAGAGAATTCACACAAGCAGAAGCAGAAATATTCGTAAACCCTAAAGAGAAGACACACCCAAAATTCCACACAATAAAATCAGAAAAACTAAAACTCCACCCAGCAGAAAACCAAGAAAAAAACAAAAAACCGATAACAATAACCGCAGGAGAAGCCGCTGAAAAAGGTATAATATCAAGTGAACTTCTAACATACCATTTATGGTTGGCAAAAAAATTCCTAGTCGATATAGGGATACCAGAAGAAGTCATAAGATTCCGACAACATCTCCCAACAGAAATGGCCCATTATGCAATCGACTGCTGGGACGTTGAAATAAAAACCAACAGATACGGATGGATCGAAATAATAGGCATAGCAGACAGGACAGACTACGACCTCAAATCCCATAGTGAACACAGCAAAGAAGATCTCAAAGTCTTCATAGAATACGAAAAACCCAAGATAATAAAAAAAGAAACAATTCAAGCTAAGATGGATAAAATCGGTCCAAAATTTAAAAAAGACGCCGCGAAGATCATAAAAGCCCTAAAAGGTCTGGATCCGAAAATCGTCAAAAAAGAACTTAAAGAAAACGGCCAATTCACACTGGAATTAGATAAAACCTACACCCTATTAGAAGAAGACCTTGAATTCAAAAAAGTTGAAAAAACCATAAAAGGTGAAAGGATATTCCCCCATGTAATAGAACCATCCTTTGGCATTGACAGAATAATATATTCACTCCTACTACATTCATATAAAAAAGAAGATGGTAGGACTTACTTTAACTTTCCAGTTGATATAGCACCAGTAGAAGTTGCAGTCCTACCTTTAATAAACAAGGAAGAACTTGTCCAATTAGCACTAAATATAAAAGAGAATCTTAGAAATAATGGTTTCATCGCAGAATTCGACGCATCAGGTACAATAGGCAGAAGGTACGCTCGTATGGATGAAATAGGAGTGCCATTCGCGGTGACAGTGGATCACCAATCACTCAAAGATCATAAAATCACCTTAAGAGACAGGAACACCACAAAACAGGTTAGGATGCCAATAAAAGAGCTCACAAAGACCCTGGAAGACCTCTTGAAAAGACGGAAAAAATTCCAAGATCTTTCACACTACTATAAAATCCAAAACTAACAAGGTGAAAATAGGATGATAGACGCCCACATACACGCAGACACACGACCCTATGAAGATTTCGAAAAAATGGCAATAGCAGGTATAGATAAAACCATAACATGCGCCCATGATCCCCTACCAATGAAAGTCTCGACAGTCACCCTTGAACATATACAACGCTTACTAGAAGTAGATGCCAAACGCGCGAAAGAAAACGGCATCGAATTATACGTAGCAGCAGGAATACACCCAAGAAGCATACCCAGAGACTATAAAAATGTCCTAGAGAATTTACCACAAATTCTAAAGGATAAACGTGCGGTGGCCATAGGAGAAATCGGAATTGAAAAAGGAACCCATGTAGAGATAAAAGTCTTGAAGGAACAATTAGAATTAGCTGATAAACTGAAAATCCCTGTGATAATACACACACCCCGTAAAAACAAGAAGAAAATGACAAAAATCCTACTCCAAGTCATGGAAGATCATATCGACACTTCAAGGGTATTGATAGATCACATAAATACTGAGATAATCAAAGAAGTCATCAAACACGAATCAATGCTTGGACTCACCATACAACCAGGTAAAATGACACCATTTGAAGCTGTTATGATCATGAGAGAATATGGTATAGACAAATTCATGTTAAACAGTGATATGAGTTCAGCACCATCAGATCCACTATCAGTGCCAAGAACAGTCCATAAGATGCGCCTTGAAGGGTTCAATGACTCAGAAATACTTAAAGTATCTTCAAAGAATGCTGAAAAGTTCTTTAAAATATAGGTTAACTTCAATAATATACTTTAATGTCACCTATAATCCTTTTTTTGCCGAAAACTATATTGCACCTAGTTTTTTAAGATTTTTCAGGGCACATCCGTGCGCCTTTTTGAGGCATGAGTTTAAACTTTCACCTTTAGTCCATGATGCTATAAAACCCGCGGCAAAGGCGTCACCTGCACCGGTTGTGTCAAGAGCCTTAACTTCCTTAACCTTATATTTAACCAAATCTTTTTTTGTATGGACTTCTGCACCTTTACTTCCTCTTGTTATCACTATCAAGGGAATCCCCTCATCGATTAGGAGATTAATACCTTCCTTAGGAGATTTACCGGTTAAAAGTTTAAGTTCATGTTCATTGAGAAAAAGAACATCTGTATTCTGGAGTATTGGCCTTAACGTGGATATGCCATAAGCTGCAAGGAGAGCTCCAGGTGCAAAAGAAAGAAGATTTGCATGTTCAGCTGCTGGAAATGCTATTTCAAGGTATGTGCCTCCTAGGTGGATTAAATCAGCCTTTGAAATATAATCTATTTCCCTTTTTCCAATTTTAAGCTCCTTGTTCGCACCCATAAATGAGTAAATAGATCTCCTACCAGTCCTATCCACACTTATGAAAGCCATCCCAGTAGTCTCACTGGTCCTTGAAAGACCTTTTATATCGACTCCTTCATCCTTGAGTCTATTATAAATTATATCACCAAAATAGTCCAAACCAAGCTTTGCTACTATACCTGTTTTAAGACCGTTCCTAGTGGCATGAATTGCAAAATTAAGGGCGGATCCCCCAGGTGAAAGATGTAACTTTTCAATGTTCATTTCAGTATCAGGCTCTACGAAGGACGGAACCTTTAGGATGAAATCTATATTGGCGGTTCCCACACTTACTATATCCAAAAAAAATCCCCACCCATGGGAAAATTTATCTGCGCCCTGTTAAACCTGCTATTAATTTCGCTATGATACCTCTCTTATCAGGTTCAATTGGATGGAACTCTTTACCCAATAGATCAGCGGCTAATTTCATGATAGCATTGCTAGCGGGTGATTTAGGATTCTTTATAACTACAGGCTCTCCAAATGCTGCTGATCTACTAATTTCAGGATCTTCAGGTATAACTGAAATTACTGGAACTTCTAGTATAGTTTCGATCTCATCAACTGTTAGGAAGGTTTTATCATGTTGCTCCCTATTCACTACAACACCTATGATCTTAACATCTAGCTTATCTGCAATTATTTTTGTCTTAAGAACATCACTTATGGAAGGAATCTCAGGAGTTGTGACAAGTAAAAGTTCCTCAGCAGCGGCAAGCGCTGCTATAGCATCCTTTTCAAGGCCAGCGGGGGCATCAATTAATAAGATATCAGCATCTTCGACCAAATAAGATAATACTTCCTCTAAGCGTTCTAGTTTCACATTCCTCAATCCTTCTAATGATATCCCAGCAGGAACTATCTTCACACCTTCTGGACCATCATAAATAGCTTCCTCTATGTTGGCTTTGCCCGCGAGTACATCGTGTAAGGTGACTGATTTGCCCTCCATTCCAAGCACGAGCTCCAAATTGGCCATTGCGATATCTGCATCTAGTACTATTACACGTTCGCCGTAACTTGCGAGTGCAACTCCTAAATTGGCCGTTACTATTGTCTTTCCAACTCCTCCTTTACCAGAAGCGATTGTTATGACTCTTGTCATTTTATGCCCCCAGAATTTAATGTATTTCGATATTCACATTAAAATGTTCTATGATTTCAGGATAACCCCTGAATGTCTTTCTGATCTCCATTTCGATTATATCATTAATGTGTTCTTTTAATTCTTCTTCCTTCATTGTCCCACCTATTAGACGGGATAATAATCCTTTGTTTTCGCGTTCAATAAGTACTTTTATGTCTCCTTCAAGTTCTGGCATGTTTTCTAGGAAAACCATAACTTCAACACCTTTTATATCGGGGATTCCTATTATTGATTTTTTTATCTTGTTCATTAAAGTCAATTCTACTCTTTCTATATCTATTGTAGTTATGGCGCCCCCTTTATAGTTTTCGAGGACTTTTTCAACTTCTTCTTCGTCTATATCCTTCAATCCATACTTTTTCATTATTTCTTCTCTGTTTAGGGGTTTTGTTATTTTTTCTTCTGTTTCATCGGCGATTTCGGGAGCTTTTTCAAGTTCTGTTGATGTTTCTTCTGTGGTTTCTTTTTTTACTGGTGTTATTTTTGGATGTTCTTTTTCTTCTGTGGTTGGTGTGGTTTCTTCTTTTATTGGTGTTTCTTCTGTGGTTGGTGTGGTTTCTTCTTTTATTGGTGTTTCTTCTGTGGTTGGTGTGGTTTCTTCTTTTATTGGTGTTTCTTCTGTGGTTGGTGTGGTTTCTTCTTTTATTGGTGTGGGTTCAAGTTTATATACCTTGTTTATGTCTATTATGTAGTCTATTTGTGATTCTCTTACTTCAAACAGTTCTATGATCGTGTCCATTTTGTTAACGATTTCTAAGATTTTTTTCATGGCCTTTGATTTCATGTATCTGTCATAAGAGGCTGCTACTGGGATGCCATCTTTGATTAATATATGGCCTTCGCTTGAAGCGTGGGTGACTCTGATAAATCCGTTATGTTTTTTTCTGGCAAGTTCTTCTAAAAATTTATCGAAGTCTATTTCATCACCATAAGAGATGTATGATGGTTTTGTGATTGGTAATTCCATTCACCACTCCCCTTAGAATCTATTATTCTTTTTTGATGAGTTTTATCTCTGGGGGGGTGATGATTATGATCTCTTTTTCATTTTTACATAATAGTATAGCCTCGGCATTTTCTGTTTCCCGTAAATTTTTTATTTTTTCCCCCGCTCTTCTGAAATCTTCTAAGGATTCTTTTTTTAAGTGGCTTAGGTCTAGTATTACTGGGTTTTTTTCTTCTGTTATCTGGACTAGAACGTCATCGATGTCTTCGAGGTTTTTCGCTTTCATTAATATTATCTCATAAAAAGAATGCTCTGGTACTATAATTGTTTCGGTTTCTTCTTTTTTCTCCTCCTCGTCCAAGCCCATGGTTTCTTTTAAGAAATTTATAACATCTCGCAATTTATATCTCTCCTATGTGATCTATGATAGCATCTAATAATTTGGAGGAGCCCCCCCTTTTTACATCGGCGACTGGAAGATTATATTGGTTTTCATATTTTCTTATTAATTTTTCTTTTATATAATCATTTATGTTTCTCAGATTTAAGGAGATGCCCACAACTTTTGTGGGTTCAACAGCTTCTATTGCTTTTATTTCTTCTTTTATGCCTCTGGGGTACCTGTAGGGGTGTCTGGGCCTGTGGCATACTATGCATGCATCTGGCATGGATCCTACTAGGATTGCGGCTGATAATCCCCTGGGATGTGGGTTTTCTCTTTCTGTTAAACTGGCTTGGCTTTCAATGAAAATTATGTCAGGATCCTTTTTTTCTTCCATGTATTTTATCGTCCCCATTAGGGCTGCTGCGACATCCATTACAGAAAGGCTGCCTGCCCTGAAGTTGATATCAATTGGTGGCTCTAATCCCATCTCATCTGTGGATATTACCGCTGGTTTCATGCCCCTATTTTTGGCTTCGATACCTAGCATTCTTGTGGTGGTTCGTTTGCCACATTCTTGTGAAGTTCCTCCTATGTATACCACGGGGGTTTTGGGTTTGTAATTTATTTTTGGCAGGATTTCTGTACAGTGTGGTGGGGCCACTCCCATGACTTTGCGGACGTTATCCAAACGGGGACTTATTTCTAGGATTGATACGTTCTTTTCCTGGGCGAATTTTACCAGTGACTGGTTTTCGGCGAGTGGTAGCGATCTGAATGATGTTACAACATTTTTGCCCTCGTTTATTGCCTGGACTGCATACTTTAATGCGGTTCCTTCAGCTCCAATAGGTAACATTATGGCAACGCTCTTTGCAGGTGTCTTCTTAAGGAGTTCGAGGAGATCTGATGATACTATGGAGCCACAGAATTCTTTTCCATGCTTTGATGGATCATCATCTACGAATCCTACTATTTCCACTCCTTCGAAGTTTGCGAATTTTTCTCCTCCACCACCACAGCCTATTACAATGAATGGGTTGAGTTTTTGAAGTTCTTTTACAGAAGATAAGATGTACAAAGAATCACTCCTTAACATTTTAATGTTTGAAGATAATAGAAACTTTAATTAGTTATGTGTACTTACCTAATAATAAAATGGTTAATGAATATATAAATCTAGGGGATAGGTAATATGGTTGAAATGATTGAAAGGGTGCTTAAGGATCTAGGTAGAATTAATGGTGTTAATGGCTCTCTGGTTGTTGGAAAGGATGGTCTCATAATTGAGAGCGAAGTCCCATCAGGTATAGATGCGGAACTCGTAGCTGCAATGGCATCAGCAGTATTTGGTACGGCTGAGAGATCAGCTGAGGAGATCCAACAGGAACCACTTGAACAGGTGACAATAGAGGGCAGCAGGGGTAAAACATTGATGATCGATGCTGGTGAAGGCATACTTGCAGTTATAACAGATGTTGATATAAACCTTGGGCTAATAAGGCTCGAAATGAAAAGAAGCGCGGAAAGGGTGAAGGACCTACTAACATGAACATGGATTTCCCTTTAAACTGAAAAGGTGCACAGAAACATCTAAATATTTGGCCTTGGAGAGTAGGGATATTGAGGAAACCGTATGTAATATTGATAGGAAGCGCTTCTGGTATAGGCAAATCTACAATAGCTGCTGCTATAGCCAGTGAATTAAATATAAAACATCTCATAGAAACAGATTTTATCCGGGAAGTTGTGAGGGGGATCATTGGACCAGATTATGCTCCAGTACTCCACAGATCATCCTTTGATGCTTACACTGCCTTGAGAGATAAAGAAAGATTCGGAGACTATAAATCGCTGGTAAGCGCGGGATTTGAAGAACACGCTTCCTTTGTCATACCTGCCATTGAAAAGGTTATAAAGAGAGCCATTGAAGATGCGGATGACATAGTAATAGAAGGAGTACATTTAATCCCAGGTCTCTTAGACATAGCCAAATTCAAGGATGAAGCTTCAATACACTTTTTCATATTATCTGCGGATGAGGAAGTCCACAAAGAAAGATTCGTCAAAAGGGCCATGGAAATCAAAAGAGGGGGTAAGCATCTTGAATATTTCAAAGAAAACAGGATCATACACGATCATTTAGTGAAAGCGGCGAGGGAGCATAATGTACCAGTGATTGACAATGAAAGCGTAAATTGTACAATAAAAAGGATGCTGTCATTCATAAGAGAGTGTTGCAAACTGATAACATTAAAACACTCAGTAGATAAGCTACCTGAAGTTATAGATATAGTTATTAGAAAGTATGGTGGACGAATAGTAGATGTCGCTTATTATATACCAGGATTCACAGAGCCTCTTAAAAGGGAAGTGAATGTATATGATCCCAGGGAGGCTCAGAGGTTCCTTGACAGGCTTCAGAGCAATCCTAAACGAAAAAAGGATCTTGAAAGACTCTACAAATTATCGAATAACATACACTCACATATAATATGCGCACCAGACGAGGAAAGTCTCACTAAGATAACTCATGAACTCGACAAAAAAGGACTAATATACAAAGGAGAAGATGATCAACAATGAAAATCGATTGTCCAGTATGTCATGCCCAAAAATCGTTGGAAATCACCACGCACTTGGAGAAGATACCATATTTTGGTGAGGTCATGGAATCAACGCTTATATGCCAGGAATGTGGATACCGTTACAGTGACGTTCTCTGCCTGGATCATGGAGAACCTATGAGATACTCTTTATGGGTTGAATCTGAAACCTTAAACGCGAGGGTGGTTAAATCACAATCAGCCACTATAAAAATACCAGAACTAGGTTTAAAGGTGGAGCCAGGGCCAAGGTCCACAGCTTATATTTCAAATATTGAGGGGGTTATCGAAAGATTCCAAGCAGCTGTTAAAATGGCTTTAAAACTTTTCGAGGATGAGAAAGCCCAGGAGAGATCCCTTAATTTACTCGAGGACCTTAAAAAGGTTAGGGATGGTGAGAAAAAGGTTAAGGTTATATTGGAAGATCCTATGGGTCAAAGCTTCATAGCTCATCCAAAGGCTTCGAAGCGCAAGTTAACCAGTGAAGAAATCAAAAAACTTAAAACAGGTTTTATAACAATCGAAAGATAGTGTCATCATTCCTCTCGTGATTTCATTGTACGTTCAATATCCATGGCTAGAGAGTCACAGTCCGCTTTTATAGCCTCTAAGTGTTTTATTATCCTCTCTTTTTCCTTGTTTATCCTTTCTATGTTCTTATATGGGTAAATGCATTCCTTGAACATGTCATATTCCACTGTAGCATAAGGGTACTTGTTTAATTCCTTGCAGACCTTTGCTAATATTTCACCTAAAAATTTGTTCATTTCAACCTTGACTCTCTCTCTTATCATCTTGTCACTGTCAAGGTGTTGCTTCATGAGTCTTACAACTTCAGCCTTTGCAAATGGTAATTCCTCTTTTTCGCTCTCTTGGACCATAAAATTTTACCTCCTCTTATCATATGATTAGTGTGATGGCTATATAAATATTTGGATAATTGAAAAAATCCTAAATTTTTTAAATGGAATGGGAGCATATTTTAGAGAATATTAAAGACAATTTTAACCAGAATTAAAACAAGTCACAGTTTGCTCATCTCCAAACTTAAATCTACTACAGGCGTTGAATGCGTGATAAAACCCATTGATATCACGTCAACCCCAGTAGCGGCATATTCATCAATATTATCAGGGTTTATACCACCCGAAGCCTCGAGGATAACATTATCCCTCAAGTTTTCCTTTTCAAGTGTACTGATAACATCCTTAATAACTGATGGCTCCATATTATCAAGGAGTATTATATCAGCACCACACCTTGCAGCTATAATAGCATCCTCAACAGACTCAACTTCTACTTCTATTTTCTTTGTGAAACTTATATAGGACCTAACCTTCCTGATAGCCTCCTCTAGGTCTCCGATGAGGGAAATATGATTATCTTTTATCATTGCACAATCGTCAAGTCTAAAACGGTGAGTGTCACCGCCACCAATACGGATAGCATGTTTCTCCCACCATTGTAAGCCTGGTGTTGTCTTACGAGTTCCAGCGATTATAATGTTGGGGTTATATCTTCGCGCCCTTTGCACTAGATTATATGTAGTAGTGGCTATACCGCTCATTCTCATCATAAGATTAAGGAGGGTTCTTTCAATAAGGAGAATATGCCTTGCATCCCCTTTCATTGAGAGTATGATTTCATCCTCTTTGACCTTATCACCATCTAACTTATATGCTTTAAAGTCTAAATTGAAATCATCACATGTAATCTTTGCAACCTCAACCCCAGCTATTATACCATCATCCTTGGATATGACTTCTGCTTCAGCTTCTAAGCCAACCTCTATAAGTGCGTTAGTTGTGATATCCTCAAAACCCACATCCTCTTTTATTAATTTCCTTAACATATCAATCAAAATACTCACCCTCCCCTTTATGATATATTAACGATGGGATTATAAACCTTTTACAAAGGCTGGTGTGAAAAATGGAACTAATATTCCTTGGAACTTCGGCAGCAATACCCTCCAAGAAAAGAAACCATACCGCAATAGCCTTGAAAGCATTCGGTGAAGTGTTCCTATTCGATTGTGGAGAGGGGACTCAGCGGCAGATGGCAAAGGCAAAGGTAAGCCCAATGAAAATAGAGAAAATATTCATAAGCCATTTACATGGGGATCACATTTTAGGTTTGCCTGGGATGATCCAGACAATGGCATTCCGTGGGAGGGAAAAACCCCTACACATATTCGGCCCCCCTGGCCTCAAGGGAATGGTTGATGCGGCGATGAAGCTTGGATATTTTTCAATGGATTTTGACATTTATGTGCATGAAATAGGCGCTGGTAAAATCATAGAAAAGGAGGAATATGTTATAAGTTGTGCTGAGACAGAGCACACAGTACCTAATTTATCATATTGTTTCGAGGAAAAGAAAAGGCCTAGGTTTTTAAGGGATAAGGCTATAAAGTTGGGTTTAAAGCCTGGACCAGCATTTGGAAAGCTTCATAGGGGCATCCCGGTACGTTTGGGTGATAGGATCATAAGACCGGAAGAGGTTCTTGGAAAACCGCGTAAGGGTATTAAGATAACATATTCAGGTGATACAAGACCATCTCAGAACCTTGTAAAATTGGCTAAGGATTCCCATATACTCATCCATGAAGCCACATTCGAGGCAGGTAAAGAAGATAAAGCTCTTGAAACTGGACACTCTACGGCTTCTGAAGCTGCTGAGGTAGCTAGAGAATCTAATGTGAAAAATTTGATCTTAACACACCTTAGCACCCGTTATAAACGTTCTGATATTATTGAAAAGGCGGCTAGGGAAATATTTGAGAATACTATAGTGGCTTATGACCTCATGTCTATCGAGGTGAGGAAATATGCAACCGAAGATGATAATTGAAGGTTTACTTGTTATAGGAATTACATTGTTCGCCACGTTTGTTATAACAAGGTGGGTTTCGCGCTTACTTTATAAAACCGCGGAAAAATGGGAGTTAGATTTAACAGTAATACATGTGTTGAATGATATAATAAAATACGCCCTATATATATTAGCGGCTGCCATAATCTTGAAATGGTTTGGAATCGATCTTACGGGGCTAATTTTAAGTATAGGAATAGTAGGTGTTGCAGTAGGTTTCGCTGCTAGGGATACATTAGCAAATTTTATATCAGGACTTTTCATACTTGCAGATAAGAGTTTCAAGGTTGGTGACGTTATCGAAGTTTCCAACCAGAAAGGTACCGTTATAAAGATGGGTTTTAGGACAACAACAATCTGCACTTCTGACAATAAAATTATAACAATACCAAATTCTTCTTTTTCAAAAAACCCCTATGTTAATTATACATCATCCCATAGACGTAGGATAGATCTCAAAGTAAACATACCCTTGGAGGTTGATATAAAAGAATTTGAAAAGAAGATAAAAGGGATAGTAAGTAAAATAGATGGTATCTTACCAGAACCAGAACCGCATCTCATCATATTGGAGATTGCGGATACTGGTATAATCGCTAAGGTAACAGCTTGGACGGATAAAACAGATAAAGTTGTCTATTACAAGTCTATAATAGGAGAAAATGTCAAAAAACTTATTAAAAGGTGAAAAATGAGAAGATATAAAATATACTCAATAATTATAATCATTATTTCTATAATGATATCATCTCTGATTATAATAAAAGGGTGCCAGGACATTGAAAAGGTGAAAATCTCACAACACCACCTCGAAGAATACAAGAAAGCCCCAAAAGAACTTTTAAGCCCGGAAATACCCACTAATACAAGGTATACTATCATAGGGAAGCTGATAATACCTAAGATAGGCCTGGAAGCTTGGATAAGAGAGGACACAGTTAACGCCTATGATTCGGTCTACCATTACCCCGAAAGCGTAATGCCAGGAGAACCCGGAGACTGCGGCCTACTAGGACATAGAACAAGATATTCAGGGCCGTTCCAATTAATAGGAAACTTAAAGCCAGGAGACATAGTAATAATAGAAGACTTCATAACCTCCAAAAAATACACATACAAAGTAATATCCAATGGTGAAGATATAAGATGGGACTACAAAGAAAATCCCATAAGATTCGCACAGACAGGAAAAGCAAAACTGATGCTCATAACATGTTACCCTCCAGGGAGAACAGACGCTGCATGGATAACATACTGCGAACTTATAAACACTCAATAAGAGGTTTTCGAAATGAACATATTCGATGAAATCTACCAAGATTTCAAAAAGATAAATGGTTTCAATGGTATAATGGTAATGGATAATCAGAGCATCCTATATGACAGGATAACACCAGAAGGGATCGACAAAACGCAAATAGAATCCATGGCAAGGGTTATAAACAAATCATCACAAAAACTGCTTAAAAGAACAGGGCAAGGCCATTGTAAAACAATAATCCTAGAATTCCAAAAGAATAACATGATACTATTAGATATTGAGAAAATCCACCTTATAGTAATAGCAGACAAAAAAGCCAAACTCGGCCACATAATCCTTGTATCAGAAAAAAACAGGAAAAAACTCCATCAGATAGAAAAAGCACCAGTTAGTGAAGTTCCACTCAAAATAAAAAAAGAGATCACACCTTCAGGGGAAGTTAAAGGTTTACCCGAGGAAGAAGAGGAATTCACCCCCTCAGAAGAGGTCAAGAGTTTACCTGAAATAAAACCGCCGATTTCGCTCCCCAGAATGGAAAAGGAGGTTAAAATACCCACTAATGAAAAAGAAAAAACAGAATTAACCCTTGAAATATATGAAAACATACTACTTGCAATGTCAATTGGAGCCAGTAAAATAATGGGAGTTGCACCAGCCAGGGGAATGTTAAAAAAGTCATTACCATACAAAGAATGTCCACAGATCCTTGAAGGCGTTGAAGTTAAAGCAAATGCTGCCATAGAATTCAACACTATAAAATCTAATATAGAAAAATCCCGATACAAATCAGAGGACATCATAGAGGGTCTTAATAAAATAATATGGTCCATAACAGAAAATTATGGTAGAGTAATGGGATATGATGCATTCAGGGGCATGATAAGACCAGAATTTAAAACAATCCATGAAACATATGGCAAGGCAATGGAAAAACTTGGAATAATAGATGGAATACACCCAGAACTTAAAAAAGTTTGGGAAGAAGCATCATAACCATAATAGGTGCCCCGGAAATTCGTCAGGTTTACAGGAGCAAAATAAAATGCTAGGAGAAAAAGAACTTATAAAGCTTTTCCCAGAATTCAAAGACTTAATACAACCAGCAGGTATAGACTTGCGCCTTGACGAAGTATTCGAACAAGCCGGCCCCGCTTCTCTTTTAGATGATAAAAAAAGATTACCGGAACTCCGAAGGTTAAAACCTCCACTTTATAATTTAAAACCTAAAAAAGCTTACCTTGTAACCGTGGACAGAAAAATAAAAATCCCGAAGGGTTATGCTATGATATACCTCCCCCGTTCAACATTACTAAGATCTTTTATAGCAGTGCACACGGCACTCGGAGATCCAGGATTCCAGGGAAAACTAAGATTCCTAGTCTATAATTACGGGGACTTTGAATATAAAATAAAAAGAGGGGAGAGGATAGCACAGGCCATTGTATTCAAGGTTAAAGGCTCTGGAGAATACAATGGAAGCTACCAGGAACCACTATAATGCCTTCTCCAATTCATCAACGGCCTCAGGATTCGCAAGGGTGCTCGTATCACCCACATCTTCCCCTATAAGTTTCGCTTTTATTATCCGCCTCATTATCTTACCTGATCTAGTCTTGGGAAGATCATCCACGAACCCTATATAACTTGGAGTTGCTATAGGACCTATCTCCTTCCGCACATGCTCCCTGAGCACCCCTTTAAGGCGCTGGGTTGGTTCAACATCCTCTTTTAATATTACAAAGGCCGCTATTTCTTCCCCTTTTAGAATATCAGGTTTCCCGACAACCGCAGCTTCCACCACAAGAGGATGGCTTACAAGCGCAGATTCAACCTCAGCAGTACTTATCCTGTGACCTGCCACATTTAGGATATCATCTTCCCTACCCTGTATCCAGAAGTAACCATCTTCATCTATCCTCCCAACATCCCCCGTAAGGTAAATGTTGGGGAATTTACTCCAATAGGATTCAATGTAACGTTTCTCATCCTTGTAGAGTGTTCTGAACATTGCAGGCCATGGGGTCTTAATTACAAGGTGTCCTCCTTCACCCCTTAGACTGTTACCATCATCATCTAGTACATCAGCTTTTATCGTTGGGAAGGGTTTATATGCTGAGCCTGGTTTCAATGGGTTTATAGGTAGAGGTGTTATAAGGTGCATTCCTGTTTCGGTCTGCCACCATGTATCCATTATGGGACATCTTCTTCCACCAATATTTTCATAATACCATATCCAAGCCTCTGGGTTTATGGGCTCCCCCACAGATCCCAGCAACCTCAAACTGCTTAGATCATGATCTTGCGGCCATTTTTCACCGTATTTCATGAACATCCTCACTAGGGTAGGTGCTGTGTAGAATATTGTAACCCCGTAGTCTTCTATCATCTTCCAGAGTCTTCCAGGATCTGGATAATCTGGGGCACCATCGTATAATATTGATGTAGCCCCTGCTATCAGAGGCCCATAAACTATGTAACTGTGGCCTGTTATCCATCCTATGTCTGCTGTGCACCAGTAGATGTCATCGTCTCGGATGTCGAAGACGAATTTCATTGTTGTGTAGGTTCCCACAGCGTATCCTCCATGTGTATGTACCACGCCCTTGGGTTTGCCTGTTGTACCTGAAGTGTAGAGTATGAATAATGTGTCCTCGGCTCCTAATATTTCGGTTTCGCATTCTTTATCCTGTCCTTTTAGGAGGTCGTTCCAGAAAATGTCTCTTCCCTCTTTCATATCTACTTCTGTTTTTAGATGTTCTACGACTATGACCTTTTCTATGGTTGGTATATCATCTATGACCGTGTCTAGTGTGTCTTTGAGTTTTATGATTTTTCCTCGTCGGTGGAATGCGTCAGCTGTTATCACTATTTTCGATCCCGCGTCTATTGCCCTTTCTTTGAATGCTTTGGCCCAGAATCCTGAGAAGACTACGCTGTGTATTGCACCGATTTTAGCACATGCTAGCATTGCAATGGGCAGTTCTGGTATCATCGGAAGATAGATGCTGACTCTATCACCTTTCTTGACTCCTAATTCTTTCAGAGCATTTGCTAGTCTGTTCACTTCCTTGTAGAGGTCGAAGTATGTTAATTTTCTTTGTCTACCATCTTCTCCTTCCCATATGTAGGCTATTTTGTTTTTTCTCCATCCTTTAACATGTCTATCAAGTGCATTGTGGACTATGTTAAATTTACCATCTGCAAACCATTTGGCATATGGAGGGTTCCATTCTAATACTTTAGTGTAAGGTTCGAACCAGTCCAATTCTTGTGCCAACTCGTCCCAGAACCATTCTGGGTCTTCTTCACATTTTTTAATGAGTTCAGAGTAACTTTTTATATTCCTTTCGTCCATCCATTTCTTAATATTGCTTTCTTTGACAAGTTCTTCTGGTGGATAGAATATTCTCTTCTCATGGAGTAATGCATCTAGGTGGTCGCTCATAAATTCTCACCTTTATGTATTTTTGGTTTGAGATAATATTTTAAAGTTGGCCTAGGAGATTTGGTCTATGAAATGTTCCGATGCTATTGTAAAATTATTAGAAGATGCTGGTATAAAATATGTTTTTGGTCATCCAGGTGAACATATATTACCCCTTTATGATTCCATAAGGACCTCGAGTATTGAACACGTACTTCTAAGGCATGAACAAGGGGCCGCACATGCAGCGGATGGGTATGCACGAGCATCCGGGGAAATAGGGGTTTGCATATCTACAGGTGGTCCTGGTGCCTTGAACCTTGTTATGGGTGTTGCAACAGCCTATAAGGATTCCATACCGCTAATCGTGATCACGGGGGATATTCCGAGGGATCAGATAGGTTTAAACGTATTCCAAGAAGTTGAATTGGAGAAAATATTCAAGCCAATTACGAGATACACTTTCAAACCAGCAGATGGTGAAGAAGCCATATCAATGTTGAAAAAGGCCCTACTATATTCTAGTATAGAACCTATGGGTCCCATCCACATTAATATAAATAAGGACATATTCCAAGAGGAGATAAGGGAGGATGTACTGTTAGAGGAGGTGGAATATTCTCCCACGAGAAATTATACTAGCATGGGAGAGGCTATCAGCTTATTAAAGTCGTCTAAAAGACCTCTCATAGTTGCAGGTGCTGGTGTGCTCTGGAGTCGGGCTGAAGATGATCTCAGAAAACTTATAGAAGCCCATAATATACCGGTTGCAACAACATATCCTGCGAGGGGTGTTATAGGTGAGGACCATCCACTATGTTTGGGGATGATAGGTACGAGGGGCACTCCCACAGCTAATTATGCCGGGAAAAGCTGTGACTTGATCATAGCATTAGGTTGCAGAATATCGGAAAGAACCATAACCGGCTTTGGAGATTCGCCAATAATACACGTGAATATTGACAAGAAAACATTCAAAGGCGATATTAATCTTCAAATGGATGTTAAAGAATTCATAAAAAGAATAAAGTCCAATGTAAGTTCATATAATGATTGGATCAGAGAATTGGAGGAGTATTCCATTGGGAATCCTCCAGCATATGATGATCCGCCACTTTTGGAAGATTATCCTCTTAAACCTAGTCAAGTTATACCTAGGATATTTGATCTGGCCCCTGATGCTATAATAGTGAATGATGCTGGAAGCCATACAACTTGGGTTACACTTTATAGGAAGGTCTTGGAAAGTCGTTCATTAATATATTCTGGGGCATTTGGGCCCATGGGCTATGGACTCCCGGCTTCGATTGGAGTGGGCTTGGCAAGACCTGGAAAGAAGATAATTTTGATAGCGGGTGATGGTGGTTTTCAGATGACCATGCAAGAGCTTGGGACAATAATGGAGAGGAAATTGCCTATTATAATATGTGTATTGAATAATTCGAGTTTGGGTATAGTAAGGCAATGGCAGGAGATGGAGTATGGTGAAAGCTACCAGGTCCACCTTGAAAATCCAGACTTTGTTAAATTAGCAAAATCATATAATATAAGATCTGTTAGGATAGAAAAGCCGGAAGAGTTAGATGATACATTTTTGGGTGTTCTTGGGATGGATGAGCCAGTTTTGGTTGAAATAAAAGTTGAAGAAGAGGATATCCCATTGCCATCAGATTTTATTGCTTTAAAGGGAAAGTCTTGAAATTGAATTGGGGGGTGAAATTCTTTTTGGAAGGCTTCTGAGATGTTTGTGGAGCTTATATTAGTTGGAGATGGTGTGAGAGGGTTTGGGGGCTTTCAGAGGTTTTCGAGGCATTCTTCTTTAAGTATTTTAGCGTCTTCGTTTTTTGGGTTTATCATTAGTGCTCTGTTGAATGATTCAAGGGCTTCTTCGAAGCGGTTTAATTCGAGCAATGTGACGCCACGGTTGCTCCAAAATATATCATTTTCTGGTTCTAATTCTAATGCCCTGTCATAGCATTCTAGGGCGTCCTGAAATCTTCCAAGTTCGAATAACGCATTACCCTTCCTATTCCAGAGTGTTGCACTTTCATCATCTTCTAGTGCTAACTTTAATGCGTTTTCATAAGATTTTATAGCTTCTTCTTTTTTTCCGAGTTCTGATAGTAGGTCGCCCCTGGCGTTCCATGCCCCCACATTTTTATCATCTGCTTTGATAGCCTTATCATAGTATTTGAGCGCTTCTTTTTTTTCTCCCATAACTTCTAGTATCACTCCATGCCAGTATAATATGGTTGTATCCTTTGGATTTATTTTGAGGGCTCTATTACTGGAGTTTAATGCTCCTTTTATGTTGCCTGCGTTGAGTAATGTGATTGCCTTGTTATTCCATATGTATTCGTTTTCTGGTTCTAACTCTAATGCTTTGTCATAGTATTCTATTGCCTTTTGGAATTTTCCAAGTCTTGTGAGGTTGTCTGCTAGCCTATTTAGTATGTAAACATTTTCTGGATCTAATTTTAAGGCTGCATTATAGCATGTTTTTGATTCTTTATATTTTCCAAGGTCGAATAATATGTCTGCCTTTTGGATTATCATGGCTTTTTGGTCTATTTTTTCGCCTTCCCATTCTTCAATTGGCAATCTTTTGAATCTTATAATCTGAAATTCGGTTTCATCATCAATGTCCCCATATATCCTTTCAAATTCTTTTTTAAGTTCATTAGCATCTTTAAAACCGTCTTCTTGGGCTAGTTTATCGTCTTTTATAAGTTCTTTGAATTTTATGATCTCTACACTTGTAACTTCGGCTTCGAAAACTTTTTGACGCTCTTTTGATATGAGGTTCCAGTAACAGTGGAGTCTATCACCTACTTTTAGGCGTTTTTTCCACAGTTTACGTATGGTCATGCTCTTTTCGCCGGTTATAAGGTCGATTTGGCGGCTGTTGAATGATAGGATGGGCAATTCACCCCCTCCACTGTTACTTATATTTTTTCTTCTCCAAATTCTTGCGTTCTGATCTTCACGTTTTCACAATACCTTTTAGCTTTCTTTGCGATGTCCTTTAAAATGGAAGGTGATGGTGGATTAACATTCTTGAATTTGGGGTCGAGTACCATTTTGTTCCTGAATTGTTGTATCACATAAAGGTCGCAATTGATTTGAGAAGCGATCTTTATAATGTCTCCCGGTTTTAAAAGCTTAGGGACATAAGTGGTTCTACACTCAAGGAAGACATTTGATTCTGATAATATATTCATTGTTTCTTTGACTTTAGCCCCATCAAAACCGAAAAGTTTCCGATATTTTTCAAATGGGGCTTTAACATCGAGTGCAACATAATCTACTAGATCTTTTATCTTATCGATGTACTTTGGTTGGTAGCCATTGGTGTCCAGTTTCGTTTTAAGTTTTTGTGACTTAGCGAATTCTAGAATCTTCTCTAGTTCATCTATTTGTAAAAGTGGTTCTCCACCACTTATCACAATAGCATCTACTAAATCCTTAGATTCTATTATTTTTTTGTAAATGTCTTTGAGTGAAACATTTTTTCCTCCTTTTATTAGTTCTGGATTGTGGCAATATGGACATTTAAGCGAACAACCAGCAAGGAATATCACAAGTGATGGTGTGCCGGGAAAATCCACCGTAGAAATACTATAATTTCCAATCTTCATAAAATCACTCTATGATCTCCCCGAGGGCTTCTATGAACTTATCATTTTCTTTCATTGTCCCTACACTCACACGTATCCAATATTCGTCCAAACCTTTGAATGATGTGCAATCCCTGACTATAACACCCCTCTTAAGCAGCTCATCTGTCAATTGACCCGCGTTCATGCCAGTTTCGCGTATATCCACCAATAGATAATTTGCATAGGACTTAAGGACTCTAATCTTATCCATTTGTAGAAGTCTAGAATATAGATATTCCCTACTTTTAATTGAAAATTCAATAGACCTTTTTATATAATCCCTGTCAGATAATGTCGCAAGGGCAGCTACATACGAAAGTCTAGTCAAACTGAAAACGGGCTTAATACGATGCATATAATCTATTATCCTAGGATTCGAAATACCATAACCTATACGCATACCAGCGAGGCCCATGGCCTTTGAAAATGTTCTTAGGATGAACAAGTTCTCATAATCCTCGATGAGTCCTATGTTACTGACACCTGCAAATTCAAAATAGGCTTCATCCACTACAACTAATGCAGAAGTTGAGTCAAGTATGCTGACTATATCATCCTTTGAGATCAGGCCACCAGTAGGATTGTTAGGAGTGCATAAAAATATAAGCTTTGTTTTATCATTTATGGATTCTATGACAGATTTTGTATCAACGGTATTCTTTTCCATGTCCCATTTTGCATAGGTGGGTCTTGCACCATATGGGCGTAGAGTATACTCATAATACATGTAGGATGGTATTGGTACGATGAATTCTGTGCCAGTTTCCATGAAGGTTTTGCCGAGGAGATCTATTATCTCATCGGCGCCATCACCCCCAATTATTATCTGATTGGGGGAAGTCCCTGAATAGTCTGCGATTGCTTTTTTAAGATCATCCAGTCCTGATTCTGGGTATCTGTGCATGTTTTTGGTTTCACGTTTCACGGCTTTAACTGCCTTGGGTGAGGGTCCGAGGGGGTTTTCATTGGATCCGAGTTTCACGATTTCACTTTCTTTAAGGTGATATTCTTCAGCTATTTCTTTTGTTGATCTTCCAGGTACGTATGGTTCTATTCCTAGTATCGCATCCCTTATCTTGGCCATTATAACCCCTTCTTGGCGAGTTTAGAGTATCTTAGCGCATTGTCTTTTACAGATTTTATCTCTTCTTTTGTAAGTTCCCTTATGAGCCTCCCTGGGACGCCGAGTATTAGACTCCCTGGGGGGAATTCTTTTCCCTCGGTTACAACAGTACCTGCTCCTATAATAGAATCTTTGTTGATGGTGGAGCCATTGAGGATGGTTGCGTTCATCCCTATAAGTACATTATCGTTTATCCTACAACCATGTAATACAGCTGCATGCCCCACAGATACATAATCTCCTATTATAGTCTTGAAGCCTTTGCTTGTATGTACTACACAATTGTCTTGGATATTGGAATATGAGCCTATCTTGATGGGTTCGATGTCGCCTCTCACCACGGCATTATACCATATTGATGAATGATCTCCTATTTCGACTTCACCTATTATTTTAGCTCCACTGAAGACTTTAAAGTTCTTTCCCATCTTCTCCACCTGAATTAGGGGCTTTTATGATATAATTAGTATATAGAATTAATAAGTATTTTCTTAAGAATCTCTTCCTAGGCCTAGCGTGTAAAGGATTAAATAAGACTTTTATTTGGACATAATAGGGATCCTCATAAAATAAAATTTCCTATAATATTTTAGAGGGGGGTTTCTAAATTTTTTAAAATTTGGTGACAGGTAAGATGGGAATGTTCTAGTTTTGAGAATCTAATCTCTTTTGCTGATTATATGTTCTTGATTTACTATTACTAGTCTGTTTGAGGGTATGTCATGTGATATTATACTGCCAGGTCCTATTTGGGATCCGACTCCCACTTTAATGCCTGGGTTAAAGGAGGAATTGATGCCAGTTTTAACATTATCTGCGAAGATCACCCCCATTTTGCGGCGGCCTGTGTCTATTTTTTCCCCTTTTATTGTCATTTTTACATGGTTATCGTCAAATCGGAGGTTTGCTATGTTTGTCCCCGCGCCGAGATTGCAGTTTTCTCCGATGACAGAATCTCCCACATAGGATAAATGGTTTATATTTGTTTTATCCATTATTATGGAATTTTTGATTTCGACGGCGTTTCCTATGCTTACATTGTCTCCTATTGATGTGTTTGCTCTAATGTAGGAGTTGGGTCCTATTTCACAATTTTTTCCTATGTAGATGGGGCCTATAATGTATGTTCCTGATCTTATTATGCTCCCCTCTCCTAGGATGATCGGCCCGTGGATTGTGACGTTATCCTCTATTTCACCTTTTATGTCTTCTTTTATGTTTTTGAGGAGTGTTTCATTGGCTTCTAATAATTCCCATGGTTTTCCAACGTCTACCCAATGCCTTTTGGATATTATGCCTTTTATTGTTAAATTGTCTTTTATTTGCATTTTGATGGAATCTGTTATCTCGTATTCTCCGCGGGGTGATTTTTTTGTCCTTTCAATGTAATCGAATATTTTATGATTGAATAGGTATATTCCAGTGTTTACCAGGTTCCCTGGGGCTTTATTGGCTGGTGGTTTTTCTATGATATCCTTTACGTTGTCTCCTTCTAGTTTAACAACGCCGAATTGGCTTGGATCTTTGACTTCTCTGAGTACTATGGTGGTGTCCGCTTCTTTATAATGTGATATTAAATCTGTGATAGTGGCTGGTTCGGTGATAATGTCACCATTGAGTACTATGAAATCATCCTCTATGTATTCTCTGGCATATTTTATTGCATTTGCCGTTCCTAATTGTTCTTTTTGTGTATGGTATCTTATATTTACGTTGAATTTGTCCCCATTCCCGAAATATTCTTTCACCTTTGATTCATGGTATCCTGTTATCATTATAATGTCTTTGATGCCATTTTCTTTTAGGGCTTCTATGTTATATTGTAGTATGGGTTTGCCTGCTATTGGTAGCATTGTCTTGGGCCTTGTGAGTGTGAGGGGTCTCATCCTTGTCCCTTCACCTGCAGTTAGGATGACTGCTTGCATCATAATCCCCTTATAATTTTTTCCATGAATGATCGGCTCATATTATGAAGTTTTTTGGCTGTTTTTTCTTTTTTAGCTTCTATTCTGATTCTTATATATGGTTCTGTGCCTGATGGTCTTATAAGTACCCAACTGCCATCCTCTAGTGATATTCTTGTACCGTCTATGTTATCTATTTGGATTTTTTCTTTGAATTGTTGTGGTAATTGTTTTTTAACTTTTTCCATCACATTACCTTTTTTCGTGTCAGGACAAGGTATTTTATCCCTTATATTGTGATATGATGGTATTTCATCGAGTAATTTGGATAATGGACCCTTTTCTGATACTATTTCAACGAGTTTGAGGGCTGAGAATATTCCATCAGGTGATAAAGAAAATTCTGGGTGTAACCATGTGCCGGATGGTTCCCCGCCGAATGATCCTCCTTCTCTGATTAGGGCTTCTGCAACATGCACGTCCCCAACCTTTGTCCTTATAACCTTTCCTCCGACTTCTTTTAAACATTCATCAAGGCTGATGGACGCGTCAACTGTGGTGATGATTTTCCCGCCCTTCTCTTTGGCAATTAGTGTTAGAAGTTTATCAAAATCTGCGAACCTGCCTTTTTCGTCAACTGCTACCATCCTGTCAGCGTCGCCATCATGGGCTATGCCAAGGTCAGCCCCACTGGCTTTAACCATGCTCATGAGATCTTTCAGGTTTTCTGGGGTTGGTTCGGGGTTTCGGCCTGGGAAAAAGCCGTCTGGTTGACAATTTAATGATAAGACTTCGCATCCAATTCTTCTTAAGATTATTGGGGTTATATGTGATGCTGCTCCACAACCACAATCAACCACTACTTTAAGATCGGTTTTTATTTTAAAATGTTCTAGTAAATCTTCCATGTACATTTTTGTAATGTCCAAGTGATCTGAACTTCCTAGATTGTCCCAGTCTACCGTAATGTAATCTTTTTCATGGATTATTCTTTCTATTTCTTTTTCTTGGGCTGGTGAATATGCCATTCCATTATGGTTCCATACTTTTATTCCATTGTATTCTGGTGGGTTGTGTGAGGCTGTTATCATTACACCTGCCTTGGCTTTGAGTTTGGAAGTGGCATATCCTATAAGTGGTGTGGGGACCATTCCTATTTTGATGACGTTACATCCTCCTTCCATCAGCCCTGCGGATAATGCGTTTTCTATGAGTTGGCTTGATGTGCGCGGATCGTATCCTACTATGACTTCACCTTCTCCTTTGAGGTAAGTTGCGATGGCTTTCCCAACATTTAAAGATAATGATGCTGTTAATTTTTCTTTAAATCTTCCTCTGATGCCTGATGTTCCAAAAAGCTTCATTTTTATGCACCAAATTTTTCTGTTTTGTCCATTAGGTCGAGTAGTATGTTCATTATATCTGATCCTTTTATCCTGCAGAGTCCACCTTTGCTTGCTTCTCTTTCATTGAATCTTTTTATGTTATCCACTCTTATACCTGGACCATTAATTACGATGGGTACAGGGTCTCCGGTATGGTCTTTTACACTTATTGGGGTGGTGTGGTCGGCTGTGAAGACAAAAAACATCTCATCTAATGGGAAGTCTTCGAGTATTTCATCAACTTTTTCTAGGAATTCTATTTTGCCTTTCAGGTCTCCGTCGTGGCCTGCTTCATCGGCGCCGTCAATGTTTACAAGTATGAAATCATATGGGCTGTTTATTGTATCAAAGATTGCGTCTTTTATATTCTTTAGGTTGGTGTCTATGCCACCGGTTGCTCCTTCCACTTCTATGATGTCCATGCCTGTTAGGTTCCCTATACCTCTTATGAGTCCTGTTTCAGCTATACATGCTGCTTTTAGCCCATATTTTTCCTCAAATTTTTTTATATGAGGTACTTCCCCAGCCCCTCTCGGTAGTATGATGTTAGCAGGATTTTCAGACTTTTTTAGGCGTTCTATGTTAACTGGGTGGTCTTTAAGTAATTTGTATGATTTTTTGACAAGTTTGTTTAGTAGTTTCGCGGTTTTTTCAGCTGCTGGAGAATCGTTTAATGGTTTAACAGTCTTGGGGGGTTTGCCCTCCTTTTTAGGGTCGGAATCCGATACTTTATCTGAAAGATTTTCACCCCTTAAAACTAGGACTGCCCTGTGTCCTGTAGATTCCTTGAAGATTATTTCAACATCTTCGAAGCCTTCTATTTCCATGGAGTTGATTGTTTCAGCTATTTTGTCGGTTTTTTCCCTTATTCGGCCTGCTCGCCTGTCTATTATTATCCCGTCCTTGTCTTGAGTTGCGAAATTGCATCTGAACGCTATGTCTCCTGGTTTCACTTCTACTCCAACCCCGGCGGCTTCAAATGGTCCTCTGCCAGTATAGACTTTATATGGGTCGTATCCTAGTATTGAAAGGTGTGCTGTGTCGCTTCCAACCCTTATACCAGGCTTTATCGGGTCCATGATACCATTAATACCATTCTCCGCTAACTTGTCCATATTTGGGGTTTCAGCAGCTTCTAAGGGTGTTTTTTCTCCTAGTTCTGGTATTGGACGGTCTGCCATCCCATCAATTATCATTATTAGGCTTTTCATAATTTTCCCACCTTGGTTATGTTAGAAATGGAGGAGGATTATCCCTGCAGCTGCTCCTGTAACTGTTGCTAATAGATTCACTTGTTCATTGTTAATGTAATTTTTTCGTTCAAATAAAGCGCCTAGTATGCTGTCCATGAAGCATCCTATGGTACCTGCTATCACGGCTATTTTAACGGATATTAAGGGGTTAGGGCATATATTGAGAAAATATGCTGATAGGCCGATGATGCCTGCTCCGATGATACCTGCAGCGGTTCCTAGCGGTGATACGCCACCATCTGTTCCAGGTTTAACTTCCTTTGTCAAATCTGTTATTAGTCTGGGCGTCTGCAACACTCCTATTTCGCTTGCTAGCGTGTCTGCTGTTGCCGTTGCCACTGATCCTATGAATCCCCCAAGGAACCCATCATAGTAGCTGAAGCTGGCCATTATAAATGGTATTATACCATTGGATATGACGTTTCGAGCATTCCTTCTACCTTCATAAAGTTTCATGGATTTCTTGTAATTTTTCTTATATTTTGTGGCTAAAAGGCTTAGGATCAAAAAAATGAATATTAAAATCAGCCAATTAAACCCAGCAGCTACTATTATAATAAAACCCATTATAACCATTAAGAGGGATCCCCACAAATCCAAGGCGCGCCGATTGTAAGTTAAAAAGCCTATAAGTATGCATATGAGTACATAAATCCAATTAAAATCTTTCATATGGGGGACCCCCCTAGTATGGGGCTCCTTTTCTAGGCTGGTTCCTCTAATACTCTTGTCTTTATTATCTCAACCCTTTTGAGGGGGTAAACCTTCTTGGCTTCATGATATATTTCTGAGGCTATTTTCCCTGTTACAATACCCTCTACGAGCTCGTTAAAGGTTTTTTCACTTGCAAGCTCTTCTATTTTATCTTCGATGATCTTACGCATGTATCTTTGCTGTGATGATTTGGCTCGCCGGGTTGTTATGGCGAGGGTATGGATTTTTACCTTGTAACCATCCTTTGTTTTCACTATCTTTGGAGCGTCAACACGACTAGTACCTCTTCTTATCATGCTTCGCACATAATCTGTTGTAACCTCGTGGCCTATGAACTTTGTAGTTGCCTTGTCTCCTGTCACGTTTTCTATTTCAAATTTTAATTTAACATATTGCTTTGAAAAATCACCGGTAAGTTCTCGCATCGTAGCCTCTACTCTCCTAGTAAATAATAGTTTAGGGTCACGTGCAGGCGTAACACCTATCTCTTTTTCTCCGAATAAACTCGGGGCTGTTACAGTATACCATTTTTTTTCTTTCCATGTGTCTCTCACTCTTCTTCTTCTCACTTTAGCCATTATATCACCCTAAAAGTTGTGAATTTTTCCATGAAAAATTAGAATTACAAAAACTTGGGTCCTAATTTTCCAAAATATTGAAGTAGATTATTACACTAGAAGATATTTAAATATTTAGCTTTTCATAAACTTGTAATGTTTAATATACCTCTTAATAACCTCGTCTATGGGCCCTTCATCTGATACGAGTTTTATACTCGCCTCTTCAAGGCCTAATTTAGCCCTTAATCCGGCCTGGACAGCTATTACAATATCACAGTCTCTAACAGCATCTAATGTTTTCATCCATTGATGTTTTTCAGCCGGGTCAATGTTAATTTCTCTTTCATCAACCATCTCCGCTTTTTCACCATCGAACTCGTAAATAATAAACTTAGATGCTTTACCGAAATGCGAGTCCACATTTTCACCGTCAGATGATGCTACAGCTATCTTCAATTTAACAACCCCAAAAAAGGGTGTATGGAGGTCTAGTATATTTTTTTGATCAGTTTAGCCACGTTTTCGCCGAAATGTTCTATAGTTTCAATACCCTCTTTATCATCTTCAACTTCACCAGCAGCCCAGGCGAATAGGATATTCCAATAGGTTGAACCTGGGACTATCATATCATTTATGAGATAGAACATTAGCATTTCTTGTATTGTAGCTGTATGACCACCCCTACGGGCCACTGCAATGGGTCCGCCGACCTTCCATTTTAAGAAATTGTCAGAGGCTCTTGAAACCATCCCTATCCTTTGTAGTGCTGACATGACATCTCCGCGTGCTGTTCCAAAATATACTGGGGATCCTATTATGAATCCTTCTGATTCTCTTATTTTTTGGATGATGGTGTTGAGCCCATCATCTATTGCGCATTCACCTGTCTTTGCACAGGTTAGACATGCCCTACAAGATTTAATGTCCAGTCTCCTTAAAGAGATTATCTCGGTTTCAAGGCCTTCTTCCCTGATTTTCTCGGCACATCTTTCTAGGGCTGTCATAGTGTTGCTTTCTTTCCTCGGACTTCCACATAATAATAAAACTTTCATTTTGGCATCTCCTCTTTAAGTATTTCATCTACAGAGGCGTCTTTAAGCGTCTCATGACATTCACATGGGGATTCATCAATCATTTCAACACTCCTACTTATAATATCTATGATAATGGGCCTTTTCTCCTCCAAGACCTCGAAGACTTCTTTTATGGTGAGTTTATCCTCTGAGATTGAGGCTGCATAATTTGATACAAGGCAGAGGCTTGCATAGCACATTTCAAGTTCTCTTGCAAGGACGGCCTCGGGTAATCCTGTCATCCCTACAATTGTGCCTCCTAGGATTTTGAACATTCTTATCTCGGCCGCGGTTTCAAAACGGGGCCCTTCTGTGCACACGTATACTCCACCATCCTTCACTTCGCCAGAGGATAGTAGTATGTTTCTGAGTTTTGGACAGTATGGTTTTGTAACATCCACGTGGACTGTTTTTTTGTCATAGAATGTTCCTATCCTCGTTTTTGTGAAATCTAGGAAGTCATCTGGTGTGACTATTGTCCCTGGTTTGATGAATTTGTGGAGTGATCCTGCGGTGTTAGTTGCGATTATCTTATTGACACCTAAATGTTTAAGGGCCCATATGTTTGCTCTGTAATTTATCTTGTGTGGTGGATAGTCGTGGCCTTCTGCGTGTCTGGGTATGAATGCAACTTTTTTGCCATGGATTTTGAAAATTGATATTGGGGGTGAATCCCCATATGGTGTTTTTATAACCTTTTTTTCCACCTTCACATTTTGAGGTGTTTTGTAAATTCCTGTTCCACCTATTATACCTATCAAGTATGTCACCCTTTGGCGACGCCTAATGGTATCATTTTTGCGACTAGTCGTGATATTCCTGTTTTGTGGGATGTGTTAACGACTATGTCCACGTCTTTGTAGGCTCCTGGCGCTTCTTCCGCGATTACTGGCATTGAAGTGGCCCTGACGTATATTCCCATCCTTGATAGGTTCCTTTGGACTTGTTCGCCACGGTATGTTCTTTTCGCGCCTGCTCTGCTCATTTTACGCCCTGCTCCATGGGCGGTGGATCCGAATGTTTCTTTCATTGCAGTTTCTGTCCCGTGGAGTACATAGGATGATGTTCCCATTGTACCTGGTATTATGACTGGTTGGCCTATCTTCCTATACTTGGAGGGTATTTCTTTTCTCCCTGGGCCGAAGGCTCTTGTAGCTCCTTTTCTGTGAACGTAAACTTCCCTTTTCAAGCCTTTTATTGGGTGGGTTTCTTTTTTGGCTATGTTGTGGGCCACGTCATATAATATTTCCATTTCCATGTCTTCTGCGCTTTTGTTGAATACTTGTTCGAAGGATTCTCTCACCCAGTGTACTATCATTTGTCGGTTGGCCCATGCGTAGTTTGCTGCTGCTGCCATTGCTTGGAAGTATTCTTTCGCTTCTTCTGAGTCTACTGGGGCGCAGGCTAACTGTCGGTCTGGTATTTTGATGTTGTATTTTTTGTAGGCTTTGTCCATGATTTTTAGGTAGTCTGAGCAGATTTGGTGGCCGCATCCCCTGGATCCTGTGTGGATTAGTACTGTTACTTTCCCGGTTTCTAAGCCGTAGGCCTTCGCTGCTTTTTCATCGAATATTCTATCTATTCTCTGGACTTCTAGGAAGTGGTTGCCTGAGCCTAATGATCCTAGTTGTGGTATTCCCCTCTTTTTTGCTTTTTCGCTTACTTTTGTTGCGTTGGCTTCTTCCATTTTACCATTTTCTTCGAGGTATTCTAGGTCTTCTTCCCAACCGTATCCGTTTTCGACAGCCCATTCTGCACCGTTTTCTAGCACTTCATCGATTTGACCCTCTTTTAGTCGTATTTTGCCTTTGCTTCCAACGCCTGATGGCACGTTCCTGAATAGTGTGTCTATGAGTTCTTTTATTTTTGGTTTGACTTCTTCATGATCTAGGTTTGTCTTTAATAGTCTGACTCCGCAGTTTATATCGAATCCCACGCCACCTGGGCTTATGATACCGTTGCTGGCGTCGAATGCTGCAACACCACCTATACTGAATCCATAGCCGAAATGTATGTCTGGAAGGCCGATTGAGAATTTTTGTATGCCGGGTAGGCATGCTACATTCGCCACTTGGTCAACGGCTCCTTTCTCCAAATCTTTTAAGGCTTCTTCGTCTAGGAATATTCGCCCTGGGACGCGCATGCACTCTTTATAATCTGTGGGGACTTCCCATACTGATTCTCTAACTTTTATCAAGATATCTTTCACATTCATTATAATCCACCCCAAGTAGGGTTCTTTTATAGGTCTACTATCACTCTAACTTTATATTGGCCTTTTTCTTCTCGCACATCCATAAGATGGTAGGTGACTGCTTTTACTTCATCGCGGATTTCATGTATATTGGGATCTATATTGTCACCTAGGGCTTTTCCTTCTAGTCTATATACTCTATTTTTTTGTATATTAACTTTGAATTTTGAGAAGAATAGGAATTCTGTATCCTTTAGGAATAGGAGTTCGTCGAGCCAATCATGTAGAAGTGATATTTCATCTTCGGCTTCTAATTCTATCCTTTTTTCTTTTTTTGGTTGGACTTTTTTTGTGTCTGTCATTAATTCGAACATTGCGAGGGCTGCGTTTTCGAAGGCCTCTTCTATTGTTGACCCGTATGCCCAATAGCCGGCGTCTGCTGTTACTTCAAAGTATTCGAATTTTTTCTTCATGTTCTCTCCAACCTGTTATTAGTTTTCATATGCTCTTCCTCTTTTATTATATCCTCCCAGAATTTGACAATAACATAGGTGATGAAAGATGTATCGGTTGGATAGGTCAAAGAAAAAAGGGAGTTTCACAGACCTTAACATTGAAGCTTGTATCATAATATTCATTGTCCTTTTACTTGTAATAGGGGGCGTATATTTTTTCGCGAGCACGCCAAATTCTAATTATCCAGTAAGCCTATTCTTCATCTATCTAATTCCTTTTTAAATCTTGGGATTATAAGACGCGCATTACCACGCTTACCTTTACCCGTGAATGGAGTGTCAATAAGTCTTAAAAATTCAAGTTTTTCCAGTATCCTATTAAATGTTGAATAACTTAACCCTGTTCTCCTTTTAAACTCCTTATAGGCTTGGCCTGCTGTTAAATTTTCACTTCCAGCAGCTATAATAATCTTTAGGAGTTCTCTTTCATTTTTTGAAAGATTTTTTATTGTGTCTTTAAAACTTGTGGATATTGTGTCTTTTATGGCCTTTTCAAGGTGTGCTTTTTTTATCTTGGGGGAGGCTTCGGCCTCGGCGAGGTTCCCACAGACCCTTAGAAGGTTTATACCATATCTTAGGTCTCCAGTTTCAAATGTTAAATTTGTTATCTCCTCTATTATTTCATCAGAAATTACACCATCATAAAATCCTATCCTGGCCCTGTCCTTTAATATGTCATGTATTTCGTCGTAACTATAGGGTTGGAATATTATCTCCTGGGGGATGAACACTGAGTTAACATTTTTATCAAGAGCATATCTAAACTCAATATCCGATAATACAGCGAATATACCCGTTCTAACATTATCAAAAGTCTCATATGCCCTTAGAATATCATAGAATATCCTATTAGCCTTCTTGTCATGGAATAGATGGTTAACATCATCTAATGCTACTATAAGGGCCTTATCCTCTGTTGAAAGTTTATGCATTATATCATGGTATATCCTAGAAAATGGAACCCCAGTCTCTGGAGGATAATATCCGAAGATCTTATAGTATATCTGTGAAAATATGCCGAAACGTGTAGTATGCAATTGACAGTTAATATAGGAGCATATAACTTTCTCCGAGCTAGCTTCAACCATTTCAAAGAGTTTCTTTATGGCTGTGGTTTTACCAGTTGCACAAGCTCCTAGTACAACAGCATTAATGGGCCTCCCATTCATTAAGGCAGGTCTTATGCAAACTGCAAGAGCTTCCATCTGCGAATCCCTGTACTTAAAATTTTCAGGGATATAATCAGGGTCAAAGGCTTGTAAGTTCCTGAATATTGTCTCATCATGTAAGAGGATATCATCTATTCCCATGATATGATAATTATCCTTCAAAGTATATTAATCTTTCAATGATTTAACTTCTACGAGATTATAGATTTTAACATCCTCGTTTTCCATTATCCAATTTATAAGCTTCTTGGCATATTCCAGTTTCAACCTTTTAATCTTATCTGCTTTTTCTGTCTTTTCACTTATCTGGGGCCTTGAATATTTTGTGATGATATCACCAAAATCCATACCAGCCAAGATTATAAGTTTAGCGCCTAATTCAACCGCGAGGAAAACAGCCCTATCACCATCAGTGAAACCCCCAAAATTGTGTAAATCCCCTATCGGGGATGTCTGGGTCGTTCCGAAAATGTTCCTAAGCTTTGGAAGATAAGATTTTAGCCTCTCTAGGTTATTACCATGTGCATGTACCACTACGAAAGAACCCGCCTTATTCGCCCTGATTATATCATTGATTTTACCGTCAAGGTCTGTTACAATGATATCAGGTAGTATGGATTCTTCTAGGAGGGCGGTTGTAGCCCCATCAGCAGCTATCACAGTGAAAACCCCAAGGTCAAAATCCTCCTTTAAGAGCTTCAAATGTTTTTTAATGGATGGTCCAGCCCCGAAAACTATGAACTTATCATTATGTGGCAGATCATCCATATCAACTTTTATATTCCTATGCTTTTGGAGGAAATCATTAAGATATTCAGCAGCCTCCATATCAGCAACGGGGTCGAATTTGAAATCTTCTATGATTTTCTCATACCAGCCTATCCACGTTTTAAGATCCATTATAACCACATTCAAAAAGACCAAATTTTTTATTAGGTGATAGTCTTTGGATAAGTATAAATCTTTTTAACATCCTCTTTATTAATATGAAAGTAATAGAGATTGGGAGGAGTTTTTCATGGATGAAACATTATTGATGATCCCAGGTCCAACTAGGGTCACCCCCAGGGTATTAAAGGCCATGTCAGAGAATATAGTGAACCATAGAAGCGCCGTATTCGGCAAATTATTAACAGAAACAAGTGAAATGATCTCTGAGATATTCCAGACCAATAATAAGTCCTATATACTCACAGGTTCTGGTACTGCGGCCATGGAAGCAGCAATAGTTAATATACTGGAACCCGGTGACAAGATACTTAACGTAGTCGGTGGAAAATTCGGAGAAAGATTCAGTAATATTGTCGAGGCATTCGGGGGTGAATCAAAGAGGATCGAGGTCGAATGGGGGAAAGCAGCGAATCCTGATGATATTAAAGAAGCCCTTGAAGAAGATGAGAATATAAAAGCAGTTACTGTGGTGCACAATGAAACTTCTACTGGGGTTGCCAATCCCATAAAGGAGATAGGTAAGATCCTAGCTGATTATGATGCACTTTATATTGTTGATACCGTCTCCTCACTAGGAGGGGCTGAAGTAGATGTTGATGGATACAATATAGATATTTGTGTTACTGGTTCGCAGAAATGCCTCGCAGCACCTCCAGGTTTAGCTGCGATAACATTGAGTGATGAGGCATGGAATGTTGTTGATAATACAAATTCAAGATGCTATTATTTAGACCTTAAGAAGTATAGGAAGACCAGCAGCATGGAACCTCCAGAGACTCCTTACACACCAGCAGTCTCATTAGTATACGCTTTACATGAGGCATTGAAAGTCGTGGAGGAAGAAGGACTTAAAAATAGGATTAAAAGGCATGAATTAGCTGCTGAGGCCACTAGGAATGCTATAAAGGCCTTGGGCCTTGAATTGTTCCCTGATGAGGAGGTTTCATCCACAACTGTTACAGCAGTTAAATTACCAGAGGGTGTGACAGACGCTGAACTGCGGGGTACCATGAGGAACAAGTATCACGTGGAACTTGCAGGTGGACAAGATCATTTGAAGGGTAAAATATTCAGGATAGGACATATGGGTAACATAACACACAGGGAACTTATAACAACATTCTCAGCACTTGAAATGACCCTAAGAGAACTTGGATTCGACGTGGAGATGGGTGAAGGCGTAGCTGCAATAGCAGACACCTACCTACCCCAAAAATTATAAAAAATTTTTATTTTTTTGGGTTTTATGCTTAATATTGTGCTTGTTTTCCCATCTATTCAAATGTAGGCTATGATGGTTCTTGTGGATTTTGTCCTTTCCCCTTTTACAACTACTGGAATACTCCATTATTGAGGGCGTGCCACTTGTGGTATTCGCAAATTTTGCAGGATTCGTTGCCATCGTAATCAGCTGCAATATTCTGAGCCCCCATTTTGTGGATATTATCTAATGATTTCTTGGGATTTTGTAATGCTTTGGGCTTCTTTATGGAAAAATAGAATATTCCAATTAAAATCGGTAAAATATGAGCCAATAAGGATATATTTTGAAATCCATTTTTCAAACCAGCAGAAAATTTTACTAGTGGGATTATTATTTCATTAGGTTCAATTCTTGGATTTCTAGCCTATCTCATTGATTGACCTTTTAACGATACTGATACCCCATTTGGCCATTTGGGTGGCTTTTTCTTGGCTTTTGGCTTCCGCGAAGCATCTGAATATGGGCTCTGTGCCTGATGGTCTTATGATCACCCACCCATCTTCTTTAAATATTTTAACGCCATCTGTGGTGTCTATCCTGTCGATTTTAGGGTCTCTTTCAACCTTTTCCTGGACGGCGGCCATTACCTTGGGTTTAAGTTTATCTGGACATTCTATTTTCATCTTTTCGGAATAATATCTTGGTAGTTCGGCCACTAGCTTAGAGATTGGTTTGCCTTCTTCGGCCATGATCTCAAGTATCTTGGCGGCTGAGAGGGCCCCGTCCCTGCCATATACAAAATCTGGGAATATTAGACCACCATTTTCTTCGCCGCCGAAGATTCCTTTTTTTTCTTTGAGGGTTCTTGCCACGATTAGATCGCCTACTGGGGTTGTTATAACCTTTCCATTGTTTTCTCTTGCAATATCATATATAGCTGAAGTGGTCGCTACTGTAGTTACAATCAGGCCTCCTTTGTTTTCTTTTAACATTTTCTTCTCTACTAATGCGAAGGTTTTATCGCCGAAGATGAAATCTCCCTTTTCATCTATACAGATAGTTCTGTCAGCGTCGCCATCATGGGCTATGCCAAGGTCGGCCCCACTGGCTTTAACAGCATCCATAAGATCTTTCAGGTTTTCTGGGGTTGGTTCGGGGTTTCGGCCTGGGAAAAAGCCGTCTGGTTGACAATTTAATGATAAGACTTCGCATCCGAGCTCTCTTAGAAGGTATGGTGTTGTATATGAGGCAGCCCCTGATCCGCAGTCAACTACAACAGTAAAATTAGCTTCCCTTATAATATCGGCATCGACTCTCTTTATAACTTCATCTATGTATTCCTTGATAATCCTCCTATTTTTGGTTGTGGAACCTATACTATCCCATGGGACTCTTTCAGCCTTTTCTTCGAAGAAGATTTTCTCTATTTTTTCTTCTAATTCTTCTCTGATTCCTATACCGTGTTCATCGACGAATTTTATCCCATTGTATTCTGGGGGGTTATGGGATGCTGTGATGATAACCCCTGCATCATAGTATCTTCTAACAGCATATTGTACAGTAGGGGTTGGGAGTATCCCAAGATCTACAACATCACATCCGCTAGATAGTAGGCCTGCTATAACGGCATGTTTTATCATGGCGGTAGAGGTCCTGGTATCACCACCCACGGCAACTTTTCCATTTATGAGAGAGCCGAATGCTGCTGATAATCTTGAGGCAAATTCTGGTGTTAATTGTTTGTTTGCAATCCTTCTAACACCAAAAGTACCGAATAGTTTTTTCATGTTATCGACCTTTCGTAGATTTTGAAATCATTATTCATGTATACTAGTCTTGAGTATGGGGGTGGAGTCATATTAGTTTTAAGGATTATATAGCCTATTTTTTCTCGTATCATTTCTTCCTTTGTGAATTTTCCATTTATGTATTTATTCCTATTGATAGATTTAACAGTACCTGGTGCATAGCCTCCACCGGCTACTGGCTGATCTGAAATAGATACTATTATGGGCTCCAGATGATAATCTGCAGCTACAACAACTCTCTCATGATCTCCGTGATACTTGAACCATTCTGCAACTTCAATTGCGGTAGCAGAGATTGAAGGTTTTGTGGAATTGGCAGTTACATATCCATTATACAATGATAAAACCACTATTATCAACAAGAAGAGAGCGTATTTCCTTTTTTCAAAATTTAAGGCTTTTGTGGCTAAACTCGCTAGTACTGCTACTGGGAACAAATTGAAGTAGATTATTCTCTCTGTAATTACATTAACGCCAAAGATATAAATTACACTTATGAATGTCACGCTGATAAACCAAGAGAATATCATCATGTCCTTTTTTTCCCAATCCCCTATGATGTTAATGAGCCCTATCAATGCTAAGAAGAATGGAATTGGGCCTATAAATTTTATGTAGTCTCCAAATGGTAATTTTTGGGTTGGTGGTGATTTGAATACAAAACCATATTTCATGAGAATGGGGATGAACCAGAGACTACTTGTGATTAAACCTACTATTATAATTATCCAGTACTCTTTGAGATTTTTTTCACCTTTGATTTTCAGGATGATAGTTGTGAGTGTTATCACAGATAATATGATTATAGCTGATAGTAGATGGGTAAGGAGAATTAGACCCCATATGAAACCAGCTACTAGTGCATATCTCTTGTCACCTTTTTCAATTGAAAGATAATAAAAATAGGCGAGAATAGGTAAAAATATAATTGCCATGGCTTCTGGGATTGGGAGCATCATCCTCTGGAATAGGGGGCTTAAGATTATAAACATACCTGTGAGGAATCCTATAGTATTCCCATAAAGTTTTCTTGAAACATAAGAAAATGAAAAAACCCCAAATAATGCCAAAAATGGTTGTATTAATCTCGCGGCTAAAAATGGGCTGATATTCAAAATTTTCACAATGGATAATAGAGATAGATGGAAAAGTGGGGGATAAAATATCGGCCTTCCATAAGGGGCTGCAGTTAAATTATCCCAGAAAACTATGCCTTCACTGTAAAGTTTCATATTATGTATATGATAGTAGATATCCCAGCTTAATGGCCAATTATATTTTATTGTGGGTATTAGCGCTAGTGTGAATGCGAAGACAGCTGGTATGAATATTATGAGCTTGTTAAACTTCGATTTTTTCAAATAATCCAAGGTTTCACCCCCAAAATAGTCCGGTTATCTTATTTTCATAATATTTTTAGGTTTTGGGGCTCTTCAAGTATGATTTCCATTGAACCCTTGTATTCTGTTATTTTACCTGTGATTTTTATTTTTCTGTATTTGAACGTTTCTATATTCAGGTCGGATCTTTCAACCTCATTTTTCACAGATTCAAATACTACAACTGTTATTCTTCCAGTACCATCATTTAATGTGATAAATGATGCTTTACCAGTCTTTGAATTTTTTATTTCCTCCACAAAACCTGTTACTGTGACTTTTTCGTCGATCATGCCCTTATTTATTTCTTTTATTTTAACTTCTCTGGGCATGATACTACCTGCTGATACTATCATCCCTATGAGACCCACTAATGCAATTAAAATGACAATCTTAAATATTTTCTCATCCTCCAACATAAACACCATATTAATTATAGACTACTAAGTATTATTATATTTTATGGCATGCGCTCCCCAACTATTTGAATTTCCGAGAAAAAAAAAACCACAAAATTATAGGTTCTGCATATTATAGGGGGTTTTTCATGCTTTGAAGAGTGATTCTATACGTTTTATGGTGTCAACATCTTCTAGGCTGAGATCATCCCTTATCCTTTTCACTACTGGAAATCGAAGGGAATATCCGCTTTCATATTCCGGGCTTTTGACTATTTCACTATATGCCACTTCTAGGATTATTTCAGGTTTTACCTTGATTTCCCTCCCCTTCTCCTCTATCGTTATCTCCTTTAGTCTTTCTGTGAGTTCTTTGAGTGTTTTATCATCTAGGCCTGTTGCAACATGTGCCACCGTTTTCAATTCACCGGTTTCATCATCCCTCGCCGCTAGTAAATACGACCCTATGAGGTGTGCACGTTTTCCTTTGCCGTATGTTCCGCCAATAACCACCAAATCTAAAGTTTCAGGTTCTGCCTTGTACTTGAGCATCTTTTTGCCACGTATCCCAGGTATATATGGTGCGTTCGGATCCTTTATCATTATACCCTCATGTCCCTCTTTTATAGATTCCCTGAAGAGTGATATACCATCATTGATATTCTCGGTATTGACCCTCAATTGTCTACTTAATTCTATCTTACCCTCTATGGGCCTGATTATAGACTCCAAGATCTTGCGCCGCTCTTTGAAGGGTTCGTCTATGAGTGGTCTCCTATAATATAATATGTCGAAGAGGTAAAGTGTGAGGGGTATTCTAGTTATCATTTCTTCAATGTCGTATTTTCTCTTCACCCTTTGGAGGATGTATTGGAATGAACCCGGCCTTCCTTCAATGTTTACGATGATTTCCCCTTCTACTATGAAATCTTCTTGGGGTAATGATTTTTTCACGCGTTTGATGATCTCGGGCACGGCATTGCTTATATTTTCTAATCTGCGAGTGAATATTAAAATCTCGTCACCTTTTCTATGTATTTGGACTCTCACACCATCATATTTGGTTTCGCAAAGTGCTTCCCCAAGTTCTTCTATGGCAGATTCTATGCTTTCTGCCAGTTGGGCTAACATTGGCTTCACTGGTCTTCCAGGTTCTAGTGAGAGTTTGCGGAGTCCGGCTTCGCCTTCACTCTTGGCAACCTTGGCCACCATTCCAAGGTCGTTGGTGAGCATGTAGGCCCTTTCAACAATTTCTTTATCGATGTTAAATGCTAGTGATATGGCGTCACTTATAATACCCTCACCAGCCCCAACCCTCAATTCCTCGAGTATTGTTCTTGTTATATATTTAGCTTCGACTGGGGAAGCTAAGGATAGTATGCCTAGTAGTATGTCTATTTTTTTTGATTGGGCTCCTGGGCCTGTTATATATGCCAGTTTTCTAAGATCGTTATAGACTTTTTCGACTGTGAGGGGATGTGGGGTGAATGTTAACTGGGATTTTCTTTTGAATAATACTTCACTTGCTTTGCCTATGTCGCCTTGTTCGCGGATTTCTTCTTCTATTTCATCAACACTCACACCAGTGACGATTGATATCGCCTTCATTAGAAGTTTAGGCCCGATTCCAAGCTCTTCTTCGCTCCATGTTGGAAAAACACGGCCTAGAAGGAGTAGGGTTACGGTTGGTAAAAGTTCGGTGTCTGTCTCTCTGAGGAAATCGGCTATTATATCAGTCTTTTCTAATCTTTTGGTTGTTGATTCTAGTCTGTTATAGAGTTCAGCTAAATTTTTGTATTCCATTATTATCCCCTGGGACATTTTAGGGATGTTTTATTGCCTTTTGAAGAGTCTTAAGGCGCAGTATTCGCCACACATTGAACACATGTCTTTTTCTTCAACTGGACATTGCATCCTATACTTTCTGGGTTTTTCATGGTCGAATGCTAATTCAAATTGCCTCTCCCAGTTGAAGTCTCTTCTCGCCTTTGCCATCTCTAATTCCATGTTCCACGCCTTCATCATCCTCTTAGCGGAGTCAGCTGCCTGTGCAGCTATCTTTGAGGCTATAACCCCCTCTTTAACCTCTCTTATACCTGGTATGGTTAAGTGTTCTGCCGGCGTGACATAACAGATGAAATCTGCTCCATGATATGCCGCTATGGCCCCTCCAATGGCCGCGCTTATATGATCATAACCTGGAGCCATGTCAGTTACTATAGGACCCAAGACATAAAATGGAGCTCCTTTACAGATGGTCTTCTGAATTTTCATATTCGCGGGGATTTGATCTATTGGGACATGTCCTGGCCCCTCTACCATACATTGTACATTCGATTCCCTGGATTTTTCAACCAATTCTCCTAGTATGATTAATTCTTGTAATTGGGGGGTGTCTGATGCATCTGCCAGACAGCCTGGTCTCAGTCCATCACCAAGACTGAGTGTAACATCATATTCATAGGCTATTTCGAGGAGATATTCATAGTCTGAATAGAGTGGATTCTCCCTTTTGTTGTGTTTTATCCATGTGGCGAGGAAAACTCCTCCTCTGCTCACCATTCCCATGATCCTATTTGATCTTTCTAGTTTTTCTACTGTGTCTAATGTTATGCCAGAGTGGACTGTCATGAAGTCGACTCCGTCTTTTGCTTGTTTTTCTATTGTATTGAAGATGTCGTCTTCGTCCATGTCAACTATTGAACCATTTTTTTCCGCGGCTTTTACACCGGCCTCATAGATGGGTACTGTGCCAACTGGTACATCCACCTTTTTTAGTATTGTTTTTCTTATCTTGGCTAATTTTGGTCCTGTGCTCAAATCCATTATGGTGTCTGCTCCGTGTTGGATGGCGACAAGCGATTTTTTAACTTCTAATTCCGGATCTTCCAACTTGGGGGAAGAACCGACGTTAGCGTTTATTTTTGTGGATAGGCCTTCACCTATCCCACATGGGATTGGATTATGGATTGGATTTGATGGTATGACAATTCTACCCTGTGCTACTCTTTTCATGATCTTTTGGATCTTATAATCTTCTGATTTGGCCACTTTCTCTATTTGGGGTGTTGTGTTGCCTTTTTTTGCTTCTTCCATTTGAGTCACTTTGGATCCCCTCACCTTTAATATATAATTGGGAACACAAATAAATTTATGATACGGAAACTTTGTGCAAAGGATATTATGATAAGGGATGTTATCGTGGTGACACCAGAGGAGTCTGTGGCTGCCGCGAAGTTGAAGATGGTCCGGGCTAATATTGGTGGAGTGCCTGTAGTAGAGGGGGATAAGCTTGTTGGGTTCATAACACATAGGGATATTTTATTGGCTGGGAGTGAAGTTCTTAAACTTAAAGTGAAGGATATTATGAGCCGAGACCTTGTTGTAGTTGACAAAAACGCTTCTATTGGCAGTATAAGTAAGATAATGGTGGAGACTGGCTATCAGAGGATCCCTGTAGTGGAGAATGGGAAATTATTGGGTCTTATAACTCAGAGTTGTGTGATAAAGGCTATAGCCGATCATATAGAAGATGATTGCTTTAAAAAGTAGGATATTTAGATGAGTGGATAGGGTAATGGAGGGTTTTTCTTTTCTTTAAGGCCGCCTATTTTCTCTATCCGCTTTTTTATGAACTTTTCACCTTCTTTTGTGGCGGCGTATATTGGTATTGAGTATCCTGCCTTGAAGAGTGCTTTTTTATCGCCGATGTGGCGGATGTGTTTTGAGGCGCACGATGTTATGATATCGGCATTTTGGAAGAGTATTTCAGCTTCTTTTTTTGTTATACCGGTAAGGTGAACAGCAAAGATATAAACTTTCTTGTCCATTTTCCTTATTTTAACCGCATCTTCTATATCGGCTACTGTAACGGCTATAGAATTGTATCCTTGGTCTAACGCTTTTTTAACACCCATGGGTTGGTCTATTTTCCCAGTTTCTGGTTCTAATACGTTTTCTTCTCCAAGTTCTTCAATGATCCTTTTTATGGGGCTTGTTTTAACCACTCCTGAGATTCTTCCACCTACTCCCTGTGCGAATTCTGGTTCGGTTATTAGAACTGTCCCAGCCCCTTCACATACCATCACTGCGCAGTCTATCATATTTTCTTCGAGGAGTGTTGAGATTATCTCAGAAACCCCAAAGGAAAGGAAATCCTTCATCTTAAGTTCTCTCTTTGGCGTGCACATACCAAAGTCTCTTATGCGGAATTCTATGTTCTCACGTATAGTTTCCTTGTTTAGTTCTTTGATGCCCCTATACTTATGGAATAGTGGACAGTATTTTATCATGGGCTCTCCGAGTGAGACTATCCTACCATCCTTTATTCTGATCCTTGTCCTTCCCAAGGCTTCTATGATATGCTCATCCATTCTATTACCTTCTTTTCGTTTTATCTTTCTTTGTATGGGAATCCTTCTGCTGGTGTTGGTTTCAGGATTTTTATGGCGTCGGATCTCATAAGGGCATTTACAGAAGCGCTTAGTGAACAGAGGGTCCCGATACCATAACCTACCCTATCGTTATTATCCATGATATCTACTGTTATGTAGTCCTCCATTCTCACAATCTCTTTTACATTAACATTTTTCATCCTGTGGAGTACCTTGTTCCCTAAGGCCCCCATGGCCTTCCCTATCCAGCAATGTTTAAGGGGGCATTGATCGCAGTAATTTTTGAATATCCTATTCCATTTTTTACTCCCTAATCCCGCTGCTATTTCAGCCCTCACAGTGGAATATGCTATGCAACAGCCCCAGTTCCTTCCTATAATTTTATTATCTTCGATTAGGTCAGTGTATACTCTCCTGTTTTTCCACCTGATAATGTTTAGGATGCCCCTTTCATATTTTATTTGACCTGTGTTCTTGGATCCTTTTAACCGTTCTGCTATTTTGCGCCTTATACTGGGGATCCTGCCAGCTGATATGTTTATTGCACAGACTGGACAAAATCCTGTGACAGAATTTGAGATTTCATCACCATCTTTATCATAGAATATCGCCCGGACCCCTATGCCATCCCTTTTAACTTCCACATACCCACCATTTTCCCAGATATGGGATATTATAAGGCCTGCGGATGTCACAACCCTCCCATAACCTGACATTCCAGCCACCCTCCTAAGGTCGGCCTTTTTTGTCAAAATACCCTTCAAGTCTGTTGCTATATCCTCTGGGATGATATCAGCGTCTATCTGCGCCTTGAGTATGGCTGGGGCCCATGTTATATCCTTACCTTCTCCTATGGTTTCTCCTAGACTATTGACTAGTCTGGCGTTCACGCCTTCAAAACATTCACTTGATTCTGCATTTATACCATGATTTGAAAGTTCTTCGAGGACCCTGTGACATATACCACATGCACCTTCCGCCAAATCCAAAATAGGGGAAGGGACCCTCAAATTGTTTCCCATATTATCCCCCCACAAAGCATTTTAACCCTCCTTGTTATATTATTATCTTAACCCAATTATAAAAGGAGAAACTATAATTTTAACTTTATAAGACTTATAATCTGTGGGAGCATGATGAGATTTTGGATTTGTCATAGGAGACCTGATAGGACGTTCTCGATAAAAGGTCACCGTTTCCCGGTTTGTTCAAGATGTACTGGTATATACATTGGAGCGTTTTCCTATTTCTTGATAGCATATTTTACGCCCATAAAATACACTCCAATACTAGTTATCATGGCGATCCTAATGACAAAGCCAATGATAGTTGATGGATTCACACAATTATTGGGTTTAAGGGAAAGCACCAACTTACTAAGACTCATAACAGGTCTACTTGGAGGTTTCGGCTTTGGAATTTTAACAAAAGCCCTAAAATTCTACATATTAATTTGGTGGGTATATTGAAGTGTCCAAGATGCGGAGCATATAACAACAGAAAAGCCAATTTCTGCAGAAATTGTGGTACAAAACTCGCTAAAAGATCCGAAATCGCCATATGGGGTTCTTTGGCGAGCTGTTGCTTTGGTATAGTATTCTTAATCATGTTAGGGGCAATCTTAACTCCTGAAATCCCCCAAGAACCATATGATAAGATAGAGACCATAAATGGTTATACTATAGTCTACCAGACCACAGATTATACTTGTGGACCGGCATCCCTTGCAACAGCACTCATAAATAAGAAAGGCGCTAACCTAACAGAAAAGAGGATAGTGGATTATCTAGGTAACAATCCCCATGGTTACAATGCCTACGAACTTGTCAAAGTCGCTGAACACTTTGGATATAATGCTAGTATACAAGAAGGCCCCCCACAAAAATACGATATAATTATAATAGACGATGGTGCACTTGACATAGGTTATGAATGTTATGATGAAAACCATACCATAACACATTTCGTGATACCAGGATCCAACGGACATTTCACAGTATATGCTGGGGCGACCCCAGATGGTTTTATAATATTTTTGGATCCATCAAATGGGATAGAATATGTCAGCCCTGGCACATTCAATGAAATTTACCAAAATTTAAGAATTCACATTCAATGAAATTAGAATGCTATGGAGACCCCCCCAGGGATATGCCTATTGTCGGAGATTTTAATAATAGTCCCATATTGTGATCCGCCAATTTTCAAGATCCACTGCATATACTCTGACACAGTATGTGCCTGGGCCGTTTGTAACCTCTATTATCTTCCTTTTCAAATCTGGGGATTCTGTAGCCCCCCATTCCAAGGTTTCTGCTGCCACGATATTCCCATCTTTTATGACATCTACCTCCATCGTGTTAGGTTGGTATGTTATCATGGGCACGGCTGACATTACAACCTTGAACTTCTCCCCTTGTATGTTAAAACATCTATAATCATCACCTGAACCCGTGAATGTTGTTATTTCATGCCATTCGGGCAAATCACCTGCTGATGGAACTGATACTCCTTCTTTTGTATCTGTAGGTGTTGTTATGGTCCTCAGAGGCCTTAAAGGGGGTTCATCAAATACTTTTAATAGTATACCTGTCATGAAGCCTAGGAGTGCAACTAGAATAAAACATGTTACAAGGAGTATTTTGGTTGTTGTTTCCATAGGGTACTCCCCCCATTATAATACTTGGTATTTTATCCAGAATATAATATTTTATTAGGTGTATTTTATACCCCTTTAGGTTTTGGGAGTATCCAAATTCTAAAGCCACCCCTCAGTGCCATTGTAATTAGTATTTTCTAAGTTATGAGTTTTTCCAGTTAATGAGGTTGATTTTCATCATGTTGCCGATATAATTAAATAGTGTTTGTTCCTAGTATAATAGTATGGTGAAGTGGGGTCCTGTATTTGTAGGTTTCATACTTTCTATTGTCTTTCCAATCATTTTAAGGTCTTTCGTGCCAGAAGGTGCATCTGTCTTGGGACTGTTCTTAGCAGGTTTTATAGTGGGTTTAATGGTGAAAGAGGGCGCACTTGGAGGTTTTTGGAATGCTACGGTGGCTGGTGCATTTGGTGGTATAATATTAACCTTGCTTTTAAGCATTTTCGGCGCCCTCATCGGTGGAATATTCGGTTTTTTCATGGGACTTTTCACGGGCATAGGAGTAGTAATAGTCTTATTATTGGTTTCGATGATATTCATGGGAATTGGAGGGGCTATAGGAGGTTTTTTAGCAGGAGACTAGGAATTTCGGCCCTCCTTTCACGTTATTTTGTATTATACTCAACGAAGTTAGATGAAAATTATATTATTGGGGTGATCAATATGCTCCTTGGTGTTGTCTCTGATACTCATGTACCTGATAGGGCGTCTGTCATCCCTGATAAGGTTTTTGAGGTTTTCAGTGGCGTTGATATGATACTCCATGCGGGAGATTTAACCTCATTGGATGTTAGGGAAGAGTTTAATAGTTTGGCTCCTATGAAGTGTGTTCAAGGTAATATGGACCGTTATTATGGTCTTGAACTTCCAAAGGATGAGATTTTAGAAGTAAATGGCCTAATTATAGGTTTGAATCATGGTGAAGTTTATCCTCGTGGCGATACCCAACAGCTTAAGTATATTGCTTTGGAGATGGGTGTTGATGTTCTTATTTCAGGGCATACTCATCAGCCGTTTATTAAGGAGGTTGATGATATACTACTCTTGAATCCTGGCAGTCCTACCGTGCCGAGGTTAGCTTATCCTAGTGTAATGTTAGTTGAAGTTTATGATGGTAAGATTGAAGCAGAGGTTGTGAGGGTGGGTTCACCAATCTGCAAAATAAGGTGATTAGCTTTGGGTAAAAGATGGTATCTTGAGAGGAAAAGAGATTATTATTATAAGAGCGCTAAGAAGCATAAGTATAGGTCCAGGGCTTCATATAAGCTTTTACAACTTGATAATAGATTCCATATTATAAGGAAGGGTAATAAGGTTGTTGATCTTGGAGCTGCTCCTGGTGGTTGGTCACAAGTTGCCCTTGAAAAAGTGGGTGATGATGGGCTTGTCATCGCTGTGGATATTAAGCCTATTAAACCTTTCCCAGTGAATAATTTCCATAGTATAAAGGGAGATTTTACAGATGAGAAGGTCCAGGAGAAGATAGGTGAATTACTATGCGGAAAAGCTGATGTTATAATATCCGATGCTTCTCCTTCACTTTCAGGTATAAAAGATATTGACCAATTAAAGTCGTTAGAACTTGTTGAGAATGTTAGAAAGGTTGCTGACAGATTCCTTAAAAAGGGTGGTAATCTCCTTGTTAAAGTTTTTCAAGGGCCTGGTTTCAATGAATTATTAAAAAAATTAAGGAGTTCATTCAGGATGGTTAAAAGCACGAAACCGGCTTCTTCCAGGAAGGGTAGCCCTGAAATGTATATTGTCTGTAAAGGCTTCAAAGGGTCAAATGAGGGCTTTTAGACTAGTTAGACTATCCCTAGCCTCTTTTAATTTTAAATTCGCAGTCTGAAGCCTACTTTTGACCTCTGGTATTGGTTTGTTGGTGGAAAGGGCGCTTTCAACGTCATCAAGGGCAGATTTAGCCTCCACAAGTTTGATCTCCGCGTTAACATACTTTTCCATAAGATCCTTGTCGCCTCTTTCATAAATTACCTTCTTTGTCGACTCATAGTCGAGTTTTAGATCCTGGTATTCTTTTTGTAATTGGGCGAACTCATCATATAATGACCCTTTATCAACATTCATGGAGATTGTTGAGGATATCCTCTCAACTCCAATATATGCTAGGACTATGACTGTTATGATGATCATTAACACTCCAAGTAGTGATATGGTCATGGAAGTGAACTTGAACAATCTTAGCCTTGATCTCCTCATTGAATCACCTCCAGGGCATCCATTGTATTCATTAAGATTTATTCTTCGTAAAGATTTTTATAAAACGATAATAATATATTTTTATGATGAAGGTAGCAGAGAAAACAAAAACACCCATTATTAAATTTGAAGAATTCTTTTCCACAAAAGAATATAAGGATAAAATATTCGAGGTCCTAGAGAAATATCCTAGTGTGAGATCTATTGAAATAGACTATAGAGACCTTGAAATGTTCGACCCAGACCTTGCGGATCTTTTAATAGAAAAACCTGACACCATAATAAGAACAGCTCAGAAAGCCATTCAAAACATAAACCCAGTGGGAATGGACGCGGATCTCAACATAAGATTCAAAAATATCACTAATATTATCCCATTAAGGGATCTGAGGAGTAAATTCATAGGTAAACTAGTTGCAGTTGATGGTATTGTGAGAAAAGTTGATGAAATACGTCCAAGAATATTAAAGGCCGCATTTGAATGTAGAAGTTGTGGACACCCACAGGAGGTGCCACAATCCAGTAATATTTTAGCAGAACCATCATTCTGCCCAGAATGTAGGGGTCGTTCATTCAGACTATTACAAGAAGATTCCCAATTCCTTGACACACAAAATTTAAAATTACAAGAGCCTTTGGAAAACCTTTCAGGTGGTGAACAGCCCAGACAGATAACAATAGTATTAGAAGACGACCTCGTGGACACCTTAACACCAGGAGACGTGGTAAGAGTCACAGGCATACTCAGAACAATAAGGGATGATAGGACAAAACGATTTAAAAACTTCATATATGGAAATTACGCGGAATTCCTAGAACAAGAATTCGAAGAATTACAGATAACAGCCGAGGACGAGAAAAAAATAAAAAAACTCGCAGCAGACCCCAACATCTATGATAGGATAGTAAGATCCACAGTCCCATCAATCTATGGCTACCGTGAAATCAAAGAAGCTATCGCACTACAATTATTTGGGGGAACAGGGAAAGAATTAGATGATAAAACAAGACTCCGAGGGGACATACACATACTCATAGTAGGAGACCCTGGTATCGGAAAATCCCAGATGCTTAAATATGTTTCAAAACTGGCCCCAAGAGGCATATATACGAGCGGTAAAGGCACAACCGGCGTTGGATTGTGCGTAGCTCCTGAAAGCATGATTTTTACAGATAAAGGGGCGTTTGAAATTGGGGATTTCGTTGAAAAAAACCTCAGCGAGCCCATCGAATATCGGAAGGGGATCTATGTATCCAAGCTTAAAAAACCGATTAAAATTCAAACTATCAACCCAACAAAAGTATCTTCAAAAGTTTCTGATAAAATTTGGAAGCTTAAAGCTCCAGAAAAACTGATTAAAATAACAACACAAACTGGGAAAGAATTGACTCTAACACCAGAAACAAAAATTTTAAGCTTTGAAAATGGAGAATTAAAGTGGAAAGAATGTAAAAAACTTGAAAAAGACGATCATGTGGTAACGACAAGGAAGTTAGAGCACAATGGGCAAAATGTTTTAACACTTGAACTTATCAAGGACATGAATAATGTAATGGTCCATGGAGTGGAAGCTTTAGTAAAAAAACTTATCAAGAAAATTAAAAAAGGGAAAAACTTTAAAGAATTCTCTCAAAATAGTCATTATTGGACTAATACCCCAATTATTAGTTTAAGCATGCTCTTAAAACTTGCTAGAAAAGCCAATTACAGTTTGGAAAAGTTAACTGATAAAATTCAGGGTTTTTCACAATATGAACGTCCAATAAAGCTTCCTAAATATTTGAATGAGAAATTTTTGTATTTTGCAGGCTTGATGGTTGTGGACGGGGATATTAAAGTTACACCCGATGGACTTTATTCTCTAAGATTCTCAAATAACAATAAAAAACTTAGAGAAAAATTCAAATCTATTGTCAAAGAGCTTTTCAGGATAGAGCCAAAAGAAAACGTGTCAACTGTCATGTTCAATTCAGGAATTATCGCACACATTTTAAACAAGCTTGGCATTCCAGGATCACCCAACTACAATATTATATTTTCCCTTCCAAATAAAGAACTTGCAGCATTTATCAGGGGACTATTCGATTCCAATGGAAAAGTCATCATAAAAGATGGTTCACCTTCCATCAATTTTTACTGTAAAGATGAAAAATTGGCTAAAAAACTCCAACTTGCATTCTTAAGGTTTGGAATAATAGCACATTTAAAAAAGGGAGAACCTAGAAGGGTAAAAAGAAACATTAGAGATGATTACATAATCCGAATTTCTGGAGAGAACATTGAAAAGTTCACCACATTAATTGGATCTGAACACCCTAATAAGAAAAATAAACTTCAAGAATTACTAAGTAAAAGAAAGAGTACAAGAGCGGATCTAATCCCTGGAATTGGAGGAATTATAAAAGAAATAAGAAGTTTCTATGGAATAAGCGCTAAAGAAACCTATGACCCATACCTTAGATATTCAGTTGAAGAAAAAGGTATCATTTCAAGAAAATCGCTTCAAAAGGTTATCAGAAACCTAAAATCAAAAGCATCGATTAAAAATATTAAAATAGAGATACCCAACAATATCAGATCAAAGCTTGGGAAAATTACATGGAGCAGAAAAGTACCTTTTAAAATCCTTGTCCAAATCGCGAAAAGAATAAAGGATAAAAAAGTTCGCACATCCATTTTCCAGATTTTAAATGATCTGAAAGCTCAAGAAAGGACTGTTAAAGAAAAACTTCAATATTTAGAAAACTTAGCTTATTCTGATATCCTATTTGAAAAGATAAAGAAAGTTGAGATTATCACATCCCCATATGAGTATGTTTATGATCTGACAGTCGAAAAATCTCATAGCTTCATAGCGAACGGTATAGTGGTTCATAACACGGCTGCTGCAGTTCGAGACGAATTGGGTGGATGGTCACTTGAAGCAGGTGCATTGGTCTTAGGAGACCGTGGAATTGTCTGCGTCGATGAATTGGATAAAATGCGAGAAGAAGATCGTTCAGCCATACACGAGGCCCTTGAGCAGCAAAGCTATCACAAAGATTTCGAGATTCTTCTCGCAGATGGAAGGAAAGCTAGGATAGGCGATCTCGTAGACAAACTCATGGAAAAAAGAAAAAATGAGATAATCCATGGAAAAGACACTGAAATACTGATAACAGATGAACTTAGGGTAATGGCATATGACTTGGAAAATTTAAGGATAATTCCAGTCACTGCTGATAGGATAAGCCGGCATAAAGCCCCTGATAATTTTATAAAAATAAAATTTGAAAATGGTAGGAGCATTATTGTAACACCCGAACATCCAGTTGTAATATGGGATGGTGAGATTAAAACAGTGCGTGCAGATGAAATCAAAAAAGATACATTAGTCCTAGGAGTGAATAGTTACAATATATCCACTAAAGGGGATATTGACACCTTTACTGCTAAATTTTTAGGATTCGCCCTCTCAAAATACTATAATGGGGCTGAGTTCACAAGTGCTGATGAAAAATTAATTAAAGAACTTAAAAAAATATTAGAAGAACAAGAAATAGAATATAATATCTCCATAAAAAAAGAAGGCGAGAAAACAGCATATATTCTTAGGGTAGCCAATTTTGATGAATTCCCTGATCTTCTATTACCATCAGATATGAGAAGAGTTCCAGATAAGATCTTGATGGGTTCTGCCGATGCCCAAAGAGCGTTTTTAAACGCTTATTACAAAGTTGATGGTTTTGTGGATGGCCACCAGGCAGGTTATTGTACAGTTTCGCCTAAAATGGCTGAAGATCTACAAGATCTACTTTTAATCTTTGGAATTTATTCCTACATCATCAAAGAAGGTAGAAATTATAAGGTCATAATCAGCGAAGACAACATGGAAAGATTCGCCCAGATAATCGATGATCCAAGAATTGAGAAACTTAAAACCCAAAGATTATCAAATAACAATATTTTACCAAATAGACCGCTACATGGGATGGCCACAACCGAGAAGATCAATATTAAAGCTGCTGGGAGACTACTCACAGTTAAAGAATTAACAGAGAAATTGAAAACCCCATATTCTACATGGCGCCATCGACTAATGGAGGATAAACCACCAACAGAGTTTATTGAAAAGTTAGAATCTCCCAAAAATGTACGCTTTATTAAAGTCAAAAGTGTTGAAATGATCGAAAACACCGACTCAGAATGGGTTTATGATATAACCGTTGAACCATACCACTTATTTGTCTCACATGGTCTAGTACTACATAACACAATAAGTATAGCTAAAGCGGGTATAATGGCAACCCTAAATTCACGTTGCGCAGTACTAGCAGCAGCCAACCCAAAATTCGGACGATTCGACACTTACAAGTCCATAGCAGAGCAAATAGACTTACCATCAACCATACTCTCAAGGTTCGATCTAATATTCGTCATAGAGGACAAACCACACGAGGAAAGAGATAGGGAACTTGCAAGACACATCCTCAAAACCCACAAAGAAGATACACTACCCATAGAAATCGAACCAGAATTACTAAGAAAATATATAGCATATGCAAGAAAGAATATTCACCCCAAACTAACAGACCAGGCAATGAAAGTACTCGAAGAATTCTATGTTTCAATGCGAAGCAGCGCAACAGACGAAGACTCACCAGTACCGATAACAGCACGCCAACTAGAAGCCATAATAAGACTAGCAGAGGCAAGTGCCAGAGTAAAACTCAAAAATAAAGTTGAAGCAGAAGATGCTAAAAGAGCCATAAGACTGGCGAAATCCTGCCTCAAACAAGTAGGCTACGACCCAGAAACAGGCAAAATCGACATAGACAAAGTAGAAGGGAGGACCCCAAAATCAGAAAGAGACAAATTCAACATATTAATAGAATTAATAAAAGAACTCGAAGAAGAATACGGAGGAAAAGCACCAACCAACATCCTTAAATCAGAAATGCTAGACAGATACAATATAAGTGAAGAAAAAGTAGAAGAAATCCTAAGATTTTTACAGGAAAAAGGAGTAATATTCGAACCCCAAAGGGGCTACGTAAAAATAGTCTAAAAGGGGAGGAGGTATGATAAATTTGCAAGATTATGAAAAATTATTAGACAGGGCCATAGAACAATTACCACCGGAAGTCCTAGAAACTAAACGTTTCACCATCCCAAAGGCCTACTCTGTCATCCAAGGTAATAGAACACTCATCCAGAATTTCAAGGAAATAGCGGCCAAATTAAACAGGGACCCTCAACACCTTCTAAGATACCTCTTAAGGGAACTTGGAACAGCAGGAAACATCGAAGGTAAACGGGCTATCCTACAAGGAAAATTCACACATTTCCTCATAAACGAAAGGATAGAAGATTACGTGAAAAAGTTTGTATTATGCCCAGAATGCAATCGTCCAGACACTCGCATAATAAAAGAAGGCCGCATATCCCTCCTAAAATGTGAGGCTTGCGGCGCCAAAGCCCCCTTAAAGCCAGTTTAAGGTTAGGAGTTTTATATGGGTGGGAATTTTTGCATAAAATGCGGGCGCTCCAACACCCAATTATACAAAGGATTATGCAAGGAATGTTTCCTTGAAGAATACAAGCTTCTAGAAGTTCCAGAAGGGATAGAAGTTGAAGTCTGCGCACACTGCAATGCGCAATTAATCAATGGAAAATGGACTGGAAGGGGCGTCCCAGAAGATGAAATAATCTATCGCGCCCTCGAAAAAAATATCCAAAAAAAAGTAGAGGATGTCATAGTGGATCTTGAAATACTCCAAAAAAGGGGTACCATAAGCTCTTGCATAGTAACAGCAAAAGCAAAAGTCATAGGAGAGGAGGTTACGCAAGACTTCTATACAGAGGTAAGATTAAAAAAAAGTGCATGCCCATATTGCAGTAAATACAAGTCTGGATATTACGAAGCAGTCATACAATTAAGAGCAGATGAAAGAAGCCTAGAACCGGAAGAGATAAAAAGGTCAGAACAGATAATAAACAAAACCCTCCAAAAATCATGGAGAAAAGACAAACTAGCATATCTTGCCAAGAAAACCAGGCAAAAAGAGGGTGTAGATTATTACATAGGATCATATAAGGCGGCCAAGCGGGTTATAGCAGCACTTCGAGAGGAGTTCGGGGGACTTGTGAAAGAATCCCCCAAGCTCATGGGAAGAGACAAATCCACTGGCAAAAACATCTACAGGATATGGATTTCATTCAAATTACCAAAGTTCAAAAAAGGAGACTTCATATCATATAAAGGTCGTGTGGGGATTATAAAAGCCATGGACGCCCATGGTATACTATTCTACGACCTTGATAGACAAGAGATGTCAACCACACTCTGGCGTGAATACCAGAAAATAGAAAGGATAGCAACCCCAAAAGATATAAAGAAAACCACAGTCACGGCAATATCCCCTGGTAGGATCCAAATACTGGATCCTATAAGCTATGAGCCAATAGACCTCAAACTCAAACCCGGCATGGAAGATTTAAAGATTGGCGACCAAGTATCAGTAATCCAAATAGACAGAAAAACATACATTCTATGGTGATAAAAGTGGATATCGAAGAAAAAATAAAAATCGCGAAGAAAGGCACTATAGAATTGATCACCGAAGAAGAACTCAGGGAAAAACTCCAGAAAAAAGAACCAGTCGCATATATCGGCTACGAACCATCAGGGAAAATACACGTAGGCCATGCCATCACAGTAATGAAACTCCTAGACCTTCAAAGAATAGGATTCAAAGTAAAGGTGCTCCTAGCAGATTATCATGCTCACCTTAATAGCAAAGGCTCCATGGAAAAAATAAAAGAAATGGCAGAATACAATAAGAGATGCTTCAAGGCCCTTGGACTATCAGATGATACAGAGTTCATATTAGGTTCAAGTTTCCAGACAAAAGAAGAGTACACACATAAACTCTATGAATTGTCACTTATAACGACACTAGCGAGGGCTAAAAGGAGTATGGCGCAGATAACAAGGGAAGCTGAAAATCCAAAGGTCGCGGAGGTCATATACCCCCTCATGCAAGTCATTGACATGATATTCCTAGGAGTAGATCTTGCATTGGGTGGTATGGAGCAGAGAAAAATACACATGCTTGCCAGGGAAAACCTCCCAAGGCTTGGCTACAATGCACCAGTATGTATGCACACACCCCTACTCCATGGAACAGATGGTGGGGAGAAAATGTCATCTAGTAAAGGCAACTTTATAGCAATTGACGATCCACCAGAAGTTATCAGGGAAAAGATAAAGAAAAGCTATTGTCCAATGAAGGAGATAAAAGGCAACCCTATAATAGAGATGGCTGAATATCTTATACTACCAATGTATGATAGGATGTTGATAAAAAGGCCTGCGAAGTTCGGAGGCGACCTTGAACTTGGCCGTGAAGAGCTCATAAAAGCATATTCCAGCGGCGAATTACACCCACTTGACCTTAAAAATGCTGTTAGCGAATACTTGATAGAGATTTTCGAACCCGCTAGGACATACCTTGAATAGGTGGTTATGCAATGTTATATGAGATGAGATTGCCACATGGGATAACAAGTAGTATGATTATAAAGATTATGGAGAAGTATGATGTGGAGCTAGTTCAGACAGATCAAGGGCCGGTTCTTCAAGGGGAATTAGAGGAGCTTGAAAAGGCTAAGGATGAGATCATAAAATATTTTAACGAGCGCATAAAGGAATTAGAGAGTAGATAATCTATCTGCAAATGCCAAGGTAAGGTGCTATTATCTTCCTTATATCATCTTGTATGATGTTAATGCCCCTGTTAGCATCCACTATGAAGAATCCATTTTCTTCTGCTATTCTAAGGTATTTTTTCCTCACCCTTTCAAGGAATGACTTCTCCTCGAACCTTTCAAGGCCTTCAAATCTCTCTTGGGCATTTTCAGGGTTGATGTCCAAGATTATGACGATATCTGGTCTTATGGCGAATTTGTTTATTTCTTTTATCCAATCTTCTGGTTCTTGGTATGCTATGCTAGAATAAAAGCATCGATCACTTACTATGATAATCCCTTCATCCTTTGCCTTTTGGATTTTATCCTTCAAGAGTAGTCTGTCAGCTGCAAATAATAGGCCTAGTATCTTTTGCTGGTCGTCAGTTGGTAGTTTTGGTTCATTTAGTATTTTTCTTATGATTCTACCAATGGGTGACTGGGTAGGTTCTCTGATAAGCTCTACTTTGTATCCATTTTTATTAAGCCAGTCTTTCAAGAGTTTACATTGTGTTGTTTTACCGGCTCCATCTATTCCTTCGATACAAATATACATTGAATCCAATTTATATTATAGAATATAATATATAATGGGGTAATTCAAGCTTGGGGTTTGGATCATGGCAAAAGTAATGATAGTGGAAGATGAGAACATAGTTGCTATGGATATCAAACAACGCCTAGAAATGCTAGGATATGAGGTTACTGCTACTGTAACTACAGGTGAAGAGGCTATAGAATTAGCTGAGAAAACAAGACCTGACGTCATACTTATGGATATCGTCCTTAAGGGTGAAATAGATGGTATAGAAGCAGCAGGGGAGATCAGGAGACGATTCAGAATCCCCATCATTTATATAACGGCTTATTCTGATAAGAAGACCCTTGAGAGGGCTAAGGTGACAGAACCATTCGGTTACATTATAAAACCTTTCGAAGACCGGGAACTACACAGTGTAATTGAAATAACACTCTACAAACATAAAATAGAGAAAAAATTGAGGGAAAGCGAGGAAAGATATCGTGCAATTATAAGATCATTAAATGATGTCCTATTCACCCTAGATGCTAATGAAAAATATACTATGGTATCAGGTCAAATACAAGATTATGGTTTGGCCGAGGAGGAAATGATAGGGAAAACTCCTAGGGAAGTTTTCGGAACTGCTGGTGAACTACACCATGAACAAAACCAGAAAGTATTAAAGGGTGAATCAAGAACATACCATTGGGAATGGGAAAAAAACGGTAAAAAATTATATTTTATGGTGTCTCTTTCACCTCTAAGAGATTCTGAGGGTGAAATTGTTGGCATAACCGGAATATTCAAAGACATCACAGCACTTAAAGAATATGAACTGGCTCTTAAAAAGGAGAACAGGATAAGCAGAGCATTAGCAAATCTTGCTAAAAAACTCTTAGAACCCATATCAATCGAGAAGATATCTGATAACGTTATAGAGTATGCAAGAAAACTTACAGGCAGCCAATTTTGTATTATAGAAGCCGTTAACATGGAGGAAGTAAAGGAGTGCATCATACCAGAAGAGACATTAAAAGAATGCCAACTAAAAGAAAAACCCAAAATGACCCGGTTATGGAATTGGATCATGAAGAACAGAAAACCATTAATGTCCAATAATCCACAAGAAGATCATAGACTGCCTGCCATCCCAGCAGATCATGTGAAAATTGAAAACCTACTCATGGTCCCAGCATTATTACAAGATGAACTTGTAGGCATAATAGCTCTCGCAAACAAAGGTGAAGGCTATGACAAAAAGGACCTTGAAATAGTGGAAAGATTAGCGGACTTATATTCAATCGCCATAAAAAGGAAACAGGACGAGGAAAAGAATAGGATTATCATCCAAAAATTCCTTAAAATAGTATCAGAGATCCTAGAGGAACTTAAATAACACCCCCCAGATAATGGACAATGTCAAACACTATTTTTGGACGGGAAGATCTCAAAAAAGTAAAAGGTATAGGAGATAAGTTAGCCGACAAGATCCTAGAGGAACTTGGAGGCGAAAAAGAACTCACAAGGCTAGTTGAAAATAAAGAAGTGGATCGTTTAGCCCAAATAGAGGGAATAAGCAAAAAAAAAGCCATTGAAATCATAAATAATCTACTAGGGGATCCAACACCACATTTTCTAAAAGGTGAGGGAGCCCAAAGATTATACGAGGATATAATCAATAAAATACTCCCATATGCTAACACACAATACTCACATAACCGTATACTACTTCTACACCCTAGAAAAGACCCGGAATGGATAAAAAAACATATACAGATGGTAATCGATTCAAAAAAGACAGTCCATAAACTCCCAATAAAACAGATCAGAGAACTACTCAAAAAAATAAAAACCCCAAAAGAGCCAAAACCAAAGTTCAACCCCG
>JASFYN010000002.1:0-132500 GCA_030055615.1 Methanothermobacter sp. | reverse complement strand
AAAATATTAATCCCTGATAAAGAGGCAGAATGTCCCATGGCCCACATGCTCACCTTGAAAGAATTGAAAAAGGCCAAAAAGGAGCATCCAGATGCCGCGGTAGTATTATATGTTAACACCCTAGCCGAGGCAAAAGCTGAAGCAGACATACTATGCACTTCAGCAAATGCAGTGCAAGTGATCGAAAGCCTAAAAGAGGACAAAATATTATTCGGACCTGACAAGAATCTAGCATGGTATGTTTCACAACATACCGACAAAGAGATCGTACCAGTGCCAGAAGATGGCCACTGCTACGTCCACAAAATGTTCACAGTAGAGCAGGTCAAAAAATTAAAAAAAGAATACCCAAATGCAGAAGTGTTAATACACCCAGAGTGCGACCCAGAAGTCCAAAAACTAGCAGATAGGATACTAAGTACTGGTGGGATGCTGAGGAGAGTTGGGGAATCCCCAAATCGAGACTTCATAATAGGGACGGAAGTAGATATGACCACAAGGATCAAAATGGAATTTCCGGACAAAAATCTCATACCCTTATGCAAGGAGGCTATCTGCGAGCCTATGAAATTACACACACTCCCCAAGGTGAAAAAAACACTTCTAAAAGAAGAATACGTGGTCAAAGTCCCAGATAAGATAGCGAAAAGGGCTAGAAAGGCCGTGGAAAGGATGTTAGAGGTATCATCATAGAATCATACTTTTATAAGATGATAGTCCATGGATCCGAGACCAATCTTTTCGGCATATACTAGCTGGTATCTTGCATCAACCTCACTCCACACTCCTCTGAACTTATCGGCACCTTCCTCAAAATTCTTTTCTAGCATGGAATTCTTAAGGCCCATCTGTTTGTTTACAAGATCATAACTTGCGGCATCTATTGCAACAGGATCCTTAGATGCTAAAATCCCTATATCTGGTACGATTGGATAATCACTCCAAGCCACGCAATCACAATCAGGCGTTATATTCATAAGGAAATTAAAATATAAAATTTTGGTCTCTTTACCTTTAACAGCGCCCAGGGAATACTCCATCATCCTCTCAATGAATATTGGCACGTCTTCCTCCCAATTGAGGTCATAAACCTCGTTTGGACATGTGTCCATACAATTCATACAAGCTATACATTCCTCATAGTCCATCTCCACACCATCTTCGGCTAGTTTGAGAGCCCCAACAGGGCACTTCTCCACACAGATGCCACAAAGATCACAATCACCTTCCATTATAGGTTTTGCGCACTCGTGCTGTTCTAGTTTCCCCTCTATGGTCGCGCAACCCATTGCAAGATTTTTAAGAGCACCGCCAAAACCACTTATTCCATGACCTTTAAAATGTGACACTACAACCATCCCAGAAGCTTCATAAATGTCTCCAGCTATTTTCACAGTATCGAAATGTTTCTGGCCCACTTTTACAATTCTTTCATTTTTGCTTTGGAGTCCATCTGCGATTATAAGTGGGGCCCCAACAACAGCATAATCAAAACCATTGAGTATTGCAGTAACGAGATGCTCAACTGAATCGTGCCTTGAACCATGATATAAGGTATTGGTATCTGTTAAGAAAACATTTTTGGTGCTTTCTTTAACTTTGTCAACAATATACCTTAAAAGTATTGGAGTTACAAAAGAATCATTCCCCCTTTCGCCAAAATGAACCTTAACAGCTACTAAATCATCCTCTAAGAACATTCCATCATATACTTTATCAAAAAGTCTCTTTATTTTACTTCCTTTATTCTCATCAGCCGATCTAGCCCTTAGATCTGCAAAATAAACTTTAGAAACCATAATAAATCACCATCCCCTATATTATCAATTATTTTGCATCCCCCTATTAACTTAATATTATAATAGGGATAATATTTTATCATCAATTGTGGGGGGATTTCAATGGATAATCATGAAATAATAAAACTTTTAAACATTGACTTTAAAGGGGAACTTGAAGCTACAATGCTTTACACTTATAACGCTTTTGTAATAAATGACTGTGAGATAAGTAGGTTGACAGAGGGTGTTGCGGCGGATGAAATGAGACATATGTGGTGGCTTGCTGACCTAATAACGAAAAGGGGTGGTAGACCTTCAATGGAAATTGGAAAAATAAAATACATGGAAGATGACGTGAAAGAAGCCCTTAAGGTGCAAATACAAAAAGAAACAGAGGGCATAGAAGAATATGAAAAGCATATAAGGTTAATAGATGATGAAGAAGTTGTAGGGGTTCTAAAACATATAATAGATGAAGAAAAAAGGCACAGAAAGGAATTTAAAGAAAAACTAGAAAAACTCATATAATGTCTATATTTTCAAGTATTTTTTCTTTTATAATCTTTCGGGTTCTTTCAGATATTTTAATAGGCCCCCAGGGTCTCATGTAGCCAAAGTAGGGATCCTCAAATATTTCACCATTGAGTTCAACTTTATGGTCATATCTCGGGATGAAGTGACAGTGAAGCCATGGTGGTGGACTATTTTTCCGGTAAAATGTATTCATGAGAAACCCCCAATTAAATAATGTGGCGTCAAAAGCCTTTTTAACGGCGTTTTCAAGCTCCTTTATGATAATGCGTAATTCAATCCATTCATCTTCTTTTATGTTACTTAAGAACTCCTCCCTCCTTTTCAAAACCACGACACAGCTTCCAAGATTGCCTTGATTAGGTGACAAGAATATGATCCAATAATCCCTTTCATAAAGATAATCACCAAAATTATATCTTTCATCCAGTTTCATGGACTAACACCCCACATTGAAGGATTAATCTTCGAGGAGGCTTGAAAGATATACTGTCATTTCTATCTCCTCTCTTGCTATAAAATCCTCTAAGCGAATTTTAGCCTCCTCAGAGCCGAGGGGATAATATTTATCCTCATAATAGGCTGTTATCAATAATCTGTCGTTTTGTATTTCTGTTTCCTCTTCAAGTTTCTGTGCAAGTTTTTCCATTAAGCTTCTTTCAAGCCCAAATACAAGATATTTTATATAATTGAGGGACTTACTTTTATCAAAACCGAAATCAACAATCTTAACCTTCATATTCACCCATCCACTGGTAGGTGGGGTTCTATGAACTTTTTAAGTTCTCCTTGGATTTTTTCAAGTTCGTTCACGCCAAAGTGCCCGCAGATGGAATCGTAAATTATAGTCTTTGAATTTTTAATCATCTTTGAAAGCGGAATAGTATCAATAGATGGTGGGAAATACTGATCCTGTTTTATACCCACAACTAGAGTATCTGCTCGGATATCATCTAGTTTATCTTCTAGGTTGAATTTCATGGCAGCATTGTTCCTCCATATGATATCATTTGCATCAAGTTCCATGCCTTCTTCTCCAGCCTTTATCATTGAATCCAAAAGCTCCATATTATCTAGGCTGTTATAATATTCTCTAGAAAATCCATAAAAGTACATAAACATTGAAGCGAGGCAAGTTCCTAAACTGGGATTTTCCCTGTATTTTCCATCATTATAGGCTGGATCCGCTTTTATAAGCCTGTTCATATATTCAAAGATGGCATAGTTAATACCCCTAACCTTGAATGTTGTAACAAGTAATATCAGGAAATCCATGAAATCTGGATAAGATACACCCCATTCAAGGGCTTGGAAACCCCCCATGGACGCGCCGATAACACCTTTAAGTTTCTGGATCTTGAATTTTCTCCTAATAAATTCATAATGGAAATTAACCATATCCCTAATGGTATACTGGGGGAATTCTACCCCAAGACCACTTGTTGAAGGTGAACTCGACCTGGGAGATCCTAAGGATGTTGGAGCTATTATAAAGAATCCCTCTAAGGGTTTGCCCTCCCCTATCAAGGGTAGTAGTCTTTTTACTGATAAATAATCCCCACCCCATCCATGGATGTGGAGTAGACCATTAATGATAAAACCATCAGGGTCAACCTTAGGCTCCCCTATACAAGTATATTCTACTTTAAGGTTTTTTAGTGTTTCACCAGATTCAAAAGTGAACTCTGGCAAAGTGAAATATAAAGGCCTGATCATCCTAATCACTATAAACATTTATAGCCCCACTTGGACAATTCTCCATGGCGTTTTTAGTGCATAATGGATCATCCATTTCTAATTTCTGCAAGTCCAAGAGTTCAACACCTTTTATCGACGATAGCCCATCATCGGCAAATTCAAAAACTTCAGGACAAATATCAACACAAGTACCACAAGAAACACACATTGTACGATCAAGTTCCAAAAGATACAATAATACCACCCCCTAATCATATTTATCCATATGTAAGAAAAAAATAATAAAAACTATGTTAGAGGGGTAGAGTCCTAAAATGTTAAGTAGAGATAAAGCCAAGGAATTGCAAGATAAATTGATCATCCTATACAAGTTCATTTCTCACCAGAAACATTTAGAGGGATTCTTTGACTACAGCCCACCCACAAAATCAGATTATATTAAAAGACTCCTCAAAAACCCAGAATCTGATAAAATACTAAAGGAAGCCATAATCGAATTAGAGAAAATTATAGACTCTGAAGTGGAAAAATCAGAAGATCTATTCCAAAATATCCTAAACAGAGAGGATGTTGAATTCATAGCCAAGAGATATGGGATGAAAGATTCATGGGATCTTAATAAACTCAATATTGAAAAACTCCTCAAAAAGATTTGATGGAACCTAGGAAACCACGTATAACATCCTTCGCAGATTCCAATAATGGACTTTTAACCTTTCCAATTTTAAGATTCTTTAACCTCATTATTCTGAAATATAATGGTGGATGAGGATCCCAAAAAAGCCATGAGAATATCCTATCAACACCCCTCTCAAATCTTTTATACCCTATCTTCTGCAACGCTATTGCAAGCTTTTCAGGCTTTCCAATAACAATTGCGGATAAAAGATCCGCTCTAGCTTCGAAAAACTTTGCCACGAAGAATATAAGCCAAAAAATGACAAGTACATATAACAATGGTGCCATGGCTACAATGGGTAAAAGCACGGTCAACCTTAATATAAATTCCCCAGCTATTATACCGAAAAGTATTATAGGGTCCCTACCCATAAGATGGGCCAACTCATGACCTATAACACTAAGCAACTCCTCATCATCCAAACGGGTTAAAAGTCCTGTTGTTAAAAGTATAAGGCCTCTACGCGGACTAGGGCCTATGGCAGCAGCATTAGGGAGCATGGTATTAGAGATCATTATCTTGGGTATGGAGATCCCGAACTTGGAAGCGGCGGATTTAACAAGGCCATAAACATTGATAATCTTCGATTTTTCATTTAAAGGCGTGCAATCAAAACCATACCTTCTTAGAACATCCCTGCCAAGCTCGCAAGTGGGCGACTCCCCTAATGCCAAGGACTTATCATAAATCTCCCTTTTTATATTAATTAGGAGATCCCCGAAAACTTCCTGAAAAAACCTTAAATCCCTACCTGGTAACTGGTACATAAGTATATGGACAAAAGGGTTCTCTGGGGTTATCTGCCATTCACCCATAATCGAATATAACTTGTCAGATAACAGAATGAGGGAAAACTGCATAAGCAAGATTATAATAACAGCATAGAATCCCAATAAAATGAACAATAAAATATTAAAAACAAGGAAAACAATAAAAAGAACTAGTAGGTTGCTGCCAAAAAGCGCCTTAGATATTCTCCTAGTTAATGATGAAGGTTTCTCAGGGATTATATCCTGCCCCTCAACCCACGCGAAATATAATGTGCTCCTCCTCAGCTCTTCCTCAAATAATTGTATAAGGAAAAAAATATCATCATACAATTCCTCCACCTTATCCTTTAAAGTGGGAGGATAACTAAAGCTTATCTTAATCTTTTCTCCAACTTGCAAATCACCATTTATAACCCCTAAAGGATACTCCACGGTGAAAACCAGCCTATCATATACTATCCTAGCATCCTTGAAATCAGAATACCGCATTATAAATTCCAGAAGATCCACATAATATGCTGGCGCAATCTCGGCTTCTATAATAAACTCCCTTAACATTTTATCCTCAAGGGGAACTTTAGAGTATATAAGTATTAAGCATTATATAAAGTGATTGAATGACTAATAGGAGATTTACGAGCCTAGAAAATCCCACAAGCAAGGAAACCTACAAGATAATAAAAGAGGGTCTCCGTAAAAGGGCCATGATCATTATATTCTCATGTTGCAGAGTATACTATCATGGTCGTGCCAAGAGCAGACTAGGTCCTGGGGAAAGACTGATAATAATAAAACCTGACGGCTCATTTCTAATACACCAGGATCGGAAGGTCGAACCAGTTAACTGGCAACCACCAGGATCAAAGGCGAAAGTAAAAATAGAAGATGGGAAGATCCTAGTTGAAAGTATAAGGAGGAAACCGGCAGAGAAACTCACAGTAGAAATAGAAAAGGTTCACACCCTCTCCTATTACCTTGCCAAAGATATCCATGAACTGGAAGTGGCAGGCCATGAAGAAGACATGTGCCAGCTCATACTAGAATACCCCAATATTATCGAAAAGGGCTTCAGGCCCATAGCAAGAGAATATCAAACATCAAATGGTTTCATAGACATACTAGGGAAGGACGAGAGCGGATCATTAATGGTATTAGAATTGAAAAGCAGAAGGGCTGGTGTAAATGCTGTAAGGCAACTTAAAAGATACTTAGAAGATTTTAAGGACGATAAACATGGTGTAAGGGGTGTTCTAGTCGCTCCATCAATAACACAAGATGCCAAAGAATTGCTAGAAGCAGAAGGATTAGAATTTAAGAGCCTAGAACCGCCACAGGAGCTGAAAAAAGACCATAAAGTAACCCTGGACGATTTCATATTTTCTCGATAGTCTGTGCAAGTTGTCTGAGGTTCCTAACCTCCTTTACACTAGCACCTGCATCCATATAATATGATACGCAACTGTCAACAACATCCCACTTACTTTTATCTTCAGGATTCAATATTAGAACTTTACGGCAACGTTGACAGATCTCTTCAAGAACCCTAGCACTCAATGGAATGCCACCTTCACGTGGCCCGGCCCAATCACGACAATCACTTAATATTATAATGTAGGAGCGTGGTGGGAACACAACATTCTCCTTGAACTCCTTAAATGCAGTGTACATGTTTGATGTGCCATGTAACATCATATTCTGTTGCCTGGAAACCCTCAAATTCTGGAAAGCCGTTAGAAGATCATCCTCTTGTAGGGCTTTTGTTGTTTCAACAATCTTATTATCAAAATCGAAGAAACGGGAATTATAGAATGTGTGTTGTGCCGCGTAGACTATGCAAAAAAACCAGTTGCTTATCCAATCACAAGAACCACTAACATCACATAGGAAGATATGCTGACTCTTTTTAATAGAAGGTTTCTTATTGATGAGTTCTATGAGCGCGCCACCATATTTAAGGTTCTTACGAATGCTCTTCCTTATATCGGGCCGGCCAACCCTTGAACCTTTAAATCTTCTAGATCTTCTATTAGCGATTTTAAGACCGAGCTTCTTGCATAACTCAAATATTCTAGTGTCAAAAAAGTCTAGTTTGCTAACATCCATTTCGAGGAGCGACCTTTCATCCCGGTCAAGATGAGGAAGATCCACAATTGGAGGCTGAAAATCTATCTCCTCTTCGACCAAGACCATTCCTTCCGGTTCTTCAACCACTATCCCAGAATCTTGCCTAGTCTTTAATTTACTCTCCTCTATTTCATCCTTTTCTTTTCCATGGAAGACTTCATTGAAGGCTTCTTCAAAGACCTCTAATTGCTTTTTATCTTTCACATAAACAGATGCAAGAGCATCCTTAAGATGTGAACTTCCTTTGAAAATCTCATATACAGAATAAGCTAGTTTCGTACTCCTTATACTCACTGGTATTCCCTTTTTCCTAAGAACTTGGGAAAGCTCCAATATCTTCATAGAAATACACTCCCCCCAACTACTCTCCCTTCCCCACGATAATTATAATGTTTGATCCTAACCACATAAAAAAGGGGGAGGGGCACCACCGTAATGAATATTATACTGAACAGCCATCATCATATGACTCCAAGTAATAAGCCCTTTATAGGACTAATTGTTTGAAGGCAGTGAAAATCTTGATGATTTAGTGGATCGCTTAAAATAGTGCAATTGCTACACACACAGAATCCCCCCCATTCATAGCACGATCTTGGAAAAAATTGGATAATCATTAAATCCTCCCAATTTAAGGTCTTAAAAAAAATTATGGAAATTAGGGCATGATGTTATAACGGGGAAGGTCAACTCTTGTGGGGGTGGTATCTTATGCACTTTTATCCCATCTGCGGAGATTTAAATCCATAGCCTTCTCTTTATCATGTTTATTTTTAAACACCACTCCGATGGTCTCTTCAAATGTTTTTCTGTTTAAGCTTTCCATCCCAAGGACTAATAATGTTTTAACCCAGTCTATGGTAGCCCTTATAGATGGTTTTTTCATCACATCCAACTTTCTTATCTCATGGACAACCTCTACAACCTCTTTTATAAGCTTTGGAGGTGCTGAAGGCACCTGGGCCTTCACTATCTCCATTTCCTTCTCTGGGCTCGGATAATCAATATAAAGGTATAAACAGCGGTCCCTAGTCTCATCAAGGAGGTTCCTCTGCGAATTAGATGTTAGAAATACCATCAGATCATTCTCTAATTCGAATGTTCCAAGATCATTAACTGTAATCTGCTTCTCGCCCAAAGCTTGGAGTAGAAAACTTTCAACCTCCTCATCAGCCTTGTCTATCTCATCTATAAGTATAAGGGATGGCCTATCATTTATAAAAGCTGAAAGTAAAGGCCTCTTGATGAAAAAATCCTCTTTAAAAACATCCTCATCAACACCAGTTATTCTAGCTTTCTCAAGCGTTAAAAGCTGTTTCTGATAATTCCACTCACCAACAATCTGCTCAAATGTTATACCCTCATAACATTGTATCCTAAAAAAGTCCAAATCAAATGCACTGGCAACCTTTTTAGCAAGTTCGGTCTTACCAGTACCTGGAGGGCCTTCCACTAGAATAGGCTTTTTCAAATTAAAGGCTAAGAAAATGACAACTAGGATATTATCATCAGCTATATAACCTTCACGTCGCAGAGACTCCCTTATTTTATCCATCTCATTATAAGGATCCATGGTCACTACTCTCCAAAAAAACAGGGGTACAATTTTATCCCCACATTACTGTTATATAACCATCACCTATAATATTTTTACTTCACAAAAAAAGTGTCTCATTTCCAAAGATGGTAATATTTTACATCTTTGGCAGGGGGACTGATAAAAAGATCTAAATCTGTGTGGGGATCTAAAATGGACCTAGGAATATGCCAAATGAAAGTCGTGAACAAAAAAGAGGAAAATATTAAAAAAGCAGAAAAGATGATCAGAAAACTCGCCAAGGAAGGATCCGAGATCATAATACTCCCTGAAATGTTCAACTGCCCCTATGATAACAGTAGATTCCAAGAATATGCCGAGACACAAGATGGACCCACAATAACTAGGCTAAAAAGTGTCGCAAAAGAGCTCCAAGTCAATATCATAGCAGGTTCAATACCTGAAAAAACAGAAGAAGGCATATATAATACTTCATTCGCCATAAACCAAGAAGGGGATATCATAGGAAGGCACCGGAAAATCCACCTATTCAATATTGACATACCAGGTAAGATAACATTCAAAGAATCAGATACACTACTAGCCGGAAGAACCCCAACAATAATCAAAGTAGGATATGTGAAAATAGGGATAGGCATATGCTATGATATAAGATTCCCAGAACTTTCAAGGATAATGACACTCCAAGGAGCCAAAATACTCATATTCCCAGGAGCCTTCAACATGGTAACAGGCCCCGCACACTGGAAGACGCTAATAAGGGCCAGGGCGATAGATAACCAAGTATTCGTGGTTGCAGCGTCCCCTGCACGTGATAAAAGAGCAGATTACGTGGCCTATGGCCATTCAATGGTAGTGGATCCCTGGGGGTCGGTCATATACGAGGCCGGGGCTGATGAAACCATTAAAAATGTTAAAATAGACCTTTCACGAGTGGAAAAAATTAGGAGAAGATTACCACTCTTGGAAAATAGACGCCCAAAGATCTATGATGAATATCCACACTAAAATGTAATCCACAAAAAAAGCGGACATATTTTGTTGTATTCTACATGAAAAAATTTATATAACCAATTATGATAATAATTTAACCTCTTTTTATGGGATCAAATTATAATAGGAGGATCTCAATGGTTAATGAAAAACATGATAAAATCAATATGATCAAAAATCTTCCACACAAACCAAAATCAGTTAATATTCTTATCAATTTTCTAGAAGACGAAAGTCATCCTGTAAGATTTGCAGCAGCCGAAAAGTTAGCCGAACTTGGTGAAATATCCCTTGATAAGCTAATTAAATTACTAGATGAGAAGAAAGGGCCTATAAGAAGGTATATAGTATATGCACTTAAAAAGATAGGTAATCCTAAAGTTACAGACCATTTTATCAAAGCACTTGAGGATAAGGATTGGGGTGTTAGGAAGTTCGCCGCAAGGGCTCTTGGGGAATTAGGCGATAAAAGGGCTGTGGGACCCCTTATAGAAGCCCTAGAAGATGAAGATTGGGGCGTGAAACTTGCGGCTGTAAGATCCCTCGGAGACTTAAAAGATAAGCGGGCGATAGAACCCATAAAAAAGGCGAGAAGAAAGGGGGATAAAGAATTTAAAAAGGCTGCTAATCAAGCTTTAAGGAAAATACAATCATAATCCTTTCATAGTCCAACTCCCCAGATTTTACTGTCTCAATTCTCGAAACAAGCAATAAGCGGGTTTATTACCATCATCCTAAAAATACATAAATGATCCCCCATCAAAGTATGAATTAGGGGAAATAAATGTCACGTAAACATCTACTATTAATAGTTGCTGGTTTAATTATAATTTTTCTTGTACTATTCTTTAAATCTCCAGAGGACAATAAACCTAAAACCTTCTCTAAAGATAATATTTCCTTTGTTTACCCTCATGATTGGGAAGAAGCGCCTTCACTCACCTATCCAGCTGGTTGGGGTGAAATTAATGTCACAAATGTCTCAGAGGAACTAGGAGAAATGTTAAATTATTCAATGTTCAGCGTGCGAGATACACATGATAAAAAAACTCGTTTCGATATATTGGATGTTGGCTCGGCAGGTTCGCTAGAAGAAATTGTGAATTTCTACAAGAGCGCTAGAAGTGGGAAGACATCATATTATAAGCCAAACACAGGATTAATGATAATTCATGAAGGTTCTAAGATAGCTTCAGAAGGTTCTTTGACAATAAATGGGATGAGAGCATATCAAATAATCTCCACATCACATAGTGGTAAATATAAATATGTGGTTATCTTCATCGAAAAGATACCAGGAGAAAAATATTATCAATTGGTATTCACTTGTAAAATCGAAAAGTTTGAAAAGGAAAAAAGGAACCTTGCGTTCATAATAAATAGTCTCAAAATCACCTAACACTATTCCCCCCCACATTGAAGTTTTCCAAAGATTTTCCAATTCTAGAATCCCCCCACAAAAAAATTTATTCTGCCCCTACTAAAATAATTACAAGGTGGATATGATCGGCACATTCAAGATAACCCCTACCCTTGAAGTTTGCGACCTGGCACTTTTAATAGAAGATACGATGATAATCGCAGACCTACACCTAGGATATGAACAATACCTTAACAAGGAAGGATTCATGATCCCCAGTTTCCAATTCAAGAAGATAATAGACAGGATCGACAAAATAAAAGAATCATCAGGAGCTAAGAATATTATAATAAATGGTGATCTAAAACACGAATTTGGTAAGGTCACCTACCAAGAAAATAAGGAACTTAAAAGACTACTAGATTACCTAGAAGAAAATTTCGAAAAAATCACCCTAATAAAAGGCAACCACGACCCTATCATACCCTACATATCACACTTGAAAAACTTTAAAATATTAGATTTTATGAAATTTCAAGATCATTTCATAACCCATGGCCATTTCATCCCAGAGAAAATAGAAACCCAGACGATAATAATAGGCCACGAACACCCTTGTGTGGGCCTTAGGAGCGGGGAGAGGATAGAAAAGATCAAATGCTACCTTAAAGGCCCATTCAGGGGCAAAGAATTAGTTGTTATGCCATCATTCAATTTTGTAACTGAAGGATCAGACATACTACATGAAGCCATAATCTCGCCCCTTCTAAAAGAAACTAGACTATCACAATTCAGGGTATATGCGGTGGAAAACTTCAAAATATTCGACTTCGGGACAGTAGAGGACATTACCAGGATCATGGAACACCAAGCGACAAGGGGATGGAGATGATAAAAAAACAAGAGAAAAAATACAACTCCGAAGAAATATATAAGATACTCCATCCATGGGTTAGAAAATGGTTCAAGAGCCGGTTCAAGGACTTCACAGAAGCACAAAAATACGCAATAAAAGAAATACACCACGGGAAAAACGTCCTAATATCTTCCCCAACAGGCTCCGGAAAAACACTCACAGCATTCCTATCAATAATAAGTGAACTAACTAGACTGGCTGAAAAGGGAAAATTAGAAGACAAAATCTATTGCATCTATGTATCCCCCCTTAAGGCCCTTGACAATGATATAGAAAAAAACCTCGAAGAACCTCTACAGGAGATCCAAAAAATAGCAGGTAAAAAACTTGGCATAAGAAAGGCTGTGAGGACAGGTGACACAACACAAAGCGAACGTTCAAGGATGCTCAAGAAACCACCACACATACTCATCACAACACCTGAAACCCTCTCGATCATACTCGTAGCCCCAAAATTCAGGAAAAAGCTCTCCCACGTAAAATATGTTATAATTGATGAAATACACGCCCTAGCAGATAACAAGAGGGGAGTTCACCTCTCACTAAGTTTGGAACGTTTACAGCACATTATAGGAAATTTCACAAGGATAGGATTATCAGCTACCGTACACCCACTAGAGAGGATTGCGAAATTCCTCGTAGGATACCAAGAAGGCAAACCCCGTGATTGTCTAATAATCGACGTAGACTACAGGAAAAAATTGGATCTAGAACTTATATGCCCAGTAGATGATATAGTTGCCGCAGACCCCGAAGAAGTTACCAATGCCATCTATGACATACTCGACGAACTTATAAGCGAACATAAAACAACCTTGATATTCACCAACACCAGAAGCGGCACAGAAAGCGTAGTCTACAACCTTAAAAGCCGTTTCCCCAACAAATACTCAGATGATAACATAATGGCCCACCACTCATCCCTATCAAGGGAACTAAGACTAGAAGCCGAGGACAGACTAAAAAAAGGTAAACTAAAGGCCGTGGTATCATCAACATCACTAGAACTTGGCATAGACATCGGATATATAGACCTTGTAATACTCCTAAGTTCTCCAAAGTCGGTTTCAAGAGCCCTGCAACGTATAGGAAGAAGTGGACATCGACTACACGAAAAATCGAAGGGTCGTATCATAGTAACTGACAGAGACGATCTAATTGAATGTGCCATGATACTCAAAGATTGTCTCGAGGGCAAAATCGATGAAATAGAAATACCAGAAAATTGTTTGGACGTATTGGCCCAGCATTTATATGGGATGGCCATAGAACACAAGTGGGATATCGAATATGCCCTAGAAGTCGTGAGGAGGAGCTACTGTTACCGGAACCTTTCAAAAGAAGATTATATGAAAGTTTTAAAGTATCTTGCAGGAGAATATGCAGACCTTGAAGAACGTTATGTTTATGCTAAGATTTGGTTAGACCATGAAAATGGGGAGTTCGGACGTCGCGGAAAGCTTGCAAGGATGCTCTATTCCACAAACATTGGCACAATACCAGACAGGAGTTCAGCTGTTGTGAAATGTAAAGGGAAAGTTGTTGGTAGAATAGATGAAGAATTCCTTGAAAAGCTGCGAAAAGGTGACACGTTCGTATTAGGGGGGAAAATCTACAAGTTTAATTATACTAGGGGTATGACGGTTAACGTAACCCCAGCCTCGGGACCCCCAACAATACCATCATGGTTCTCGGAACAATTACCACTCTCATTTGACTTGGCAGTTGATATACAACGCTTCAGGGATATTATAGATGCTAAATTCCATTATGGGGAGAGTAAAACTGAAATAATAGACTTCATAGCTGACTACCTTTACCTTGATTATAATGCAGCCCATGCAATCTACCAGTACTTTAGGGAACAATACCTCTATGCAAAGATACCTAGTAAGCGCCGTTTACTCGTTGAATTCTATAAAGGATTTGGCGGGCGAAAATTCATAGTATTTCATGGTTTATTTGGCAGAAGAGTTAACGATGCACTATCCCGTGCCATAGCATATATCATCGCTAAAAAGTACAAAAGGGATGTTATGATATCAGTAACAGATAATGGATTCTATCTAAGTTCTGATGGTAAAATGGGCGGATTAGAATCATTACAAAAATTAGACCCTGAAAATTTGCGGAAGATCCTCACAGAAGCCATTGACAAGACAGAGATTTTAACGGGCAGATTCAGGCATTGTGCCGCACGTTCACTCATGATACTCCGTCGCTACAAAGGTAAAGAAAAATCGGTTGGTAGACAACAAGTAAAAAGCAGAATATTATTAAATTTCGTCAAGGAATTAGATGAAAACTTCCCAATCTTAAAAGAGGCGAGAAGAGAAGTCCTAGAAGACTACATGGATATAAAAAATGCCAAGAAAGTCCTCAAATGGATAAAAGATGGTACGATGAAAATAGAAAAGATAGACACAAAGATACCCTCACCATTCGCATTCAACCTAGTCGCGCAAGGATACCTTGACGTTCTAAAGTATGAAGAAAGGATAGAATTCATAAAAAGGATGCACAGAGCAATCATAGAGCGGATAAAGACTTGACTAGGCGTAACATTTCATTTGCCGATGGTCTGAAAATATAATCTACTCTTTCTAGTCTAGCATCAACGTTTTCAGGGAGATGTTCTAATGTACGCTCCAAGTAAATAGACTTCCGACCATCTTCCTTCACGAGGGGGTATATTCTCACTTCACCCTTTGAAACCCTTAACATCTCATTGATACTATCCAAATGGAATTTCCAGTCAAATCTATGATCATAGATATAGAGCAGGTGGGAGCAGAGCACAAGATGGAAACTGTCACTTGGAAATGGCAGCTGCCTAACATCAGCCATTATATACCTCTCACCCCTCCCCCTCCTATAATCTGATTTAAAAATCTTACAAGCCTTTAAACGTTCCCTGAACATCTCATCAGGATCTTTATAAAATTTCCAAACATATGAGCCTTTTTTCTCCAAGGCCTTTTTAAGGACCTTCAGATGCTCAGCGCACATCTGGTAAAGTATCTCAGGACTTTTATTATATGAGATGTCAACTGCCTTCACATCAAATCCTAGCTTATGCATGATTGGAGTGAATGAGCTCGCACCCGCAGCACAATCTAATATACTCCTACCTTCTAGCTTTTTGAGGTTTAAATTGAACATTTGAATGTATTCTCGAAATGTTCTCCCAGTAAATATCGGCCCTTTAACCATATAATCGTTTTCCATACATTTTATCATAATATTCCTGGTATTCTCCAGTTCTCCCACCATCTCCTATTCTGGACATACCATTCTATTGTCTTTTTTCTAGTCCTTCCCTGAACTTGTATTTTGGCCTCCATCCTATTTCTTTCTTTATCTTCCTGGAGTCCAGGGCATATCTCCTGTCATGGCCTGGCCTGTCATCCACGAATCTGGAATTCATCTTTTCCAAGTATTTCTAGGATGAGTTTCACAACTTCTATATTCCTTTTCTCGTTACCACCATTTATATTGTAGATTTCCCCCTGGGCTTCCATTGTGAAGTACTAGGTCTATGGCCCTGCAATGATCATATACATGGATCCAATCCCTTATGTTCATTCCGTCGCCATAGATTGGTAGAGGTTTGTTTTCGAGGGCGTTTGTTATCATGAGAGGTATGAACCTTCCTGGGGATTGGTAGGGGACTGTAATTGTTGGATAAACGTGTGATATTCGCTGGAAGGTTATAAGTTTTATGGTAGGCCCTTACAAAAAGGTTGGCCGGGGCTTTGCTCGCTGCATATGGGCTGTTAGGTGCTAGTGGTGTTCCCTCTGTGAAATAACATTTTTCACAATATCCGTAGACTTCGTAAGTTGATATTTGTATATATTTTTTGTATATTATGTTTTTTTTTAGTGGCTTCTAGTAGTGTTTGAGCCCCCCATTACATTAGTTTTTAAAATTTGTTGGGATTTTGAATGCTCCTGTCAACATGTGATTCGGTTGCGAAGTTTATTATAATGTCAACCCCGCGGCTGAGATTATCCACTAATTTCTTGGCTGTGATATCGCCTTTCACGAACTTGTAATTTGGATTATCTTCGACCTCTCGGAGGTTTTCAAGGTTCAGGAGTATGTTAGAACGTCCAAATTTGTTATCTCATAGTGGGGTGCTTTTTTTTAGCATGTAATTATTATGAAGTTGCTTCCTATGAAACCCGGCGCCATCCGTCAGTATAATCTTCATTTTATCAGTCTATAATCTTATGGTCTTCTCATTTAAAGTCTTCCAATTTTTTGTCCTTCTCTAATATAATCTCATCTACTTGGTTTAAGGGCCATTTTATTGATAGAATGGGATCATACCAGCGTATGCCACCCTCATGTCCTGGATAGTAATGGTTTGTGCACTTGTAATTTACTATTGCATAATCTGAGAGGACTAAGGAACCTGCTAACCCTTCAAGTATGTAAAATTGTCTTTTATTTTCATCGGAGAATATGACAGCTTCCCATCCCCATAAGTTGGCGAGTCTTTGCGAGGTCTACTGAACATCGGAGATTCTCCCCCTTTTATAACCCTTACAAATTTGCCCTGGGGCTTTCTTTGCCAAGCATTCCAGTGGCGCCGATTATGAATATTCGCATGGTATCATGTTTTTTTGGATTATTTTTATGAACTTTTCTTTCTCTTCTAAGCTTTTAAGTACATGGTCTGCCCCGGCTTCTTTTAATTCTTTCATGCTGAAATCTCCTGTGGCTACGCCGACTGTGATTGTGCCAACTTTTTTTCCGGCTTGTATATCCCTTGGGGTGTCCCCTACTATTATAGTTTCTTTGGGGTTTACTTTGTTGTGAATTTTCTTCGCCCTCTTTAGGGCTAGTCTTAGTAGGGTGCTTCTTTGGCATCCTTCATCTCCAAAGGCCCCGAAGCTGAAATAGTCGCTGAATTTCGCCTTTTTGAGTTTGATCCATGCTATATCCTTTATGTTACCTGTGACTATGCCCTTAGGGATCCCTGTATCTTCCAGGATGTCTAGTATTTCTCTGGTCCCCTTGAGAGGTTTTATTTTTTCTCTTTTCACATTCTTTATATAATGGTCAACTATCCTTTCCCTGATATTCTTGAAATTGCTGATTCTTATACCGTTTTTCTTCGCGATATGGTATATTATCTGTTTATCTGTCATGCCTTGAAGATTAGGGATGTCTAATGTTATATTCTCTCCATATAAGTCTTTAAATGCTTGTTTGAATGAATAAAAATGACAATGTGAACCTATGAGCAATGTTTTATCAATATCAAATAAAACCATCAATATAATACCATCCTATAGTTTTTTAAAGTCCAATAAAATATTATGAACAATGATATAATAATTAATTATTAGGGGCTGTTAAACCCTATTTGTCATGGGATAACTTGAAAGTGGGTTAGGTATGAAGATAGTTTTAAAGCCAGTTGGTGTTGTGAGATCCCCTTATAGGGATGTTTCAGAGGCTCCATCACAAGGAATATACGCTAAGGAGGATAGTGTTATCCATATTTTCCCAGAATTCCAAGAAGCACTAGATGGCATAATAAAATATAAACACCTTTTCATCCTATATTGGCTGGACCGGGCTGAGCGCGACATTCTCAAGGTCATACCAAGGGGTGGTGTGAAAGAGAGGGGTGTTTTCTCAACTAGGGCCCCTTCGAGGCCTAATCCGATAGGTTTATGTCTTGTTGAATTGAAGAAGGTGGATGATAGCAATCTCATTGTGAGAGGTTTGGATGCTGTTGATGGTTCCTATGTTATTGACATAAAACCCTACTTTAAGGATATAGACTCGCCCTAATCTCCTTTTTTGACATTTTTTATGAAAGATTCTATTTTAGGATCATAGGCTTCCTTTTTTATCTCTGATTCTCTAACATCTAATGTCGCCCTTGGTTTTTTGTCCGTTATCGTTTTTATGGTTTCTATTGTATTCTCGAGTCCTGTGCCACCGTAAGTGCAAAAGAAGGCCATGTCCTTAAATTTTCCTTTGTTTTCTTTTAAGTAAGTGCTTATGGGGACTGATGGTCTGCCAGCCCATATTGGTGTTCCTATGATTACAAGGTCATAGTCTTGGGGGTTCTTATGATAGGGTTTCAATTTTGTGTCCTTTCCCCTCATGGCTTGGTAGGCTGATCTTAGGAATCCTATTATCCCTGAGCGGTTTTGTGTGTCTTCTATTTCTTCGATGTCGCATCTAAGTTTTGATGCTATTTCTTTGGCGATCTTACGGGTGTTCCCACTACGTGAATAATATACTAATAGGATTTTCATATTAACAATATTTTGTTGTTAATAATATTATAAGTTTGGGGGGGTGTGGGGGGTGGTGGCTTCCAGTGTATCCTTTGGGGGGGTGAAAATTAATTTGATTGGGGGGGAGGTGTATAACTCTCCCTCTGGAAGCCACCTCTTTTTTTGTTAGTAAAAAATAGTTTTTTTTTGGGGGTGAATTTACATTCATAATCTTCAAAGGTTCTCATATATAAACTTAACGGTTTTGGTGTTCTGTCACATGTTTGATAATATGTCCAAGTTCATCTATGATAATACCTAACCCCATCCTAACTGCATTAGGGGAACCAGGAAGGGCTATGATGAAAGAATCCTTGTATATACCTGCAGTAGCCCTCGTTAAGATCGCACCAGCCCCTAACTCTTTATAAGATTCATATCTGAAAATCTCCCCAAAACCTTCCAATTCTTTCTCGAATAACCCCCTCAAGGTTTCAATAGTAATATCCCTTTTCCCAATCCCGGTACCACCGGTTGTAAATATGACCATAGCACCCTTGCGGATCATCTCATTCACTGCTTTTATAAGATTCTTCGGCTCATCACCTATAAGCTTATATCCTATAACTTGATACTTCTCGTTCAAATTTTCATAGAGTATTTTACCTGAAATGTCAGTAGATGGTGGACTCTCAACTATTCCATGTTCCCTTGCCTGGGAGTCACTCAAGGTTATTATAGCACATTTTACCATGGACGGTGCCATTTTCCTATGATCTTCCATCGTCCTACTCTTCATACTCAAAACCTTTATTATTTTTTATGATGATATAATCAAGGTTTTTATTATCAAAAAAGAGGATATTATATTGTAGTTACCTTAAATGGTGGGGGTAGGGTTTTTCTTTGGATTGGAGGCGGCTTTGATTCCAAATCGGACGACCAAAAATAAGTTTGAATGTCCTAACCCCTACCCGTTCTAAGTATATGTTTTTAAGCATTTAAAAACTTTTCGCCCAGTTAATAAAAAAGGTATAAGAATGCTAAACAATAAAACAAAAACTGTAAAGTCCCTGGATATGATAATAAACAGTGTGAAAAGATGAAACTAAAAAAATATCATAAAATATTAGATTCTTCTGCATTCATAGGAGGATACACCCCATCAGATGAAAAAAACTATACAACACCCGAAGTCACAGAAGAACTAAAAGACCTAAAATCAAGGATAGCCCTCGAAAAATCGTTAGAAGAAGGCAAACTTAAAATAATCAACCCAAAAAGAGAATACATCGAAAAAACTGAGAAGCTCGCTGAAAAATCCGGTGACATCCTAAGATTGTCAAAAACTGACAAAAAAATCATAGCATTAACACTACAATTAAAAAACCAAGGAGAAAAAGTGATGATGATCACAGACGACTACTCCATCCAAAACATCATGAAAATAATAAAAGTACCCTTCAAAAGCGTCATAACAGAAGGCATAAATAAAATATACCAATGGGAAAAAATCTGTATAGGATGCAAAAAAAGATACCCACCAGAACACCCCTCCAGACAATGCGAAATCTGCGGCTCCAAAATCATAAAAAAGAAAAGGAAATGATAAACCATGAAAATCGGAGTAGTAGTCCATGGCCCACAGATTGTAGACTCAGGATACGCCCTCAAAATAATAAAATTCCTAGAAGAATATGGTAAAGTCAAAGCACTACTCGGGGGCACAATGGGGAGAACAGCAGTATACGACGCCCACCTAGAAAACCTAATAGACATCTCCAAAAAAAGACTCCCAAGCCAATCAATAGACAAACTCGCAAAAGAAGGTCACGACATAATCTTCCTACTCAACTATGGGAAATCAAAAATCACAGGCCACGGATTCGGCTACAAAGTCTTCATGAAAACAAAAACAAAACCAAAACTCATACAAATCGAAAGACCCGGTGAAAAAGACGGTACAGTAATCCCATGGCACAAGGCAGTGGAACCACTCGCAAAAGAAATCGCGGACAAACTAGGCCTCCAAATAGTCAAACCAGAAGAAATAATAAAAGAAATATCCCCAGGAAATTATGAGAAAGTCTCTGATAAGCGAATATACAGGAGACTAGTAGGAGTATCCAAGGATGAAAACATTTTCGTAAATGGTATCGTTATTGGCAAAGCAACATCAGAAAATGTCATACTAGTCGCAGAGGATGGAATAATAAAAAAGATCATAGGCGGCAAGCTAAAAAAACATGGAATCGAAAAACTTGGACCAGTAAACTTGGAAGAAGCAATAGTCAAAACAGGACTCCTCAGAAGATCTAATAATATCAAACCAAGGAAGGTAAAAACAAGAAAACCCAAAAAGAAATTTAAAGTAGCATTCCTAGATCATGCGGCAGAAGACATATACACCCTAAAAGATTCAGACCTGGTCGTGACAGTAGGGGATGACACAAGCCTAGTGGCCGCCGACATACTCTACAGGTTTGACGTTCCCATCATTGGGATCACAGATGGGGACATTGACAAAGTAGTAGAGAAGGGCTTCAAAACAAAAGGGTCAATGATAATAGAATTCGAAAAAGGATTAGATGATATAATAGGCCGCAAGATTTTCAATGAAATCTTTAAAGGAAAGTATACAATTGAAATAGAGGATATAGAAAATCTTAAAAAGAAGATATTAAAAATTATAAATAATATGGGTGTGGATTACCTTATAAAAGAAATAAAATAAGCAAGTTTTGAGGTGGGCAATTGGACCTAGACTCAATTATAAAATCTGTGAAAAACTATGAAGGGATAACACGTAAAAAACCCATAAAAGAGGTCGTATCCCTACTCAATGACGTTGACAAAGTATCGGGTAAAACATATATTAGTTTTGGAGATGACGCATCTGCAATACGCCTCGGAGACGGTAAACTACTCCTAATAGCCGCTGATGGCATATGGGGGAGGCTAATGGAGGCAGACCCATACTGGGCAGGATACTGCTCAGTACTAGTCAACGTTAATGACATCGCAGCCATGGGAGGCACCCCCATCGGAATGGTTAACGTACTCTCAGTAAAGGACAAAGAAACTTGTAGGAAAGTCATGGAAGGCATAAGAGACGGTGTGGAAAAATTTGGAGTACCCATGGTAGGTGGCCACGTACATCCAGACACACCCTACAACGCTCTGGACGTTTCAATAACTGGCCTAGTTTCTGAAGATACCATCATAACAAGCTGTAATGCAAAACCAGGAGATAAAATAATAATAGGCATAGACCTAGATGGCAGACAACACCCAACTTTCCCACTCAACTGGGACACCACAAGCCACAAGAAACCCGAACTTGTAAGAGCCCAGATAAAAATAATGGAAGAAATCGCATCAAAAAAACTATTAACAGCCGGCAAGGACATAAGCAACCCGGGAACCCTAGGAACCCTTGGAATGCTCCTAGAAGCATCAAATGTTGGTGCAACCGTCGAATTAGAAAAAATCCCCAAAAAGAAAGGCATAAAATGGGAAGATTGGCTGCGATTATACCCAGGCGCCGGTTTCGTCCTCACAACAAAACCAGAAAACACAAAAGAATGTATAAACCTATTAGAATCCGTTAACATAACCTCAACCGTCGCAGGGGAGATAATAAACGAAAAAAAACTCTACATCACCCTAGAAGATGAAAAAAAGACACTATTTGATTTTGAAAAAGACCTAATAATGGGCATACAAGAAAAAACCCAAAAATAATGGGGGAAAATAATTGCTAATTAAAATCAATGGCCAAGAAATCGAACTACCAAAAGGCTCCACAGTAAAAGATGCCATAAAAGCCACAAAGGCCCCCTACATAAAAGGTTCGGTCATAAGCGTCATAAAAGGAAAAGAAGAATTCGAAAAACACATCAACAAATACAAGATCAAAACAACAGCAGGAAGCATCATAATCGAAATACTAGAAGATAAAAATATCAACCCACTCACAAAAGCCTGGAGAGAAAATTACAAAAAATTCAAAGGCCAAAGGATAAGATGGACAACACCAGACGAAGTAGCCATAGGCCCCATCAAAACAGACCTAGAACCCACACACCAAGAACACCAATACAATAAAAACGAGGTAATATTAAGCCTTTCAGGTTTCAGCCCAGAATCCACACACGTAATATTCAGCAAAGATGAACACTCAAGCATATACGGAGCCCCACCATACAACAGAGGAGTCTTCGCAAAGATAACAGGAGGCAGAAGAACACTACTCCTACTCACAGAAGACGACTACATCAAAGAAGTCGAACCAGTAATAGAACGCAGAAGCATAGTGAAAAGCGCGGCCGTAACAGACCTTGACACCATACTAGAAGACGGAAACCAAGTATTCACTTACGTCAAAATAAAACCCACCGGAGATTCCCCAGAATCGGTCGAACACTTCTTTTCATTAATAGAGGATGGTAAAGTCAAAGTAGACTACGAATCAAATTCATTCATAGGATTCTACGCATTAGAGGGGATCAAGAAGGGAGTGGAGCGCATAGAACAGAGGAAAAGGGGGACCGTAACCCTCAGGAACAGGGGCCGAGGAGCTGGACGCGTATACATCTACCGAGAAGACAGGGTTTCAACACCATCACACAACCTAATAGGAACAGTCCAAGAAGGGATGGAACTAGTAGACATAGCAAGACAAGGAGACCACATAACAATAAAATGCGAACCAGGCCGCATAATGACAGTTAACATGACACAAAAAGAAGCAGAAAAATACTTGGAAGAACATGGCATAGAACAGATAAGAGAGGGCCTCGAAGACGACAATGCTATCATAGTAAAACAAGACCCCAAATATACAATGGACATCCTAAAAGAGAAGAAAGTTAAAACTTTCGGAGTCGAAGAAGAGAAACTACTAGAAATAGAAATGGATGAAAAAGCACCACGCTCAACATGGTACTTCAAAAAAATCTCAGGACTCATAGACTCGCCAATAGGATCAATGGAAGTCCACTTTGCATTCCCAGGCATGAAAGTAGTAATGTTCAAAGGCGACAAAAGCGAAGCCAAAGGCATAGTACCAGAAAACACACCAACAAAATGCGTCAAAGCAGGAGAAGTAGGAATAACTAACATGTCACGCCACCACGTCGGCCTAATAGGAGTAAGACTCGAAGACAACGACGAATTCGGCCCAACAGGCGAACCATTCAACGCCACAAACATAATAGGGAAGATAACAAAGGGCTTAGAAAATGTTGAAAAATTCAAAGAAGGAGACACAGTCTATGTTAGAGAAAAAAAGCCAAGATGAATCCACGAGGATGATAATACTAGGGCCGAATGCGAATTTAAGCCCGGCCGAGCTCGTCCACAAGATACATATGATGGGCTTACCCCTCACAATAAAATCTACATGCTATGGTGCGCTAATCCACGGAGAAAAAGAACTTGTAGAAAGAGCTGCCAAAGAGATAAGGGAATTTGACCCAAACAACATATTCTTAAAAGAAAGGGGATTCCCACCAGGAGACCCCAGAAGGTGCAGGGCACATAGAGGTGGTGCAAGAGAAGGCTTCCACCAACTCGAAAAAGAATTCAAACTATTAGGATATGTGAGCGAAGCCCTCTCCAGGCCACAAAAGGTAAGCATCCATGAGAAAAAAAGAATAGACATCAACACCTTCAAGAAGATAGCCAAGAATATGATAAAGAGGGTTTAAAATGGAGATAACCCCATCATCAACCGGGAAAGAACTCAAAGAACTCGCAACTTGCATACATGAACTCGTAGGGCGCCTACCCCTCACAATAAGAAGCAGAGAAAAAAAAGGTCTCAGAATAGAAGAGGGTAAAATATTAGATTACAATTACACAGGACCAGTACTTGAAAAGGTCTTGAAAACAGGGAAAACAGCAAGGGAAATCCCAGAAACGGGACCATATAAGGGCACGCCCGTCATTGTAGTCCCACTAAAAGATAAAGGGGAAGTTATAGGGGCAATAGGTATCGTGGACATAACAAAAGGCATATTCACTGACATTAGGGAAATTTCAAGAAGACCAACACCCACAAACACGAGAAAGGAGGATTAAACATTGAAAGTGGCGATATTCCCACCAAACTCCCTTATACTAGCAGATCTCGTGGAGAGAAAAGGCCACGAGCCCCTAATATTGCAAAAAGAGATAAGAAAGAAGGTAACAGATCCTGAGATCGATTCACCACCATTCAACATAACACAAGAAGACCCCCTAAAAGGGCTTAAATATGCAGCTATAGAAGTCCCTTCAGGTGTGAGAGGGCGCATGTCAATATTCGGTCCCCTAATCGAAAAAGCTGATGCTGCCATAATCATGGAGGACGCTCCATTTGGTTTCGGTTGCATGGGATGTTCAAGGACGAATGAACTATGCGTATACTACCTAAGACAAAAAAAGATACCCATACTGGAATTAAAATATCCGAGGACTCGAGAAGAGACAATAGAAGTAGTTAATAAGATAAACACGTTCTTAGATGAATTGGAGGCTTAAAATGGTTAAAATAGCCCAAATATCATGTGGTACAGAATACAGTGGCGTTCAAAAGGAGATAGAGAGGGCGGCTGAGACCTTTGGAGCCGAGATAGTCATCCCAGAAACTGACTTGGACTATATAGAGGAAGCATATGAAAAATTCGGCTTTGAATGTGCAAGTTCAGGTATAAAACTCATGATAGCAAGGGCAATGTCAGTCGTGGAAGGAAGAACAGACGCTGACGCAGTATTCATAGCAACTTGTTTCAGATGCGCTGAAGGAGCCCTTGTAAGAAACGAGATAAGAAGATTCATCCAACAAAACACAAGATTACCAGTTGTAACCTACTCATTCACAGAAAGAACCAAAGCGGATGAACTATTCATTAGAATGGAAGCACTTTCAACCATAGTATCGAGAAAAAGCATATTAGCAAGGGAAAAACAAGAAGGCCTCACACTAGGGATAGACTCAGGTTCAACAACAACCAAGGTAGTGCTCATGGAAAACAATGAAATCATAGGAACAGGATGGATACCCACAACAGACGTTATAAGCTCTGCGGAAGAAGGAATGAAAGAAGCCTTCAAGGAAACAGACTACAAACTAGGAGACATAGAAGGAATAGGAGTCACAGGATACGGTAGACTCACCATAGGAAGACACTTCAACGCGGACCTAATACAAGAAGAGTTAAGTGTGAACTCCAAAGGCGCAGTATTCCTAGCAAACCACCAAAAAGGCGAAGCAACAGTCATAGACATAGGAGGAATGGACAATAAGGTTATAACGGTACATGACAGCATACCAGACAACTTTACAATGGGCGGAATCTGCGCAGGAGCTTCAGGAAGATTCCTTGAAATAACAGCACGCAGACTAGGAGTGGACATAACCGAACTAGGCTCACTTGCTGTCCAAGGAGACTACCACAAAGCACCCTTAGACAGTTACTGCATAGTATTCGGAATCCAAGACCTCGTAACAGCACTGGCAGCAGGAAGCAGCCGCGAAGACGTGGCAGCAGCAGCATGTCACTCAGTAGCAGAACAAGTCTATGAACAACAACTCCAAGAAATCGACGTGAGAGAACCAGTAATACAAGTAGGTGGAACATCACTCATCGAAGGACTAGTAGAAGCCATGAGCGACATCCTAGGAGGCATAGACATAATAGTACCAGAAAACTCCCAATACATAGGGGCGGTTGGAGCCGCTCTACTTGTATCAGGCATGGCAAAAACAGAATAGGGGAAAAAGATGAAAGTAGAATGCTATGATCGTGAAGGAGCCGAAGCATATGAACTAGTAGTAAAACAAGTACTCCAGGACTTGCAACTCGGACGGGCAATAGAAGACTTACAGATATTCGCAGACCCCAGAGAACCAGTATTTATAATAGTGGTCAAATTCGCCAAGGCAGCATCCCCAGTCCATCTAGAGGACATGGCAATACCAGAATATGACAAAGAAGAAAACAAACTCCACCTACGCATAACAGATGAAACATACCTCCCCCAGTTACTTGAAAAGCTCTGGAAACTAGAAGGAAGAGAAAAAATACAACAACCAACAAGATTCGAAATAATAATCGAAAACCCCACCGTCAAACTAGAAGGCTTAACCGTCCACGACCCCCAAGAGACCCTCAAAAAGAAAATATATGATGCAATATTCAGGATAATACCAGAAGGATTCCGCGTTATAAGAGACATCTCCAGTGACAATATAATAGCAATGGTATGCACTGACGAAATACTCCAAGAAGAATGGATAAAAAAAGCATATGGCATTATCGAAAAAATGGGAGTTGAAAAAAGATGGTAATACCACGCCAGACAAGATTCGCCCACATAACAAAGGCTCACCCATGTTTCAATGAGAAAATCCACGACAAAGTAGGCAGAATACACCTACCCATCGCCCCAAAATGTAATATACATTGCAAATTTTGCACCAGAGAAATAAGCGAATGTGAAATGCGCCCAGGAGTAACATCAAGGGTTATGAGCGTGGACGACGCCATAAAGCATGTTGAAAAAGTTACAAAGGAGATGCCAATATCTGTAATAGGCGTCGCAGGTCCAGGTGACGCTCTAGCCAATGAAGAAACATTCGAATTTTTTAAACGGGCCAATGAGAAATTCCCAGATCTTATAAAGTGTATGAGCACCAATGGCCTCTTACTCCCCGAAAAGGCAGATGAATTAGCCAAACTCGGCGTAAAAACAATAACAGTCACAGTAAATGCAATAGACCCAGAAATAGGCGAGAAAATATACTCACATGTCATATACAATGGGAAAGTTTACAGGGGAAAAGAAGCCTTCAAGATACTTTCCAAAAACCAACTCGAGGGCATAGAAAAAGCAGCCAAAAACGGTATCATAGTCAAAGTTAACACCGTACTCATACCAGGATTAAATGACAAACACATCACCGATATAGCCCGAGAAGTTAAAAAGAGGGGAGCATCCCTAATGAATATAATACCGTTAATACCCCTAGCTGAGATGAAAGACTATCCCAGGCCAACATGTGCACAGATAGAAAAAGCAAGAGCCGAAGTGGAAAAGATAATACCAGTATTCAGAGCTTGTATGCAATGCCGTGCAGACGCCTATGGTATACCAGGCAAAAAAGACAAACACTTAGACATCACACCAGCAAGTCATTATTAATATTGGTGATCCCCATTGAAGACCATTAAATGGGAAAAAAATCGCCTACTACTAATAGATCAACGCAAATTACCAGATAAACTTGAATATTTCGAATGTAAAAGTTACGAGGATGTTATATTTGCCATAAAAAATATGGTGGTTAGAGGAGCCCCAGCCATAGGAGTGGCAGCAGCCTTCGCAGTCGCACTAGCAGATCTCGCCAATGAAGACCTTGAAAAAGCCGCCCAAGAGATTAAAAATTCGCGACCAACAGCAATAAACCTCCAATGGGCAGTTAAAAGAACATTATCTTCTGATTCTCCATTAAAGGAAGCCCTCAGAATATACAAGGAAGATATGGAGACTACAAGGGCCATTGGGGAACATGGGGCTGCTCTAATCAATGATGGAGATACTATTCTCACACATTGCAACGCCGGAGCCCTTGCATGCGTAGATTATGGAACAGCCCTTGGAGTTATAAGGGCAGCTCATAATAAAGGTAAACGTGTGAAGGTATTCTGTAATGAGACAAGGCCGTTGGGCCAGGGGGCCCGCTTAAGTGTATGGGAGCTTCAAATGGAGAACATACCTGTAAAGCTTATAGTGGATAGTGCCGCAGGTTACCTTATGCAACAAGAAAAAATCGATAAGGTGATTATTGGAGCTGATAGGATTGCTAGGGGCGGTGTTGTTAATAAAATAGGCTCATTGATGGTTGCATTAGCTGCTAAGAGGTTTAAAGTGCCATTTTATGTGGCAGCCCCTATGAGTACCTTTGATGAAGAGAATAGTATATATGATACTATTATTGAGGAGAGAGGCTCTGATGAGGTATTATATTATGGGGGTTGTAGGATAGCTCCAAAAGATACTGAGGTTTTTAACCCTGCATTTGATATTGTACCATCTGATCTTATAACTGCTATAATCACTGAGGATGGTATAATAGACCCTCTCTAGGTTTTCTGAATTTTTGCATCGATTGCAATCTGCCAAACCCCTGGACTCTTCGATTTGACCATCCTTTTGTGAAGTATTTTCACTTTAAATGGCTGCGCAGCTTCTAATAGATGTTTTATTGGGGTTTCGAAGTCCCTTGCAAATTCATAGTAGTGTATTATTCCACCATCTTTTATCAGTTTTAATGCTAGGTCTAGGAATTCCCTTGCACTTGCTGGGAGATTCATTATGATCCTGTCAACTTTCTCGGGGATTTTCTCTGCAACTTTTCTTATATCACCATGACATGGTATGATTTCATGGGCCTTATTTAATCTGATATTCTCTTTTAGGTATTCTATTGCTGTTGGATTGATATCAACAGCATAGATTTTGGAGGCTTTTTTGTGTCTTGCGATGGCCAAGGAAAATGGTCCGACACCCGCAAACATGTCAAGTACTGTTTCTCCTTTTTTTACTTGTCTTGCGATTCTTTCTCTTTCATTCGCGAGCCTAGGGTTAAAGTAGACTTTTTTTATGTCTAGTTTTATCCTTGTGGAATATTCCACATGGATTGTTTCAGTTGAATTTTCACCTGCAAGATGTTCGAACTCCCTTATACGTTCGATGCCTTTAACTTTGCTTTTTTTCCTGAATACTCCGCGTTTTTTCGTGAATTTTAAAGCAGCCTCCCCTATCAAATGTTTATATTCTTCTAGTTTTTCTGGGATTTCCAAAATTACGATGTCACCTATAATATCGAAGGATCTTCTTATATCCGCAAGGAGTTTATCTTCTATTTTATCTTTTAAAATTTCTTTAAAGTCTCTTGGACGCTTCTTCTTTTCTTTGAATTTCGTTTCAATGATTGAAGCGCTTTCATGTATTATTTTAGGATCTATAGGCTCCTTTAATGGTATGAAAACGAACTTTTCATCCCTTTTAATCTTAAAATTAGGATCTATAATAGAATCCTTGATAAGTCTTTTTATTATGATATTTGCATGCCTTTTAGGAACCCTAAGGGCCTTCAAAATAATTAACCTCCCCAAACTTAAATCCTACCAAATAATATATAATATAGGATTTAAACTTGTACCAGGGGCGGGTCCCATATGCTCTATATTATAGGCCTAGGACTCTATGATGAAGATGACATTTCAATCAAGGGCATGAAAGCACTGAAAGGATGCGACAGGATATTCGCAGAATTCTACACAGCAAAACTAAAAGATCAGAAACTGTCAACAATAAAAGAAAAAACCGGGAAGGATATAAAGATACTTACAAGGGAGGAGATAGAGGAGGATATGACACCATTAAAATATGCCCAAGGAGAAGACGTGGCATTACTAGTGCCAGGGGATCCTCTAGTCGCTACAACACATTCCAACCTAATATTGGAGGCACGGAGAAAAGGCATTAAAACTAGAATAATACACTCGTCATCCATTTTTTCAGCAGCCCCAAGCCTTGCAGGCCTGCAAATATACAAGTTCGGTAAAACAACAACAATACCATTCCCAGAGAAGAACTATTTTCCACACTCACCATACCTCACAATAAAAGATAACCTGGAATATAACGCCCACACCCTAATACTCCTAGATATAAAAGCTGAGGAAAACAAGTATATGAGTGCAAACGAGGGCCTAGAATACCTTCTAAAAGTTGAAAAAGAGAGAAAAGAGAACATAATCGACTTGAACACCCTTGCTGTTGTATTAGCCAGGGTAGGATCATCTAATCCATTGATAAGAGCCGACTTGATAAAAAGGCTAATAGTTGAGGATTTTGGCAGACCATTGCATTGTCTGATCATCCCATCCAATTTACACTTCCTTGAAGCAGAATACCTTATAGAAATAGGGGGAGCACCACCACACATATTAAGTGATATAAAATGAAACACCAAGATGCCGGTAAAACAACAAGAGACATACTAGACGCAAGAAATGTCATAGAAGCCTTGAAAATAAAAAATGGGATGATATTAGTTGACGCAGGTTGTGGTGACGGTTTCATATCCATTGAAGCTTCAAAGGCCATTGGCACCGGTAAAATTTATGCCATCGACATCTATGAAAAATCCATTAACATCCTAAAGAAGACAATAAAAGATAAAAACATAGAAAACATAGAAGCGATAGTCGGAGATATAACAAGCAAACTGCCAATCCCAGACGCCACTGTAGACATATATCTCATGGCCAACGTACTACACGGTTTAATAGCCAATAAGAGAATTAAACCAGCTATGATGGAGATAAGGAGGGTGCTGAAACCTGATGGTACACTAGCCATTGTAGAATTCAAAAAAAGAAGTAGAGTTGGACCCCATCCCTCTTTAAGGTTAGATCCTGATGAAACCTCTAATATTATAAAAGTTTATGGTTTTTACACGTTAAAAGTAGAAGATGTTGGACCATACCATTATATTCTATTGGCGGGAAGATCAGTATAATCGTGTATACCTTTGAAGGTATTCTTGGAATTCATCATCTAGTATGCGCAAGGCTGTCATGTTAGCTGGTGAAGTGGCCGCTTTTTCCTCTACAAGATTCCTGAGTGTCCCCATTCTTATATGCTCTTTCACTTCTCTTATAACAAAATCTAGGGTTTCTTTATTGTAGTTGTAGAGTTCACTCTCATTTAATTCATATATTCTATACTTGTCCAGTTGGTAAGAATGGTTAGGTGTCATTAAAATGTTAAGGTAACTGTAGAATCTGCATGTTGCGTCTGTAAAAAGATCAACACCCATATAGACTAATATTGGTATGAATGAGGCTTCTGCATATGGGAAGCATAATATGGTGTCTGGTTTTATGCTTTCACGAACTTTAACCACTAATCTTACAAGATCCATTGGTTTTGTGAGTAGTTCGTCCCCATTTGCTATTATCAGCTTTTTAAAGCCTATACTTTCAAGTTCCATCGCACATTTAACCCTCAAATCTAAGTATTTAGCACCATGGATTACGGCATATTCACTCTTTGAAGACTTGGCATTTTTTATTGTTTCTTTCACACTCCATTTAGCTATTTCAATGGGCACATTATAGGGGGTAGGCTGATCCCTTGCAAGGTCTATTCCTTTATAATCTATGATTGTTGGGGTCTCAATCCCATCTATCATACCCAAGCGGGCAGGTCCATCATGGATTTTTATCTCAAACTTTTTCATCTTTTCACCTTCTATAGACCCCCCCTTTTACAATTTTTTTATCTTTTTATAATGGCATATAACCTCAAAGGGTGTAACCTAAAAGGTTACACTCTTATGATTTTTAGTAACCTATATATACTGATCACTTCCAGACCCGAAATACAGGAACCAGTGACACCCCCCAATGGTAGGGCGTGAAAATAATGTCCATACTAGAACGCCTAAAAAGATTATTAATAGGTGAAGAAAAACCCGAAGAAAAAGAAACAGAGAAACCAGCGAAAGAAGAAATTAAGGCCAAAAAAGAAAAGGAAGCTAAAGAGGAAGTTGCTAAGGAGGAGCCAGAAAAACCTGAAGAGGTTAAAGAGGAAGTTGCTAAGGAGGAGCCAGAAAAACCTGAAGAGGTCAGTGAAGAAACCGAAGAAGAAAAAGTTGAAAAAGAAGAAAAACCTGAAAGGAGTGATATAATGACTCTGTTAAAAGGAGAAGAAGAACTTATAAGAAGAAGTGATGTAGACAAGGAATTCTCCGAAGAAGTTAAAGCAGCTGGTGGAGAAAGCCTTGAATATTGTTTCCAATGTGGAACATGCACAGGATCTTGCCCATCAGGTAGGAGAACACCCTACAAAGTACGACAGATAATCAGAAAAGCAAACATGGGCTTGAAAGACCAGCTCCTATCAGACCCAGCACTATGGATGTGCACAACCTGCTATTCCTGCCAGGAAAGATGCCCAAGGAAAGTCAAAATAGTTGACGTTATAAAACTAATAAGAAACGAAGCAGCCAAAGCAGGATACATGTCCCCAGTACACAAGGCCGTCGGCTCATTCGTTATAAAAACAGGCCACGGAGTACCAATAGACGACGCCACAAAACAATTAAGGGATGCTGTAGGCCTGGGAGAATTGCCACCAACAACACACTCATTCCCAGAAGCCCTTGAAGAAGTTCAGAAAATCATAAAAACAACAGGATTCGATTCACTCATAGGATACAACTGGGAAACAGGTGAAATAGAATAAAAATGTGGAGGCTAGAAAGATGGCATTCGCATACTTTTTAGGTTGCATAATGAACAACAGATACCCCGGAATAGAAAAGGCAACACGCGTATTATTCGACAAACTAGGAATAGAATTAAAAGACATGGAAGGAGCATCCTGCTGCCCAGCCCCTGGTGTCTTCGGATCATTCGATAGGACAACATGGGCATCTATCGCAGCAAGAAACATAACAATCGCAGAAGAAATGGGCGAAGACCTCATGACAGAATGTAACGGATGCTTCGGTTCATTATTCGAGGCAAACCACTTACTCAAAGAAAACGAAGAAATGAGAAACAAAGTCAATGAAGTACTCAAAGAAGTTGGCAGAGAATACAAAGGAACAATCAATGTAAGGCATTTTGCCGAAATATTATATAATGATGTCGGACTCGACAAATTATCAGAATTGGTCAAGAAGCCACTCAATTTAAACGTGGCAGTACACTATGGTTGTCACTTCTTAAAACCAAGTGAAGAGATCGGTATTGACAACCCGGAAAATCCAACCATCTTAGACGAGCTAGTAGAGGTTACAGGTGCAAAATCAATACCATACAAGGATAAGATGATGTGCTGCGGCGCAGGTGGAGGTGTAAGATCACGAGACCTAGAGGTGGCATTAGACTTCACACGAGAAAAACTAATAAACATGCAAGAGGCAGGAGCCGACGTAGTAGTCAACGTATGCCCATTCTGCCACTTACAATTTGACAGGGGCCAGATAGAGATCAAAGAGAAATTCGGAGAAGAATTTAACATGCCAGTACTTCACCTCGCACAACTACTCGGACTAGCAATGGACCTTGACATAAAAGACATAGTCATAGACGCTCACAACATTGAAGTGAATCCAGTGATAAGAAAGATAGAAGAATCCTTAGCCGAGAAAGACATCACGATAGGGGGAGAATAGAAGACCCCCACCACATTTTATAATCTTTTTCTCCACTTTTTTCTTAGAAAATTACTTATATAACAAACACTCCTAGTTTTTATATAAAGCTTGAAAAAATGAGGTGTATCCATATTGTTCATAGCAACACTGCGCGGAATCTATAAATACGCAGAATTGCCCGAAGAATACGCTAAATTTGCAGACTTCCACGCAGCACTCAAAAAGAAGAAGATCAAAGAAGATGAAGAAATAGCAGTACTCAACATAGTAGGCACCAACAGCTACCACATACTATTCTTAGAATCCTATAATAACCTGGATGAGATCAAAGAAGAACTTAAAGAGGCAGGTGCCAAGATAAACCACACCACATTAAAGATACTGGAAGGACACTTATGACCCTACCAGTAGAACAAACTTGGATGGTACTCCTAGGATTATTAACAGATTTGAAAAAAAGGGGATTAGAGGTACCTAAGAGTATAAACGAGGAAATGCGACTAGTAAAAGCATCAATAAACTTTTACAAGACAGACACGACCAATCCCAAGATGATAAAAGAATTGAAAAGAATAAACGAGATGCTAAACGAAATCCAGGAGACACTACTAGAGATTGCAGAATCTGTCGACAAAGACTACCAAGGACAATGGATTGAAAAACTTAAAAGAGCTTCACTAGGGGAAGAACTATATAGAGTTCCGGAGCCAAGAACCCGATTTATAATCGGGGCGCCACCAGGATTCTCACTCGCAAGAGTCCACCTACAAGAGCCATTAGCAGAAGACAGAGTCCAAGAAATAGCAGAAGAATACAAACTCATAATAGAATTCGAAGAAGACGACCTAATAGCAGTCTACGGAGAAAAAAAGAATATAAAGAAGGCTCTTAGGGAGATAGGTTCCTTCTTCCACGAGTGAACACTCCCCCTACAGGGCTCCCAATTTTACCTTTAAAATATTCTATAGGGGTGATAATGAGATGAATATCCTTGCACTTAGCGACCTCCATGGAATAAACCCAGGGACGCTCCACCAATACCTCCAAGAAAACAAAGTAGACCTGATAATAATAGCAGGGGACATAACACACTTCGGACCACCAGAACTTGCAAAGGACATCCTAGATGACATAGCAGCTCATAAAATACCAGTACTAGCAGTACCAGGAAACTGCGACCCCCATGGTATACACTCCCATATAGAAAATTCCAAGGCACTAAACATCCACGCCAAAACCACCAATATAAAAGGAATTACATTCTGTGGCCTAGGAGGGTCAAATCCAACACCATTCAACACCCCACTAGAATTCGAAGAAGATGAAATATACAAAATCCTCAAAGGCACAATAAAAGATGATATAACAATCCTCATAACACATGCACCTCCACATGGTACACAAGCAGACAAACTACCCAACGGAGAACACGTAGGCAGCAAAAGCATAAGAAAGATAATAGAAGAACACCAACCAAAACTCAATATCTGCGGCCACATCCACGAGGGCAGGGGAGAAGACAGGATAGGAAACACTATCATAATAAATCCTGGAGAAACCTCCAAGGGAGAAGCATGCCTAATAAAAATAGACGATAGCAAAATAGATACAAAATTCATAAAGCTAGGATGATCCCACAAAAATCTTGTGAAGATAAAAAAGGAAGGAGGGGATCTCAAACCCCCCCCACACAAACACAAAATCTGGGGGGGTCCTTTTTCTTTTTTATGGGGTGAAATCATATGATAATGGTCCAGGGAGAAGTGAGTGGTAAAAAGTATACAGAACCATTCTCTAAGGGAGTTCTCGCAAGGTCATTAACCAGAGCCGAAATGGACCCGAACAAGGCCTATACATTTGCATCAAAGATAGAAGCTTACCTTAAAAAGAAGAACATAGACCTCATAACAATAGATGAACTAGTAGAGATCGTATTCAATAAACTTAAAAAAGAAGACAAGGAGATAGCAGAAAAATACATGCTATGGAGGCGTATAAGAGAGCATAAAGAACCTCTAATAATACTTATAGGTGGGGCATCAGGTGTCGGCACATCATCAATAGCATTCGAGGTCGCCAACCGCCTCGGTATAAGGAACATGATAAGCACAGACATGATAAGGGAAGTAATGCGCAAAATAGTATCTAGGGACCTCCTCCCCTCACTATATGAGTCAAGTTACACAGCATACCAATCACTTAGGATACCACCCCCACCAGAACTCGACGAAGTCCTAATAGGATTCAGAGACCATGTAGATACAGTTAGCGTTGGCGTGGAAGCCGTAATCGAAAGAGCCCTCAAAGAAGGTATAAGTATCGTGATCGAAGGCGTTCACATCGTACCAGGATTCATACGCGAAGACCTCGTGAACAAAGAAAACGTTGCAATGTTCGTTTTAACAGTACCAGATGAGAACATCCACAAAGGAAGATTCTATTCAAGATGCAGACAAACATGGGCCAGAAGACCCCTAAAAAGGTACATAAGTTACTTCTGGGCTATAAGGAGGATCCACAAGTACTTTGAGGCCCAGGCCAGGAAATATAATGTGCCAGTCATCGAAAACATTGATGTTGTCACCACAATCGATTCAATCATAAAATCCCTTACTAAGACAACAGTCAAAGGAGGCAAAGAAGTTGCCGAAGAAATTGAATAAAATAAAAATCAAAGATGTTATGACACCAGATCCCATCACAGTCAAACCATCAGAGGACGTGGTGTTCGCATTCGAAAAACTAATGAAACATAAAATAAGCGCACTACCAGTTGAAGACCAAGGAAAACTCATAGGTATAGTGACAGCAACAGACCTAGGCCACAACCTCATACTAGACAATTACGAATTAGGTACGAGGGTAGAAGAAGTCATGGTAAAAGATGTTGCCACTATCACCCCCAATGAAACCCTAAAAGATGCCATAGAGAAAATGTACGAATATGGCGAAGACGAAGGCATCATAAATCAACTGGTAGTATTAGAAGATGATAAAATCGTCGGCATAATCTCTGATGGTGACATCATAAAAGTCCTGAAAGAACTCTAAAAACAGAATAGATTACCGCTCCCAATATTAGACATGCTGGTATCGTTAAAATCCAAGTATACCCTATATCCTTTATAACATCAAATTTTAGTGCGGAAGTCCCATGGGCCAAACCAACCCCTATCACAGAACCGACAAGAGTCTGAGTTGGTGAAATGGGCATACCATACGCTATAAAAACAAAAGAGACAATAGAAGCCGCCACTTGGGCCGAAAAACCCCTAGTGGGTACAAGTTCGGTAATGCGCCTACCTATAGTTTCAGTCACGCGATTGCCGACAAAGATTATACCCATAACAAGTCCCAAGGCCCCAACAATCTTTAAAAAACTTGAACTCCCCCTTGATAAGGTGAAAAGAACGCCCATAGCCACCCCAAAATCTAATGCACCAACATTAAACGCGGAAAAAGACGAACTAAGCAATTGAAGATATGCGAAAAACTTCTCCAGCCTATCCCTGACAGAAATGCTCCTCACGCGCTTGATAACTCCTACCTTTATAATAGAATATGTTAAAAAGCCTGAAAAAAAGCCTATCATGGGAGAAAAAATCCAACTTAAAATTATATAAACTATAGTGTCAAGGTTCAGGTTGGCCCAACCAACACTCACAAGGCCAACACCAATAACAGCACTAACCATAGCATCAGAACCAGAAATAGGTATACTATGCAACAATGTCACAGTTATCCAAATAGCAGCAGTCAAAATAACAACAAACCCAGCAATCACACTAAAACTATCAGAGGGTATTATACCCTCACCGATAGTCCTTATAACATTACCACCGAAAAACAGAGCCCCTAGGAAAGCGAAAAAAGCACCTAGAAAAAGAGCCTTCCTCATACTCAAAGCACCGCTACCCACAGCGGTACCAATAGAATTACCAATGTCATTAGCCGCTATATTAAAGGCAAAATACAAACCCAAAAGGACACTTAACAAGAGGAGAAAATCCATATATAATATTATCCACCATAGTCTTTATAAAAGGGTAACCTTAAAATATCAGATCGAAACAAATATAAGCATGGGGCTAGACCGGAGGGTTAGGGGTCCTCTGTAAGCGCAAATCCCCTATATGGCGCGGTCGAAGTCCAAGAGGCGGCAGTCCGACTAGTTACTAGCCCAAGTGTCTAGTGTAGAAGCCTCGTCCCACAGGATCAGCGGTGATAGGACCCCGGCTGGAGGGCTGGGGTTAACTATCTTAACCACGGGAACCGGGTCAGGCCTGGAAAGGAGCAGCCCTACCGTGGACAGCTGATGCTTGTGGGTCCGCGGGGTGGAGCTGGACACTTGGACCAACTAGTAACTAGAAGGACTGTCCACTCTTGGACAAGCCCCCATCATAGCCGGGGTCGCCTAGTCTGGTATGGCGTTGGCCTGCTAAGCCAATGATCCTCGGGATCTCGCGGGTTCAAATCCCGTCCCCGGCGCTCACACAAAAAATTTTGGTGAAATTATGGATCCACTGTATGTATGGCCTATTCTAACTTGATTCTAGTCTTGATTTTAGTCTATAAGAGGCCAAGGACAAAGAGTGTGATTATCGAGTCTATTCTTTTGGTTTTGCTTGTTGTGATGGTTGGATTATCTTCTATTTGGGCTTTCATAGGACATGCTTTCATGGGTGAACGTATAGCAGCATATATTGGCTGACTGGTTGGTAGTCCATTCCAGTTGGAGGTTGCGGTAGCCAATTTATCTTATGGTGTCCTTGGACTTTTATCTTGGAAGTTTAGGGGGGATTTTTGGACAGCGACCATAATAGGATTTTCTATATTCTACTTGGGCGCGGCCTACATACACATAATGGACATGTTCCAGGGGAATTATGCTCCTGGGAATGTTGGAGCCCCATTATACTTTGATATAATATTGCCTATCTTATTGGGGCTTTTAGCAATTTATAAGGTGACTGTGAAAAAAGAAGGGTCTATGGTTTAATATTTTTCGCCGAATGGGCAGGCATGGACATTCACTATCTTTATGAGATCTATGTCTTCGATTATCTTCTTTTCTACTTTGTGGGATATGCAATGGGCTTCTCTGAGGTTCATGTCACCATCAACTTCTATGTGAAGATCCACAGCGGCATAGGGTCCAAAATAGTTTATGCGGACGTTGTGTATACCCATAACACCCTTTATGGACATTGCGGACCGCCTAATTTCTGCCATGATACTCCTTGAGGGAACTTTACCCATGATGTTGTTTATGTTTTCACGTCCGACATCGAAAGCCGTTTTCAAAACTATGAATGCTATTAGGATAGCTACAAGAGGATCTAGGAATTTTAATCCAAGGTTGGATCCTATGACACCTGCTAGTATAAGTGTACATGAGAATATATCGATCTTCTGGTGCTGTGCATCGGCTATTATAGCGGGACTGTTAATCTTTTTACCTATACTCATCATATAATGTGTCATGATAGAATTTGCGATTATACCAACCAGTGCCATCACAGCTGCAATATAATCAGGGGGTGTTGATACAATGAACAATTTCTTGTAAGCTTCTGATAGTATCTCATAGGCTACTATCCCTAGGAAGAGTACAACGACTAAGCCTGCTAGTGCTTCTGCTCTCCCATGACCATAAGGGTGCTCCATGTCGGCTGGCTTCAAGCCAATTCTGAAACCTATGAATGTTATAATGGATGTTAGTATGTCAGAGAGTGTGTGGGCGGCTTCTGCTATGAGGGCTACACTTCCGGCCATGATTCCGATGATGAAATTCGACACGGTAAGGAAGATGTTACCTATTATACCAGTATATGCTGCTTTTCTGCCGAGTTCGGCTCTTTTATCATCCAATGGGGGTCACACCTTTATGTTTTCGATTCTGTCCATAGCCTCTTTTATCTTCTCATAGGAGGTTGCATATGAAAGCCTTACATGGTTTTTGCCATTAGGGCCGAATGCACTCCCTGGGACGACAACAACACCCACTTTGAGGGCTTTATTTGTAAATTCTATTTCGTCATCTACATGGGGGAACATGTAAAATGCCCCCCCTGGCTTGTTACATTCTATGCCCATATTATTCAATCTGTTGAACATTAAATCTCTACGTCTCCTGAATTCCGCCACCATACGATCAACAACTCTTTGAGGACCTCTTAGGGCTGCTAGGGCTGCTGCTTGGGATATTGATGGCGCGCAGGCAGTATTATATTGGTGGATTTTTAGGAGTTCTTCTATGATCTCAGTTGGGGCTGTGAGATAACCTATGCGCAGGCCTGTCATTGCATAGGTTTTGGAGAACCCATTCACTATTATGGCATTTTCTGTGAATTGTCCTGGACTGTAATGTTTCTTTTCATAAATTATCTTTTCATAGACTTCATCTGAGATTATTATAATGTTTTTTTCTTCTGCCAATTCTGCTATGGCCTTGATGTCATCCTTTTCCATGACAGCACCTGTAGGATTGGATGGTGAATTTAATATTATGGCCTTTGTATTTTCACCTATTAGGGATTCCACTTTTTCAGGGTTCATCCTAAAGTTTTTTCCTTCTAATGGTACAGGTATGGGTTTGCCTTCTGCAAGTTTCACACAAGCATCATATGAGAGAAAGCCTGGATCTGGTATTATGACTTCATCTCCTTTATCTATTAAGGCTTGGGCGCACATGTAGAGTGCTTCACTCGCCCCTACAGTTACTATAATCTCTTCAGGATCCCTTCTGATATTATTTTCAACTTTTAATTTTTCTGCTATAGCCTCCCTAAGCTCTAATATTCCCTTATTAGGGGTGTAATGTGTGAATCCTTCCTCCAGGGCATCTATTATGGCATTCTTGGAACCTTCTGGGATGTTGAAGTCTGGTTCGCCGATTCCAAGGTTTATTATATCCTCTCCTTTGACGTCGAACATTTTACGAATCCTTGACAAACTTATACCCTTCAATCTCCTAGCATACATTAATATCAACTCTCACATGGCCTCTTAAGACATTTATAACATGAACCCAATTCACAATAAGATGTTAACTTATCTTCCCTCATTTTTAGGTACTCTTCCATTATAAGATCATCCCTAAGACCAACATCTATTTTACTCCATGGCAACTCCTCTCCAAGTTCACGACCCCGAGATTTTAACATCCAATCCTTTAGTGTTGTTTTCCCTTGCCAACCCGCCTCTATCAACTTTGAAACTTCAGGCCCGCCAGTAGAGAGCACATGTTGTATAAGAGCCAACCTTGGACTCCCCATTTTAACAGGCACCCCCCGCAATTCTGATTTCAAAAAACTCATCTTATCCTTTATATCATCTAAGTTGAAAGCCTCCCACTGGAGTGGAGTGTGAGGTTTAGGTACGAGAGGGTTTATACTAAACTTAACAGGCCCCAACCTAGACAATCCTCTTATAAAATCTGCAAGTTTCTTGAGATCCTCCAAGGTTTCCCATGGGGTTCCGACCAAGAAATACATTTTAACAGACAAACCCTTTTCGATAGCCATCCTGGTAACCTCGAACACTTTATCATCACTGATAGGCTTGTTCAATCTTCTTCTAAGCTTCCAAATGGATTCTGGGGCCAATGTCACAGTCCTTAAACCGCTTCTTGCAAGCACCTCAAGTAGATTCTCTGTCACGGATTCTATCCGAAGAGATGGCATACTAACCCTGAAACCCATATCAACTAATCCTTCACACAGATCATCTATCCTAGAATAATCAGATGCAGCAGCACCTATCAATGATACACTATCAAGGCCAGTAGCCCTTTTACCACGTTTTGCAACCTCAAAAAGTTTACCAAGGGACGTTTCACGTTTTGGACGATAAAGGTAGCCTGACATGCAAAACCTGCAACCACGAACACAACCCCTAGAAACTCCCAAAAGGAATGAACGGCCAAGAGACGGTTTAAAATTAGGATCATCAGACTCAGAAACAATCTGACGAATAGGATGACAAGCACTGTCCATATCCTCAACTATGACACGCTCAACAGGATTATCAGGCACATAAACACCCTTTATATCCTTAAATTCATCCAATTCTCCACGAGGATCATTCAATCCTATGAAAGTATCCACCAGCTCATCCAAGACAGGCTCGGCCTCCCCAATAACAAAAAGATCAACAAAATCTGCCAAAGGAAGAGGATTAGCAGTTACAGTCGGACCCCCAGCAACCACTAAAGGCCCAACCCTTCTATTCTTACGGGGTTCTAGACCACCCTGATGCAACATTTCAAGAACCCTAAAATAATCCTCCTCATAATGTATCGAAAAACTTATAATATCAAAATCCCTGAGAAGACTAGAAGATTCAAAACTCCCACGATAAGGGTAAATAAACCTCTCACACCAAACATCCTCCCGGGAATTCAAAAAATCATAAATGATATGATAACCCAACGATGACATGGCCACCCTATAAAAACTAGGATAGACACTAGCTACACGCACATCCACAAAACGCGGATCCTTCACCACAACATTATACTCACGCAACATATCAAAACCTATTATATCTACACATCCTAATTAACCTATAGGGTGAAAAACCTTGACAAAAAAATATAAACTAGTGGCGGTAGGGGGGACATTCGACAAATTCCACAAAGGCCACCAAACCCTACTAGAAAAAGCATTCAAAGTAGCAGAGACAGTAGCCATAGGAGTAACATCAGACAAATTCGCAGCCCAAAAAGACCCAATAGAACCATGCCAAACCAGAATAAAAAACCTAAAAAAATACTTAGCAAAGAAAGGATACAAAAACTTCTACATAGAAAAACTAGAAGACCCATATGGTCCCACCATCAACGACAAAAAATTCGAAGCCATAATAGTAAGCGAAGAAACACAACCCACAGCAGAAAAAATAAACAAAATCCGAAAAGAAAAAAACATACCCCCAATGGATATAATAACAATAAAAATGGTAAAGGCAGAAGACGGCCAACCAATATCATCCACCAGGATCAGAAAAGGAGAAATAGACAAAAAAGGCAAAATACTCAAGTGATAAAATTGAAAGTCAAAGTCGGGTCAAAAAACCCAGTCAAAATAAAAGCAGCGAAAAATGTCCTAGAAAAAATATACACAAAAGTACAAGTCAAAGGAGTTAAAGTAGACCCAGGAGTCCCAAGCCAACCCATAGGACTAGAACAGACCATAAAAGGGGCCATAAACAGGGCCAAAAGAGCATACCAAGACTGCGACCTAAGCATAGGAATAGAATCCGGCCTCCTAAAAGTACCCCACACCCTCACTGGTTACATCGACCTACAATGGTGTGCAACCTACAATGGCAAAACAATCACACTAGGAGTCAGCGCAGGATTCGAATACCCACCAAAAGTCATAAAAGAAGTCAAAAAAGGCAAAGAAGTAGGAGACATCATGGACAAAATCACAGGAATAAAAAACCTAGGAGAAAAAACCGGAGCAATATACTACCTCACCAAAGGCCTACTAGACCGGACAAAAAACACAGAACAATGCATACTAATGGCCATGATACCCCGCCTAAACCCAAAACTCTACAAGGTGTGACCCCCATTGGATGAAAAGTTAAAAATCTGCACAATAATCTTGATAATATTCTTCGTAGGCTTTCTCACACGCATAGAAACTATCAAACTCAAACACATGAACAGTACCGAGAAAGCATACTTCACTGATGAGAATGGCCTACCATACATGTACGAACCCGACTCATACTACAACTACCGCCTAACCACTAACATATTAGATCATGGACACCCTGGAGACAAGATAATAGACGGAAAACCATGGGACCTACACTCATACTATCCGCCTGGCATGAAAGTGAGCTGGCCTCCACTTATTCTCTGGATTAGCATAATATTCTACAAGTTCTTGAATCTTTTCACCACCGTTGATCTTATAGAAGCTTGTTTTTGGTTACCAGCGGTTATGGGCCCACTAGCAGGTATCCCAACATTCTTTTTTGTCAGAAGATACGCTGGTAACCTACCAGGCCTACTAGCCGGAATACTACTAGTTATAGCACCGTCTTATTTCTTCAGAACTGTACCAGGATTCTATGATACTGACATATTCAATATTCTTTTCCCGGTTCTTGTTGCTTTCTTCTTTTGCAAAGCCATAGAAATAAAGAAAAACTATCTGATACCCCTCATCTTATCGTCTCTGTCACTTGCTATGTTCTCACTTGCATGGAATGGCTGGCCCTACATATTTTACATCATAATTTTATCAAGTGTATCCTATATAATATTCCTCAAAGCCAAGGGGGAAAAGATAACAGGTTTTATCAAAAAACTAACAATTTTTATTATAGTCTCCTTCGCCAGTATACTATTACTTGGACGTTTGGATTATCTTACAATTTTTTCAACTTTTTTTGGGTTCACATTTAAGCCATTAACTTTTAACGGATGGCCTAGTGAATATGAATCCATAAGTGAATTACGTGTTCCAAGTTTTGATGAATTTTTATCAGCAGCTGGCCCCTTGAATATGGGCCTCGGGTTATTTGGGGCTATAATAGTCGGGAGCATCATGTTAAGGGATAAAGTCAGGAGAATTCATCTTCCACGGCTTACTTGGTATCCTTTCATTTTACTATTAACATGGCTTATAATAGGTAACTTAGCATATTACCTAGCTTTACGTTTCGCCTTATTGGCTATACCACCACTTACAATATGCGCTGGATTACTCTTCGGGGTTATCGGTTCTTATCTTAAACATTCACCATTCAAACAATTAAAAAAGTCCAGAAGAACTCTTATATTAGCCTTGGTGATTTTGTTATCTATGATTTCTGTTGTACAAGCATCAAAGGTTCGTTTTGAACCTTGTGTTGATGACGATTTTGTACTTGCGTGTTCTTGGATAAAAAATGAAACATCACAATCTACTGTTATCATTAGTGAGTGGAGTTACGGATGTCCACTCGAGGCCTTCTCCCAAAGGCCAGTTCTTATTGACGGCATGAGCCAATTCGGTTCTAGAGCTTATTGGATCCATCATGCTTTCACAACCAATAACGAAAGCTTATCTATCGGCATATTCAACATGCTATCTACAAGTGACGATAAGCCAATAGAGTTACTAGAAAACAAAACAGGAAATACACAATTAACCGTAAAAATCCTAGATGACATACTGGGCGTTGATAAAAAGGAAGCAAGGAGGATATTAAAAGAAAAATATAATATGGACCCCCTATTCACTGAAAGGCTACTCTCATACACGCATCCATTAAAGAAACAACCATGTATCATATTAACATGTGACAATATGATACCAATTGGACAATGGTATTCTTATTATGGTCGGTGGGACTTCAATAAACCGGGGGGTCATGATTACATTTATTCTTTCGGTTCATCAAATGACACCGGCCAAATAAGACATTATTCTAATAATGTTAACCTAGACAAGGAAACTGGCGGATCATGGGGAAACAAAAAACCATATAAAACTCTGATAAAAGATGGAAATTCAACTAGGATAATACCTGGCGATGATAAAAGCAATTTTTCCATAATATTCCTCCTGGATAAAAATTGGGCTATCATAACAGATAATGGTTTCCAAGATTCGCTCTTTGTAAAACTTGTAATCCTCAAAGAAGAAACAAAACACTTCAAACCAATTTACAAGAACAACTCCACAATAGTATGGATGATGAAATGAAATCCAAAATAACCATCTTAATATTAGCCATTATAATATTCCTATTAGGGTTTATACTTCGCATTGGAAACTATGAGCTTTCATCCCCAGATAAAAACCTATACTATGATGATAATGGCCTTCAATATTTTCAAGAAAGCGACTCATACTACAATTATCGTCTAACAAGAAATCTATTAGAGCATGGTAATTTGGGAGATAAGATTATCAATGGAAAACCATGGGATTTACACTCATATTATCCCCCAGGCGTCCCAGTAGATTACCCCCCGCTCCTCCCATATATTACAGTCGGATTCTATTATATTTTGAATTTTATAAATTCTATGAATTTAAGGGAAGTGTGTTTATGGCTTCCCACAGCCTTGGGCCCATTAGCCGGTGTTATAGGATTTTTATTCTCCCGAAGACTCAATGGAGAATTTGGAGGTTTTATAACAGGAATGTTAATTGTAACAGCCCCATTATATGTTTATAAGACCAATTTCGGATTTTTTGATACTGATATGTTGAATATAACATTACCACTTCTTATAATATGGTTAATTTTCGAGGCTGAAAATGCAAAGATAAAAAGGGATAGGATGATACTAGCTGGTTGCTCTGGTTTCTTCCTCTTTCTTTTTTCACTTGCATGGAATGGATGGATATACTATTTCTACATTATTATAATAGCTCTCATTTACAATTTCATCAAACGTAGAGACCTTACTTTATTCTTATCCTTTATTTCAGTTTCGATTTGCCTTATTGGAATCTTTAATATATTCAGCCTTTATAATGCGCTCATGGCCCCTTATACCCAACTTGGTTATCTTCTGCGTGGGGAGAATATTTGGTATCCATGGCCCGATCCATACAAGAACGTTGCAGAATTGCAAAAACCCAATATAGAAACATTTATAGTTATTGTATCCCCATTAACTTTCGTTTTTGGACTTATTGGCTTATTTACAATATATAAGCGCGCTAAATCTTTAATTGGGCTTATTATAATTTTGTGGACTGTTTCAGCACTTTTTTCCACACTTAAAGGTGCTAGGTTCATTATTTTACTTATTCCACCCCTATCTATTTTAGCTGGAATATTCTGGCACGAATTTAAAAACACCCTAAAAGACAAATTAAACAACATCCACAAAAATAAGATACTTCATATCCTACAGTTGGATATATTATTTGTTATATTTTTCCAATTTTTCTTACTTTTAAGTGTAACATCCAATTTTAAACCAGGTTATGATGATTATTTCATGGAAGCCGCCCAATGGATAAACAATAACACCCCGGAAGATACTGTTATAATCACGGATTGGAGTTATGGCCATTTTTTCGCTAGCGAATCCAACAGACCCGTTGCATTTGATGGTAGACTAGCCTACATCGAAACACTACCCATAAGAGGATACTGGTAGATCATAACTTAGATCCAGAAGTCCCCACAACAGCCCGTGACTATTGGATAAACCTTGCACTCACAACAGACAATCCCAGCCTCGCAGAAAACATTTTTAAGATGCTCGCCACAAACGGAGACCAAGCTTATCTCCTTCTCAACAATTACACCCACAACAAAACACGCTCATACACAATACTCCAGAATATACTAGCAGTAGATAAAAAAACTGCACATAAAATATTAAAAGAAAACGGCCTATCAGATGAAAAATCCAAAAAAGTACTGGAGTATACCCACCCCAAAACCACAAGACCATTAATCATCATAATAGTAGACGAAATGGCCACCACTATAAAATCACCAGCTACGAATCGATCAATAGCATATCAAAGCGATGGAGAGAAAGTATATTCTATAATCACGAACGGAACCGAGGAAATCGGCGATATAAGCAAATTTTCCATTATAATAGGAAACAAGACCCTAATTGTGGATAAAAATTACAGAAACTCACTCCTAATAAAATTTCTATTAGGTGAAAACATAGGAAATTTTATAAAAATCTTCGAAAACAAAAAAATAAAAATATACAAAATAAAAGGAAGAAGCTGATTTTTCATAACTTCTGAATAGTAGAATCACGGGATGCATTTATTACATCGGTGATGTTCCCTGCAATAGTACCTGCAATATCTCTGACATACACTCCTACAACTATCACTATGACTAACAACGCACCTATGATCAATATCATTTCAGCACTGACTTGAGCCTCTTCTTCTAACAAGATAATCCTGCTCTTACAACTTATACAACTTATGGGTTAAGGTGATGATACGTTGGTTCTTACAGTTTGTATGTCTTGACCAGCTGATAAGTTTTGTTGGGTGAAGTAGCTTTTGTAGATTAGTAGTGCTACTATTGCTATGACGATTACGCCACCGAATAGTAGTATGTATTCTGCTGCTCCTTGTCCTTTCTCATCCTTTAAGAATCTCATCATATTACACCTCCCATATTACTAACTATTAATATAGGTTTGTTCTATTATAAACTTTTCTTAAGATAAAAATTTTTTCACAATATATTTATAGTGTATTGTGTATATTTTCACCATATTGGGTGTTTAGAGTGCCGAGGAAATATAATATTGATCAGATCATACTCCGATTACTCGCTGATAATGATCTTTCAAGGCAAGATATAGCTGAGAAGATCAGGGAAATTTTAGATAGGCCTGTCTCTGATAAGAGTATTAATGAGGCGCTGATGAAACTACTAGAAGATGGGAAGATACAAGTCATAGATTATGATCTTAGTGTTTATAATAATGTTAAAAGGATACAATCCATAAAATCTGATGGTATAGTGTTCGCCCTCACCAGGAAGGACCCGTTCGAGATAGGCATACTATTCAAGAAGATGGAATCAGAGGATGCTGGGGAGGCTGAAAGGGCATATAGGAAGCTTAAACAGCTCTTCAAGGCGAAAATGGTGCTCGCTGGCATGAAGGATTATACTCTTTTTAATAGGATGATACGTGAGATACTCATACTAGACTCCACGAATAAGGAGAGGATAATCAGGAGATTATCATGGGCATTAAGTGATGAAAGAAATTCAATAGAGGAATTCAAGCGTCTTATACAATATTTCAAGGTGAGAGAATATTACTAGTTTATCCTTTGGCTGAGATTCCCCCTTACACTGTTCAAATCCTCAGAAATCGAAATATCCGGGCCCTGGAAGTATGCATGATAAAATAATAATGCTAAAATTGCAAAGATTATGACAGCTGCGAATAATAATATGTATTCTGCTGCGCCTTGACCACTCTCATCAATCATAACCATCACCAAACCCTTATATTAGACTTTTAATTTATAATACTATTATAAGTAGATAGTTTTTGGGGAGGGCATTCAAATTGATTTATCTCCTAATCACCATTGGAGGCGTGGGCCTACTAATTATTGGACTTTATCTCATGACCTTTGGCTTTGGAATACCACCCAGTTTTGGCTTATTCCTTTTAGGATTATGCTTATTCGTCACTGGAATGCTTATGATAGTGCTATTCGCAGGGAGCATAGACTTGCAATCATTAAGGATTGAAACAACTACAACCCCTAAAAGAAAAACAACAAAAAAACCTACTAGAACCTCGAGAACTCCCCGTCCAGGGATCATGGAAAAACTAAAAACCGAAATAGAACCCACCAAGGAACGTGAAAAGCCAATAAAAGACAAAGGACAAAAAACTGCCAAAAAGTCCCATCCAAGTATCGAGGAAACATTAAAAACAGAAAAAGAAGAGGAAACCCCAAGCAGGCCCACTAAAGCGTCAACTCCAATCAAACCTGTAAAGACCCAAAGCAAGCCCACTAAAGCGCCGACTCCAATCAAACCTGTAAAAAAGCCCCACCCAGACACCACAGAAAAACCAAAAACCGAAACAAAACCTGAAAAGGAACCATCCAGTGAAAAAACCCCCAAAAAACCCGCCAAAGAGCCAAAAGCTAAAGATTCTGATTTTGTTAAAGAGCGTCTACAATCCCTTAAAAGAAAGTATATGAGAGACGTTGAAGGTGTTGATGAAGTTATAGAAGAACGTCTAAGCCCACTTAAAGGAGTTCTTAGCAAGATGAAAAGTACCATAATATGGTCATTCGACGCCCTTGACGTCCAAGACACCATGCAAGATATACTAACAGGAGCCAAAGAAAGCATAGTCCTAATGTATCCTTGGATCCGCAACCTAGACACTTCAATATTAAAAAAATGCATGGACACAAAAAGCAAACTAATAATCCAAGAAGCCAGCCTAGACGATGACGCCTCAGTAGAACTCATAAAACTCCTAATAGACAATAACGTAGATGTAAGGACGATGCCACATGTACATACAGTCGCAGCTGTCGTAGATAATAAAAAAGGTCTTATAATCTCCACAGACCCCATATATGACAGCTTTGAAGTGGGCGTAATATACAATGACAAAAGATCCATCAAAGAAATAGAAAAATTATTCGAAAAAGCTTGGAGCCTCTCTAAAGAGATATCAATAGGAGGTTAGTCTGATGAAGCTTAGATGGTTTGGACATTCAGCATTCGAAATAGTATCAGAAGAAGGAACCAAGATACTCATAGACCCATTCATAAGCAACAATCCAACCTGTGACATACCAGTAGAAGATTTAGAAGCTGACCTAATCTTTGTAACACATGGACATGCAGACCATGTTGGTGATGCCATGGAAATAGCCAACCGAAACAAGGCACTCCTCGTAAGCACCCACGAAATTTCAGTCTTCTTCTCGAAACAAGGACTTGAAAGTGAGGGAATGAACATTGGAGGATCCCTAAAATTCGACAACATCAAAGTAACCATGGTAGATGCCAAACACACCTCTGACATAAACTTCACAGATGAAATGACCCCCGGGGGCAGCGCTTGCGGGTTCATATTCCAATTAGAAGACGGTCAAAAAATATACCACGCAGGGGACACAGGCTTATTCACCGACATGAAAACAGTTATCGGAGAAATCTACAAACCAGATATCGCACTCCTACCAATAGGCGACCGTTATACCATGGGACCGGAAGACGCTATAATAGCAGCCAAATGGATATCCCCTAAGGAAGTCATACCAATGCATTATAATACCTTCCCAGTTATAGAACAAGACCCCCGCATATTCAAAGAAATAATAGAAAAGGAAACACCCATAAAAGTTATAATATTAGAGCCCGGTGAAACATACAAAAAATAGAGTTGAGTAGGATGAATACCTTTTTCAGAAAACTATTAGACAAATTACTTCGAAGGAAAAAGAAAGTTAAAATAGGCTTATACGGGCATCCGAATTCGGGTAAAACCACCCTAGCAAATGCAATCTGTGAAGATTGGATCGGAAAACCCCTAGGGATAATATCAGACATACCCCATGAGACAAGATCTGTCTATAAACAAGAGGAGGTTGTAATCGAAAAAGACGGGGCCAAATTATGCTTTGACATTATAGACACCCCAGGAGTGGCTACAAAAGTCGACTACAAGAATTTCCTAAAATATGGATTGTCAGAGAGAGAAGCCAAAGAAAGGGCCAAGGAGGCTACGAAGGGTATAATAGAGGCCATAAAATGGTTGGATGATGTTACAGGGGTTCTCCTCGTCATGGACTCCACTGAGGATCCTTTAACACAAGCAAACATAACAATAATAGGGAACTTGGAGGCAAGGAAGATACCGTTCCTCATAATAGCAAATAAGATAGACTTGCCAGAATCATCAGAGGATAGAATATCAGCAGTTTTCCCACAACATACTGTCATTCCAATATCAGCATTACACAAGGAAAACATAGAAGAATTATACATGGAAATGTTGAAAAAATTTAGTTAGAGGTTAAAAAAAATGGAAGGCTTAAAAATGGATTTTTTATCGTCAAAGGCCCTTGAGGATAAAAGTAGCATTGAAAAGGTTTCAATGATTATAGAAAGGGTGAAAGATGGGGACATCCTCGTACTAGAAGGGAGCCTCACACCCTCAGAAGAGGCAGAACTCATAGAAACGACAATGAGGGAAATAGACATAGAAAACTTCGTAGGGATAGATATACACACTTTGGAAAAGGATGAAAGGAAACTCTTTGGCTTCTCAAAGAAGAAGACCGTTGGACTCACCATAATCGGCCCAGCCAATGTCATGAAAACAGTGAAAAAGGGGTCCAATTTCCTTTCCATGATTGCGAAGATTGGTGATTCTAGTGCATCAATGCATTAACTGCGGTGCCAAGTACAAAAGTGTTGCAGAACTCTCAGATGGATGCCCCAAGTGTGGTGGCAGATACTTCAAGTATACCCACAAGAAAAAGCAAGAAAATAAAAGTCCAAGCGGTTCCATAGAAACTATAATGATACACGAAAATGGCATCTACGAGGTTAACCTGACGCCTCTGCTCGAGGACGATTCCATAATAGTATCAGATGAAGAAGGAAAATATGTTATAGATTTAAATTTCCTCCTTAAAAAGCAGCTGAAAAAAAGATCCTAGACGAGATCACACTTCCCTGGTGGGAGGACCCTCATAATATCCTCAAGGGTGAAAAGCTGATCAAGGTCTATCCTTTTAAGTATCTCCTTGGCTATGGCCTCTTTTTTAGTGTAACCAGGTTTTATTATAACATACTCTCTCGCGTGTTTTTTGAGGGCGCTTATAGGGCCGCTCATGATCCTTGGACCTTCATAGTCTATTATGCCAACTGCTATTTCAAGTGGCACTCCTCTTATATAATTTCTTCGGCCTTTTATTACAAATGCTCCTTTTTGCACGTATTCTCCAGGTGGTGGTGTTTTTGTAACTTGATCGGGGTGAACCCAATAAACGTCAAGGTGACTGTAGCCTTGTTTCCACGCGTTAGAGAATGATGCTGCGAATATTGCGGCTTCTTTTATCGTGTTTTCCGGTATTTTCTCTCCTTTACTTTTTATTATGACTGATGGGGCGCCGTGGATGTCTGAGTGGAGGTAGAGGTCCTTGTCTTCCATGTATTTTTTCACGAGTATTTCATTGGTTGTGGCGTCTCTACCAGCCAATACTAGGAATCCTTGAGACGAGATGAACCATCTGAATTTTTCGAACCATTTAAGCTTCCTTTTTAACCTCTTCTCTGGCAGGCTTATCTTTTTGAGTGATATTTCCCTTTTTTCCTTAATCTCCTTTATTTTATCCTTGGTTTGGCGGATAGCATCCTTGACTCCGTCTATTTTCTTCTTGGCCTTTTTGGCTTTTTCATAGTATGCTTCGGCGTTCTCTTCGAGGCTTTTTGTCGTGTCTAGGGTTATTGTTTTGTCCTCTATTCTTATTGTGATTTTGCCTTTCTTGTCGACTGATTCTATTAGCTGAGCTTCTGGTATGCCCTCTTTTTTACCCTTTTTCAATCTTTTAAGTATTTCCTCGTATGGGTATTCTTTTCTGGCCTTTGATATGGTTTTGAGTAAGTTTTGGATTAGTTTATAATTTGAGTAGATTAGGTCGCCTTTTAGGGAGGATTCCTTGGCTTTTCTTTTGTAATTTTTAAGGGTTTCCTTTTGTATTCTTAATCTTTTTTCGTATTTTTTTATTTTATCTTCCCATATTTTTTCTTTTTCCCTTTTTATTTTTTCCCGGATTTTTTTCGCGAAGAATTCGTCAGCAGCTTCATTATAGGTGTTGTAGTATTCTCGTTTTCTGTTCTTGTATATTTCAAGTTCTAGTGGTATAACATCTTTGTCCTCGATAATGTTGGGTGTGAAATCCAATTTTTTGAGGGGTTTGAAGGTCTCATTGATCGCCTCATAAACTTTTCTGATATCATTTGTGTTTAGTTTGTTTGCTGGCAGGTTTTTCTGGATCCCGGCTTTTAAGAGTACTTCCTCGGCGTATAAGCCCCCAAGTCCATTGCGTGCAAGGGTTCTTACAATATCAGTCTCTGATTCCTTTATCTGCCGGGTTAACTGGTCCATATCAGCTTCTAGTGGGTTTATGGCATGCTCTGGGGGGTGCTTGTAGGTTTCTCCGGGTAGTATTTTCCTCTCACTCCATACCTCCCTCCTAAGTGGCAATATTATCTTATCATCCTCGTCTAGGAGTATTATGTTACCTTTCCCAAATAATTCAACTACTAGCGTGTATATCCTGTCCCTCTTTATCCTCACTTTCAGTATCCTATCAAAATCATATTGTTCAATTTTTTGTATTATTCCACCCTTAAGGTGTTTGCGCAATAACATTGGAAATGATGGGGGCACCATAGGATTCTCTAAAGGGTAACGTGTTATATGTACCCTTACACCGGCTTGTATGAGAAGATCTACCCTACCCTCATCTTTAACATGCAACCTCAAAATTATAGTATCCTCTAATGGCTGATAGGCTTTATTAACCTTCGCACCCTTCAATAGTCCATCTAATTCATGGGCTACTGCAAACACATCAACATTTGACATTGTCTTCATCAGCATCCACCACAAAAAAATAGTCCATGACTTTTAGTGGCAAAGTTTTATTAAATATTAGGTGATAACATCCTTTATGAATTTTTTCATGGAGGTAAGATTTAGATGGACGTTGACGCCAAAATAACAGCAATCCATAGCCTGGCAGGTTTTATAGCTGCCATAATCTCATTCATAGTATCAGGCGGTTCCATACCCGTGATTGGTAAAAATCAAGCCCTCGGAACATTCATAGGCCTTATAATCCTGCTCTTAACCGGGAATATTGCAGAGAGAATCTTTGAAAAGGAAGAAGTTGGTGGTTTCAAAGGATGGCTATCAAATGGTGTTCTCCCATTCATATTCATCTGGTTCATGGTATGGGCAATCCTACTAACCACAACCACAATCTAAAGGTTTAGATAGAATATCCATACAAGAACAAACACCAATGCTATCAAGAAAATTATCGGGGCCAACACTCTGCTAACAGCCACAATAGAACTTATCGTTGATACAAGCTCGGTTGAATTAGTAGGGCCTAAAGTGTTAAGACCTTTCACCCTTGCAGTGGCACAAGCCACCTCCACAGGCTCTAAATCATCAACTGCAGATTCTACACATTCAAGTATAGCCTTTATGATCTTATCCCTTTTCCTTTTACCCACAGGATTATGGCCTCCTGAAAGAGTGTTCACATAATGTGTATCAGTGGTCATAACCTCACCATCTTGGATGCCAAGGGACTTCACACTTTCAAGTATCTCCTCCCTGAAACCCTGAACCATATTATTCGCATCAAGGAGGATATACGCTGTCTTTTGACCATCCACTTCAACTAAGAGGACTTTCACACCACTCTGACCCACACCATCCTCCTTTGATAACCCTTTTAGAGTATTGGATGCACAACCAACCTTCAAATCTTTCATCTCCTTTGGACATTTAAGTTCCTCCAAAGCATCCATAAAATCAAAAACTTCACTGTTACCTGGCATGACCCTGCTAGCCTCTCCTTTAAATGAATTATGACAATCAACTAGTATAACATTCTTTGAATTGCAACGACTTCTAGCAAAGTTTATAAGGGAAAGACCCACCCCAAAATCAATATCATCAAAACCATCAGGTGCCATAGTAGCTAACAACAGTAAACCATCACCAAAAAATTGCACTCCAATCTTAGCATTATCATTTTCCAGCCTATAAAATCTGCTGGCATGCCCATAGTATTCCATACCATCTAGAGCATCCTTTATCGCCTTTTCCATCTTTTCAATTTCTTTTGTAGATACTGGATTGAAATCATGTGTTGAAGGCCCATGGGCCACCATTGTAAAAGTGTTAAATTTTTCAGCGAGTAATGTTGGCATGTTACCCCCACCGATACTACCAATTGGACCAGGGTGCACAGACGGGCTCAAGAATAATCCCTTAAGTTTCGAACCCTTCTTGAATGCTATCACTCCTATGATGGTATCTATCGGTTCGCCTATTTCCTCGAATAGGCCCTCGAGGGCTGGTGAATTCTCAGTAATATGGGATAAGAATAGGCTTAAAAATTCTAAGGAGCCCACACCAAGATTGCGTCGCATAGGAGATTCAACCACAAGTACAAAGGAGTAAATAGCCAATACTAGGATAATCGCTGCTATTATAGCCTTAACAAGGAATGCTACTATACTGAAATAGCCAATATTGGTAGTTGTGAGGCTTAAAAACACCACAACAATATCCATAGAAATTATGAGAGCCGGTTGAGTTGCTGCGATAAACATAGAATTCAAGAAGCTTATATTAGAAGTGCTCCATATAACAAGGAGCCTGAAAGCGAAAATAAGTACAGAAGCCAAGATTATGAAATTGACTATAAGATCCATCTCAAGGAGTGTTGAGGCCAAGCAACCGACAAGGTATACTATTGAAAATATTAACATGGAAAAGAATGCGAGGAACATGGACTGTTTCATTTTCATCCGCCGACCGCCAAGAGAATTAACCCAAGGCTGAGTTAAAGCACCGGCCATGATAGATCCAAACCCAAATATTATAACACCACTAGTGCCACCATCAATTATATCCTCAAGAAGACTACCCCTAATAGGATCTAATAGAAACCCAACAGCCCCTATAACAAAACTTAGGAATATCATTGAAAGTAGGGAAATCCTAGTAGAGGGCAGACTCATAATATACCTTGAAAGGCCCGTAATATTCTTTGCACTCGACAATTTAATTCTCCACCCCTAATTACCTAACATTGGAGTATCTCCACTATCAAGAATAAAAATATTTACTATAAAACCACCCAATAATAATAAGTTCTCCACCCCCCTCTTCTATTAGGGTGATAAAAGTGGAAGCGAAACTTAAAACACCATTATTTGATGAAGACATTAAAAAGCTCAAGATAGGCGATGTCGTCTATATTTCAGGGACTATATTCACAGCCCGCGACCGTGCACATAAAAAAATGATAAAAGAAGGGGCACCATACAACCTAGAAGGGACAGTAATATTCCACGCAGGACCCATAATAAAACAGAAAGGGCCACTAGAAGGAGATATTATAGATGAACCTCCAGTAGATCTCATAGTTGTAGGACCCACAACAAGCACTAGAATGAACCCATACCAGCCCAAGATCATAAGCTTAGGTGTTAAGGCCATAATAGGCAAAGGTGGCATGGATAAGAATGTTCAAGATGCTCTAACTAAAGAATGTGCAGTTTACCTTGCGGCAGTGGGGGGATGCGCAGCACTTTACGGAGAAAGTGTTAAGGAGGTTAAGAAAGTCTATTGGCCAAGTCTCGGCATCCCAGAGGCTATATGGGAGTTCGAAGTCCAAGAATTCGGGCCATTAATCGTTGCCATGGATTCTAAGGGTGAAAATTTGTATGAAAGGGTTAAACGTTAGCCTAGAAGGGATGATCGACACCCACATTCACCCGGGGCCAGATATAGTGCCTAGATTATTGGATGATATTGAAGTTGCAAGAGAAGCCCAAGTCGAAGGAATGGATGCTATAGTAATAAAAAATCATGTCGAACCAACCGCTTCAAGAGCCAGGATAGCATCTAAGCTCACAGGCTTGAAGGTCATAGGTGGCGTGACACTCAACGAAACCATTGGAGGTTTGAACCCCAGTGCAGTGAAGGCCTCGGCAAAACTTGGAGGCAGATTTGTGTGGATGCCGACAATTTCAAGGGAAAAAATTAACATTTCAAACATAGAGGACGTCCTGGAAGTCATAGCAGAACATGACCTAGTACTTGCAACAGGACACCTTAAACCATATGAGATACTCGAGGTTATAGATTTAGCAAAATCCACTGGGATACGAAGAATACTAGTCAATCACCCCCTGACTAGAATAGTGGGTGCAAGTCTAGAAGAACAAAAGGAAATGTCAAAGGGGGCCCTACTTGAACATTGCCTCGTAGCATGTTTCCATGAAAAATTACCCTTGGGTAGGATTATAGAGGCCATAAAATATGTTGGATATAAGAAGTGTATAATTGCCACAGACCTTGGCCAAGAACATAACCCATCACCTGTAGATGGACTCAAATGGTTTATAGGATCTCTACTCCAAGGTGGATTAAAAGAAAGGCACATCAATTGGATGTGTTCATCAGCTCCCAAAAAATTAATATTCTAAAAATTTGATTCATGTAAAAGGAATAAAAGGACGAAAAAACATACTATCAAATGGGAATTTTTTATAATGCTCGCCAACCAACCAGAGTGGGAAGAGCCCCCACCACATGGTGAAAGGGGCATTGGCATTAACATGGGGAGGTAAAAAAACTAGGATGATATTGGAGGATGAAAATGCGCCGTTTTGAAAAACTAACATCCATTAGAGATTATATACCTATAAGGAAAAGGGAATCTGAGGATAAAAATATTGGGTTGCTTGTTGATGGTCCTAACATGCTTAGGAAGGAGTTCAGCTTAGACCTCGACCTTGTTAAGAAGATATTATCAGAGTATGGTAATATGAGGGTTGGTAAAGTCCTCTTAAACCAATATGCTTCTGATAAGCTCATAGAGGCTATCGTAAACCAGGGATTCACTCCAATTGTCGTCGCGGGTGATACTGATGTTTACATGGCCGTGGAGGCCATGGAACTTATTTATAATCCTAATATTGACATAATAGCATTAATGACTCGTGATGCTGATTTTCTCCCCATAATCAACAAGGCAAAAGAAAATGGCAAACACACCATTGTCATCGGGGCAGAGCCCGGTTTCAGCGCCGCCTTGAAAAATGCCGCTGATGATGCGATAATATTAAAATCCGAAGAAAAAAGGTCAAAGGAATAATTATTAGGGGGCCCCTCATAATGAACATGCTCATCAAAGGGCCTGAAGATGAAATACTAAAAAAAGAACAAGCATTCAAAATAATCAGATCCACTTTAGATGAAAAGGGTAGAGAGGCTCTATATGACCTCACAGGCCTCGCAGGCGGCTTTCCCATAAAAAAAGAGGACAAAAAACTCCTTGAAACATATATAGGGCCTGCAGTATACGAAGAAAAACTTCAAAAACTGGCATTAGAACATTTGGGGGGAGAGAAGGCCATAGCATTCAACCGTACAACATCAGGGATATTGGCCACCATCATAGCCTTAACAAAACCCGGGGACAAAATTGTACATTACCTCCCAGAGTCCCCATCACACCCATCAATACCAGAAAGTGCCAAAATAAGAGGCGCAGAATACCTAGAATTCGATAATATCAAAGAATTTCACATCCCCCCAGGGACATCTCTCACCTTCATAACAGGAGCCACCATGGACCATAAAATAATAGAGATAGGAGAATTCAAGAGGATAATCAGCCTATCAAAGAAAAAAGGGATACCAGTAATGGTTGATGATGCATCAGGAGCCCGAATAAGGACAATAATATACAAACAACCCAAAGCAATAGAACTAGGAGCAGATCTTGCCATTACAAGCACAGACAAGCTCATGAACGGACCCCGCGGCGGAATACTAACCGGAAAAACCAGACTAGTCAATAAAATAAAAACTATAGCATACCAGTTTGGCCTCGAAGCACAACCACCACTCATAGCAGCGATGGTAAGAGCACTAGAAGAATTCAAACCCTCAAATATCCTCAAAGCCATTAAAATAAGGGACGAAGTGCACAAAAAACTTAAAAAAGTCTTCAAAGGTTTCCAGAAGACCCCCACAGGTGTCATGATCCGCCCAGAGAAGATAAAAAAAGAAATACAAAGACACAATGTTAAAACAAGATTATCCTCACAGGACACATCATACCTCTGGGCCATGCTACTACTCCAAGAACATGGAATAATAACAATACCAGCCGCTGGAATGCCAGGAGCATCCCCAACACTCAGATTAGACTTTGCAGCACCAGACGCACAAAGACTAAAACCGGCCCAGATAGCAAAAATCCTAGAAGAAACATTCCAAAAACTATTAGATACCATAAAGGAACCAACAAAAGCAAAAAATATACTAGGAGGCTAAAATTTTTGCTTGAAATCGACGGATCATTCGGTGAAGGAGGAGGAGCCCTCGTAAGAATATCCACAGCACTCGCAGCCCTAACATCAACCCCAATAAAAATATACAACATAAGAGCTAACAGACCCAAAAAAGGCCTCTCATACCAACACTTAACAGCAATCAAAGCACTAGCCAAAATAACAGAAGCCAAACTAAAAGGGGCCAAGATAGGATCCATGGAAATCAAATTCACCCCACAAAAAATAAAAGGGGGAACCTTCTACTTTGATGTTAAAACTGCAGGTAGCATAGGACTAGTACTCCAGGCACTGATGATACCCGCAGCATTCGCAGAAGACAAAACAAAATTCAAGATACGAGGCGGAACCGACGTCAAATGGTCACCACCAATAGACTACCTAAAAAATGTAACATTACCCCTACTAGAAAAGATGGGCTACAAAGCAAAAATAAAACTACTAAAAAGAGGATACTATCCAAAAGGTGGAGGCATCATAGAAGCAAAAATACAACCCATAAAAAAACTAAAACCAATAAAATTGACAAAAACAAGGATAAAATCCATAAAAGGGATATCACATGCCGGTAGACTCCCACTACACGTTGCCGAGAGACAAGCGCGGGCAGCCCAAAAAGAACTACAAAAAGAGGGATTAGACGCAGAAATAAGAACAGAACATTCCAATGATACCCTTTCACCAGGCTCAGGTATAATACTCTGGGCCGAAGGCAACACCAGAATAGGGGCCAGTTCACTCGGCGAAAAGGGAAAACCGGCAGAAATCGTTGGAAAAGAAGCCGCAGAAGAGCTGATAAGATTCCTAGAAGAAGGGTTGCCAATAGATAAATACATGGGTGATCAGATCATACCATACATGTCAATCGCGGGAAAATCCATAATAAAAACTGTTGAATTCTCAATGCACGCCTATACCAACATACATGTCACAGAGAAGATTACAGGCAAAAAATTTAAAGTAAGAGGAGATCTCGGAAAACCTGCCACCATAGAATGTCCCTAAAAGCCTATCTTAGATGTATGCACTCCCCCGAAACTATCTTCCTTAATTTCCCATTATCCAATTCTAATATAAGAGCACCCTCACTGTTCACACCAACAGCCTCACCTCTCACGATTTCGCCCAACTGCTTCCTGATCTCAACATAACTTCCTATAGTCTTTGAGAATCTTCTCCACTCATTTAATATCTCAGAGAACATTCCCTTTTTAAAGTCCTCATAAACTTTCTCAAATTCGACTAAAAGCTTCCTAATAAGATCAACAGAATCAACATCCCTCTTAAGCTCCTTTTTGAGGGATGTGGCCCCTTCACGGAACTCTTCTGGGAACAAGTCCACGTCAACGTTCGTATCTATCCCTATACCCACAACAATATATTCTATGGTGTTAAAACGGGCATGAGCCTCTGTCAATATACCGCAGACTTTCCTGTCCCCAATAAGTATATCATTGGGCCATTTTATCCCAACATCTAAACCAAACTCCCTCTTAAGGAGTTTAGCAACTGCAACACCGGTTACAAGGGTTAAATGGGGGGCCTCAGCAGGCGGTATCTCTGGCCTTAATATTATTGACATCCATATACCGCCACGAGGTGATATCCACTTTTTACCCCGCCTACCTCGACCCCTTGTTTGGGTCTTTGCTATGACAACCGTACCCTCACTAGCATCGTCTTCCGCGAGTTCTTTAGCTATAATATTGGTGGAGTCGACTTCATCAAAACAGTAGATTTTTCTGCCGATATAACGTGTCTTTAAGCCCTTTTTTATCTTAGATGGTGATAAATCATCACTTGGCTCCTTTAACCTGTACCCTTCCTCTGATTTCTCAAACTTATAACCCCTATCCTCAAGGATTTTAAGTATTTCCAAGACTTTATCAAGTTCAAGGCCCAATTTTGACGCTATCTCATCTACAGATGCGAACTTTTCCCTGTTTTCATATAGGAACTCAAGAACCTTATAATTCATTTATAACACCTTTTTATTGGATGCCATATAATTTCCTATTGCCGCTGAGATCGCGGCAACCTTTTTTGAAGGCAGAAACGTTGATTGTAACCTGGTTACCATCTCTTTATCTTCGATGACTATCCTCCTCATTTCCTCTTCTATCTGCTTCCTATGATGATCTACAAAGTGCGTGTGGAGTTCGCCCCTATTGAAGGCCTCGTTCCTCATTATAGCTTTATGGAATGGTATGGTGGTCTTAACACCCAGTATTATATACTCTGCGAGGGCTCTTTTCATCCTTTCAATGGCCTCTGCACGGTCACGGCCCCATACTATAAGTTTTGATATCATTGAATCATAGTAGCTCGGTATCTCGTAGTTCATATAAACGCCACTGTCAACCCTAACTCCTATACCACCAGGTGACCTGTAACCTGTTATCCTACCTGGTGTCGGCTTGAAGTCTGATAGTGGATCTTCGGCATTTATACGACATTCAATGGCGTGCCCATTTATCCCTATTTCATCCTGCGAGCAGCAGAGTTCCTCGCCGGCGGCGATCCTTATCTGTTCCTTAACTATGTCCACACCTGTTATGACCTCTGTTATGGGATGTTCCACTTGCACTCTTGTGTTCATCTCTAGAAAATAGAAATCCCCATTGGAGTATAGGAATTCAACAGTACCTGCATTGGTGTAACCTATATGCTTGGCGGCTCTGACAGCTGCTGCACCCATTTTCTCCCTGAGTTCGGGTGTCATTATAGGTGAGGGTGCCTCTTCTATCAATTTCTGGTGCCTGCGCTGTATTGAACATTCTCTTTCATTAAGGTGTATTATGTTCCCGTGTTCATCTGCCAGCACCTGGAATTCAATGTGCCTGGGCTTTTCAAGGTACTTCTCTATATAAACGGTGGGATCCCCAAAGGCTGATGATGCTACCGATTGTGTGGATTCGATAGCCCTTACAAGCTCGTCTTCTTCATAGACTGTTCTCATACCTATACCACCGCCCCCGGCGGATGCTTTTACTATGACAGGGTAGCCTATCTCCTCGGCGATTTCAACGGCCTTTTCAGCATCCTTCACGCCTTCAACTGTACCGGGGACAACGGGGACTTTGGCCTTTTTCATGAGTTTCCTAGCCCTTATCTTGTCGCCCATGGCCTCGATAACTGAACTTTTGGGGCCTATGAGTTTTATTCCATGTTTTTCACATTCCATGCCAAGTTTCGGGTTTTCGGCTAGGAAACCGTAACCTGGGTGTATAGCCTCTGCACCAGATTTTTCTGCTATGTCTATTATTTTATCCACTCTTAGGTAGCTTTCGGATGGTGTTGAACCGCCGAGGGGGTGTGATTCGTCAGCGTAACGTGCGAATAATGAATTTTTATCAGCGTCTGAGTATATGGCGACACTTTTGATATTAAGTTCTCTGCATGCTCTCATAACCCTTATGGCTATTTCACCACGGTTTGCAACGAGAACCTTGTTGAACATGGATAAACGCACCTCACAGATTCCTTAATGGATAAATTTTGTGAAGATATTATTTAATAGTTTCCTTGATAGAATATTAAGAGAAATTTCTTATAGGATCTGATATGGGGTATAGGATATTAAAGAAGCGGCATCTTGAAATTTTACTTGAAAAGGTACCAGATTATGCTAGTCCTAAAGCGAGTTTGGAACAGTATAAGACCCCGTCGGTTATCGCTGCGGACATTCTATGGTTTGCATATAATCTTGGTGATATTCATGGCAAACATGTTATGGACTTAGCTTGTGGCACTGGTATATTTGCTATTGGAGCTGCCATGCTAGGAGCTAGGAAGGTTTTCGCTGTGGACATTGACAAGGAGGCCTTAGAGATTGCTATGGGGGCGGCCGAAGAATTAGATGTTGCCGATAAGATACAATTCATAGAAGCTGATATAAAGGATAGTATTATGGAATTTTCAAGATTAGGGGTTGATACGCTGATCCAGAACCCGCCATTTGGATCCCAGAGGATGGTTAAGCGCGGTGCTGACAGGATATTTATTGAAGGATCCCTTAAAATTTCCCCTGTTGTTTATTCATTCCATATGATGGGATCTGAGGATTTTGTCACAAGATACTTTGAAACAATAGGTGGAAAAATAACCCATAAATTATATTATAGGTTCCCCATACCAAGAATATACAATTTCCATAGAAAGGATTCTAAACTTGTTGATGTTATTGTCTTGAGGATTATCAAAACCTAAAGATATTGGATAGTTCCCCCTTGTTAACTGATCATATGGAGGGCTTATACGTCTTCAACATTTGGGAGATTGTCCATCCCACAATATTTTACTTAAGCATCTGTTATTATAATTCGAAGTTTTTTAGGAAATAAGGAATCCAACAAGAACCTCCTTAATATTAATGGTCATTCATGATTGTTATGAAAATATTTATAAAAGATGAAAATAGAGATTAATAGATGTATAAAAGATGTTTATCCATATTCATCCCAGACACCTTAACAGAGGAGACAAGGGATCCTAAAATAAAAACATATAAGGTTGGTATAATAGGCCGTGCAGCAGCCATATTCAAAGTCGATGAAATCATAATCTACAAGGATGAAGGTGAAGGTGAGGCAAAGTTTATTAGGGATATCCTAGCTTATATGGATACACCTCAATACCTTCGAAGGAAGGTTTTCCCCCTAACACCTAACCTGAAGCATGTGGGTGTGCTCCCACCACTTCGAACCCCACATCATCCAATAGGCAAACCACAGGTTGGCGAATACAGACAAGGACTAACCCTCAAGAGGACCAGAAGAGGGACCATAGTCGATATAGGAGCTGACAGACCAGCCTTAACCAGGGAAAAGCTTACAGTGAACAAGATACTAACCTTCAAAGTAATAAAATATGGTAAGAATATAATAGTAGAACCAGAGGAACCAGAAGATGTGTACTGGGGATACAAGGTAAAGGATACGGGTAAAAGCCTCCCAGAGGCCCTAAAATCTGAGAAGAAGGATGTTGTCATAGCAACATCCAAGTATGGCGCGCCCCTTACTTCTATTCTAGATGAAGTAAAATCCAGATTAGAAAAAGCCCATGAAGTGGCTATTTTATTCGGAGGTCCTTACAAGGGGTTACCAACAACGATCAAAGCGGACTTCACATTAAATACGATTCCAGACCAGGGAACCGAAACAGTAAGGACCGAGGAAGCTGTACTAGCAACCTTATCAATATTTAACATAATAAGAAAAATCCAATAGAGGAGGTATAATCTAATGGCTAGACATCATCAACCAAGAAAAGGATCACTAGCATACAGTCCAAGAAAAAGGGCTGCGAAAGAAACACCCAGGATAAAATCCTGGCCAAAAATCCAAGAGTTGAAACCACTAGCCTTCGCCGGTTACAAAGCCGGCATGACCCACATTACAATGGTAGATAATAGGAAAAATTCGCCCACAGAGGGTATGGAGATCACAACACCCGTCACAGTAATAGAAACCCCACCAATCACTGTAATGGGAGTTAGAGCCTACGAAAAAACCAGCAGAGGACTCAGGACATTATCAGATGTCCTAGCCGATAACATGAAAGAAGATCTTAAAAGGAAAATATCCACACCAGGAGACAACTACAACAAGGATGCAGCAATCCAAAAAATAGAAGATAACATGGACTACGTCCAAGAGATAAGGATATTAGTCCATACTAACCCCAGATTAGCAGCGCTGCCAAAAAAGAAGCCAGAAATCTTTGAATGCGCCATAGGCGGTGAAAACATCCAAGAAAAACTAGAATATGCACTAGAATTACTCGGAGAGGACATCAGAATAAGCGAGGTTTTCTCAGAAGGAGAATACATTGATTCAATAGCAGTGACCAAGGGTAAAGGGTTCCAAGGGCCAGTGAAAAGATGGGGTATCAGAATACAATATGGTAAAGCAGCGAGAAGCAGCAAAGGAAGACACATAGGATCTTTAGGCCCATGGACACCTTCAAGGACAATGTGGACAGTCCCACAAGCAGGACAAATGGGCTACCATAGAAGGACAGAATACAACAAGAAAATACTCAAGATAGGAGAAGCCTCAGAAGCCGACCAAATAAATCCAAAAGGTGGATTCATAAGATACGGGCTCATAAAAAACGATTACATCCTCCTAAAAGGTTCAGTACCAGGCCCCGCCAAAAGGCTGATAATCCTGAGAAAAGCCATAAGGGCGCCTGAAAAAGGTGTTGAAGCACCCCAGGTAACATATATAAGCACAGCATCAAAACAGGGCACCTAAAATGTCAGGTGTGGTTCACATGAAAATTAAAGTTTACTCACTAGATGGAGAACCAGTAGACGAGATCAAACTGCCTAAAATATTCAGTGAAGAATACAGACCAGACCTCATAAAAAGGGCAGTCATATCAGCACAAACAGCAAGAATACAACCATGGGGTTCAGATCCCATGGCCGGTAAAAGAACCTCAGCAGAATCATATGGCGCCGGCCGGGGAATTGCAATGGTACCCCGTATAAAAGGCGGTCAAAGAGCAGCATTCGTCCCCCAAGCCGTTGGGGGGAGGAAAGCACACCCACCAAAGCCATACAAAAACTACCATGAAAGGATAAACACGAAAGAAAGACGCTTAGCCATCAGATCAGCCATAGCAGCAACAGCCAACAAAGAACTAGTCAAAAAGAGGGGGCATATCATAGACAAAATCCCAGAAATACCACTAGTAGTGGATGACGAACTCTCAAAGATCAAAAAGACAAAAGAGACAAGAAAAATATTCAAAAAACTAGGAATAATAGAGGATATAATAAGGGCGAAAGAAGGTAAAAAGATAAGAGCCGGAAAAGGTAAGATGAGGGGTAGAAAATACAGAACACCTAAAGGACCCCTCATAGTAGTACATGATGATAAAGGCATAAGATTAGGCGCGAGAAACCACCCAGGCATAGACATAGTAAGAGTGGAAAACCTAAACGCAGAATTACTAGCACCAGGCACACACCCTGGCAGACTAACAGTATACACAAAATCTGCAATAGAAAAACTTGACAAACTATTCAAAATAGGGGTGTAAAAAGAATGGATCCATACAAGATCATAATAAAACCCCATGTAACAGAAAAAACTATGAACCTAATAGACCAAAATAATGAATTAACATTCATAGTCAATAGGGGAAGTAACAGGTCAGAGATAAAAACGGCCTTTGAAGAACTTTTCGCCGTGAAAGTTGAAAGGGTTAACACACAAATCACCCATAAAGGTGAAAAAATAGCATATATAAAATTGGCCAAGGAACACAACGCAGAGGACATAGCAGTTAAACTAGGCGTATTCTAAAAAATCCACATAAGGGGGAGTAATATAATGGGTAAAAGATTAAGATCACAGAGGCTTGGGAGGGGAACACCAACATATAGGAGCGCCTCCCACCGATTCAAGGCAAAAATAAAATACAAATCCCAAGAAGAAACCTTGAAGGGTAAAGTAGTTGATATAATCCACGATCCTGGGAGAACAGCCCCCATAGCCAGGATAAAGTATGACAACGGCGAAGAAGACTACATACTAGCACCAGAGAGCATCAGAATCGGGGAAGAAATATACCATGGAACCTCAGCACCAATAAAACCAGGTAACGTTTTAGAACTCAGAGAAATCCCAGAGGGGACACCAATCTACAACATAGAAAACCAACCAGGAGATGGTGGGAAACTCGTAAGATCATCAGGCACTTACGCTTCACTAATCACTCATGACATCGACAAAGTAGTTATAGAATTACCATCAGGAGAACTGAAAGCCCTAAACCCAAAATGTAGGGCCACAATTGGCGTAGTAGCGGGTGGAGGGCGTAGAGAAAAACCATTCCTCAAAGCAGGTAAAAAATATCATGCTCTCAAGGCCAAGGGTAAAAAATCTGTTGTGGTGAGAGGCGTTGCAATGAACGCCGTAGACCACCCACACGGTGGAGGTAACAGACAACACCCAGGCAAACCCACAACAGTATCGAAACACGCGCCACCAGGAAGAAAAGTTGGTTCAATCGCAGCTAAAAGAACCGGGAAAAGAAGATAAAAAAATATTGGAGGTGAGTTATTGGCACGTAGAGAATTCAGGTACAGAGGTTACCGATTAAATGAATTACAGAAAATGCCCCTAGATGATGTGATAAAACTATTCCCATCCAGACAAAGAAGATCCTTAAAAAGAGGATTCTTACCAAGACAAAAAAAATTATTGGAAAAAATAAGAAAAGTTAAAAAAGAGGCGAAAAAGAGCGGAAGACAACCCATTATAAGAACCCACTGCAGGGACATGATAATACTCCCAGAGATGGTGGGTTTAACCTTTGGCATACATAATGGGAAAGACTTCGTAGAAGTGAAAATCCAACCAGAGATGATAGGACACTACCTTGGAGAATTCGCACCAACAAGAAAAAAGGTTGAACACGGAGACCCAGGAATGGGCGCGACCAGATCATCCATGTTCGTTCCTCTGAAATAAAATGGGAGACAATAAAATGGCTAGGATCAAATACGCTTATAAAGTAGAGGATGAGGCCAAAATAGCGAGAGCAACCGGGTTCAGACTCCAAATCTCCCCAAAGCATGCAGTGGAAATCTGCAGAGAACTCAAAGGGATGAAACTAGAAGAAGCCAAAGACTACCTCAAAGAAGTCATCCAAATGAAACGACCAGTACCATTCAAGCGATACAACAGGAAAGTAGGACACCGCAGGGGACTTGAAGGATGGGACAGTGGCAGATACCCAGTCAAAGCAGCTAAACACATACTAAAAGTCCTCGAGAATGCGGAGGCCAACGCAGAATACAAAGGACTAGACACAGAAAACTTGAAAATAATCCACATATCAAGTCACAGAGGACAACCAATAAGGGGATGGATCCCAAGGGCATTCGGGAGAGCCACACCATTCAACAGGCCAACAACACACATCCAAGTAGTGCTAGGGGAGGCTTAATCTAATGATCGAAAAAGACTTCGTCACAGAAGGACTTAGAAGGACAAAAATCGACGAATACTTAGAAAAGGAACTTGAAAGAGCAGGTTATGGTGGTATGGACATACAAGTAACACCACTAGGTACCATGGTAGTGGTCTATGCTGAAAGACCAGGCATGGTAATCGGACGAGGAGGCAAAACAGTCCGTGCCATAACCCAGAAACTCAAAAACAAGTTCAAACTAGAAAACCCCCAAGTAGAAGTTAAAGAAGTTGAAGTACCCGAATTAAACCCGAGGATAATGGCCCATAAGATCGCTGCCATGCTCCAGAGAGGCATGCACTTCAGGAGAGTGGCCTACACAGCCATGAGGAGGATAATGGCCGCCGGCGCCCAAGGAGTTGAGATAACAATCTCAGGGAAGATAAGAGGTGCCAGGGCAGCTATGGCCAAATTCACAGATGGTTATATTAAAAAGTGTGGCGAACCAGCCATAGAATTTGTCAAGGAAGGATTCGCCACAGTACAATTAAAACCTGGAGTACTTGGGGTGTATGTGCGTATAATGCCCCCTGATGCCAAACTACCTGATGACGTGGAGATCAAAACGCCAAAAATTGAAGAAAAGACCACAGAAGAGGAAGAAGGGGGATTAGAGGAAGAATTAGAGGAAGTGGAAGAAGAAGGATTAGAGGAAGAACTGGAAGAATTGGAAGAACTAGAGGAAGAATTAGAGGAAGTGGAAGAAGCTAAAAAAGAGTGATTAAATATGGCCATCTTAAAAAGTGATGAGATAAGGGAGATGGACTCTGAAGAACTTTATAAAAAGTTAGATGAACTGAAGGCAGAATATTCAAAATACTTATCTAAAAGCGCGGCTACAGGAGCCCCTGAAAGTCCTGGTAAAATGCGCGAACTTAGAAGGACGATAGCGAGAGTTCTCACAATCATGAAAGAAAAATAGAAGGAGACACAAATGAAAATCTGCGAGGTATGCGGTCTTCCAAAAGAATTATGCGTCTGTGAAGAGATAGCAAGAGAAATACAGAGAGTAAAAGTGTACACAGTAAGAAGAAGATTCGGAAAAATCATGACATTAATCGAGGGCATCAACGAGCAAGAAATAGACATAAAAGAGCTCACAAAGACGCTAAAAGCCAAATGCGCATGTGGGGGAACAGCCAAAGAGGGTAGAATAGAATTACAAGGAGACCATAAAAAGAAGGTCAAAAAAGTTCTAGTGGAATTAGGCTTCTCCCCAGACACCATAGAGATAAGATGATAACACCAAGGAACGTATTTAGACATGAACTCATAGGCTTAAAAGTCAAAGTAGCAGAAAGCCCACACAAAAACTTCAAAGGCCTCAAGGGCAAAGTCATAGACGAAACAAAAAACACACTCAAAATAGAACTAAAAGATGGAAAAGAGGTCATAATACCCAAGAACGTGGCAAAATTCCACTTCAAATTACCAGACGGCCAAGTAGTGGAAATAGACGGGCGAATAATAGTAGGCCGTCCAGAAGAACGGATAAAAAAGAAATTTAAAAAAATTTAAGGGTGATAATAGATGATCGGCATCGACGTCCCAGAACCAAAATCAAAATGTAACGATCCTAACTGTCCATTCCATGGTAACCTAAAGGTTAGGGGCAGAATACTAGAAGGTATAGTTACCAGTGACAAGGCAGAAAGGACAGTTACGGTAGAGAGAAGCTACTACCAGTTCCTGCCAAAATATGAAAGATATGAGAAGAGAAGATCAAAGATCAAAGCCCACAAACCCGACTGCATCGACGTCAAAATTGGGGATACAGTAAAGATTGCAGAATGCAGACCCCTAAGCAAAACAAAAAGTTTCGTTGTAGTTGAAGTGAAAGGAGAGAAATAATATGAAGGCCATAGCAGCAAATGTCACCAGGGCACTGCCCGTAGGCGCGAAACTACACTGCGCGGACAACACAGGAGCCCGAGAACTTGAAATAATAGCAGTTAAAGGTTACAAAGGTGTTCGAAGAAGGCTCCCAGCAGCTGGCGTAGGTGACATGATAGTAGTATCAGTGAAAAAAGGTACCGTGGACATGCGAAGAGAAGTACTAAACGCGGTCATAATAAGACAAAAAAAAGAATACAGGAGACCAGACGGGCTAAGGGTCAAATTTGAGGATAATGCCGCCGTCATCGTAAACCCAGACGGGAGCCTGAAAGGCTCGGAGATAAGAGGACCCGTTGCGAAAGAAGCAGCCACGAGATGGCCTAGTATAGGCAGCGCAGCCAGCATAATAGTATAATATGGTGATAAAAATGGCTAGGAAAAGGCCAAGATCAAAACAACCAAGGAAACAGAGGAAATTCCTCCATAATGCACCTTTACACATTCGTCACAAGATAATGAGCGCAAACTTGAGTAAAGAACTCCGAAAAGAATACAACAGAAGATCATTACCAGTAAGAAAAGGAGACAAAGTAGAGATAATGCGCGGAGACTTCAAAGGACACCAAGGAAGAATAGAGAAAGTAGACCTCAAAAATTATAAGGTCTATGTGGAGGGCGCCACCATACAAAAAGTAGACGGAACCACCACATACTTCCCAATACACCCCTCCAACCTGCAGATAATAGAATTAAACCTAGAAGATGAAAAAAGAATCAAAGTATTAGAACGGAAGGGATAAAAAATGGCTAAAATGGGATCAAGAAAACATCTTAAACGTTTCAAATCACCTAGACATTGGCCAATACCACCAAAAGAAAGTAAATGGACTGTTAAACCATCACCAGGACCTCATAGCATGGAGAACTCACTACCATTACTTATAATAGTAAGAGATATCCTAGGAGTGGCTGATACTTCCAGAGAAGCCAAAAAGATAATAAACAGTGGAGAAATCTTCATAGATGGGCGTCCAAGGAAAGATTACAAATTCCCAGTCGGTTTCATGGACGTTGTCGAAATACCAAAAACAGGCGAAACCTACAGAGTAGGCCTCAGCAAAAAGGGCGCCCTAACACTCCACCCGATAAAAGAAGAGGACAAAAATTTCAAATTATGCAAGATCATCAAAAAAACAACATTAAAAGGTGGGAAGACACAACTCAACCTCCATGATGGACGCAACCATATAGTTGATGAAAACTTCAAAGTAGGAGATGTTATAAAACTCAAAATCCCACAACAAGAAATAATAGATTCAATAAGCTTCAAAGAGGGTAACATCGGATTAGTTACCGGCGGTAAACACACAGGGGAAATAGGAACCATCAAAAAGATAACAATCACAAGATCATCAATGCCCAACACAGTAATCATAGAAACCCATGATAAAAAAAGTTTCATGACACTCAAAGACTACGTATTCGTCATCGGAGAAAAAGAACCACTCATACAACTAGGAGGATAAAGATATGAACCCCATGGAACAAGTGAGAATAGCAAAGGTAACCCTGAACATAGGCGTTGGAGAAGGAGGGGAAAGACTAGCAAGAGCAGAGAAACTACTAGAAACCATGACAGGACAAAAGCCAGTTAAAACAATATCAAAGGTGACAAACCCAGAATTCGGCATAAGAAAAAAGCAGCCAATAGGCTGCAAAGTAACACTGAGGGGAAAAAAAGCCGAAGAAATAATCAGGAAATTCTTAGATGGCATCGGCAACAAACTCAAAGCAAGCCAATTCGATGACCAAGGAAACGTTTCAATGGGGATAGAAGAACACATAGACATGCCAGGGATGAAATACGATCCAGACATTGGAATATTCGGGATGGACCTTTCAATAACATTCGAAAAACCCGGATACAGGATAAGCAGGCGCAGAATACAAAAAAGGAAAGTTCCAAGAAAACATAGAGTAACACGAGAAGAAGCCATCAAATTCATGAAAGAAAAATTCAACGTCAAAATAATAGGGTGATAATCCATGCCAAGAAAATACGGGAAAGCATCACGGAAATGTTCAAGATGTGGCGATCATTCAGCCATCGTAAGAAGATACGGGTTAATGTTATGCAGACAATGCTTCAGAGAACTCGCACCAAAAATAGGCTTCAAAAAATACAACTAAAAGGAGAGCGAAGAAGATGACACTAATGGATCCACTCGCCAATGCACTGACAAACATCAGAAACAACGAACTTAGAGGAAACACCAAATGTATAATATCACCAGCCTCCAAACTCATCGGACAAGTACTAAGGACAATGCAAAAAGAAGGATACATAGGCGAATTCGAATACGTTGACGACGGCAGAGCCGGTAAATTCATAGTAGAATTAGAAGGGAACATAAACCACTGCGGAGTCATAAAACCAAGACATGCCGTCAAAAAAGACGAATTCGAAAAATTCGAAAAAAGATACTTACCAGCCAGAGACTTTGGAATACTCATAGTCACAACACCGCAGGGCATAATGACCCACAAAGAAGCCAAAGAAAAAGGGATAGGCGGCAGACTACTAGCCTACATCTACTAAAAAAGGGTGATAATAATGGCCGTAGCAGCAATACTCCGGGAAGAAATCCCAATCCCAGACAATGTAGAGGTCACCATAGACCACAAAATAACAGTAAAAGGGCCTAAAGGGGAAGTATCCCGCGAATTCGACCAACACAACATAAAAATAGATAAAGAAGATGACAAAATCATCCTAGAAGTTAAATTCCCACGTAAAAGGGACAAGGCAATGCTCGGGACCATCAAAGCCCACATAAACAATATGATAACAGGAGTAACTAGAGGATTCACTTATAAGATGAAAATAGTCTACGCACACTTCCCCATGACAGTCAAAGTCCAAGGAGACAAGGTCATAATCGAAAACTTCCTAGGTGAAAGACACCCCCGCAAAGCAAAAATCCTAGGGGACACCAAAGTGCAAGTAAAAGGCGACGAAGTCCACATAACCGGAATAGACAAAGAACACGTTGGACAGACAATGGCAAACATAGAACAGGCCACAAAAATCAAAAGAAGAGACCCAAGAGTATTCCAGGATGGCATATACCTCGTAAGTAAAGGGTGATCCCTATGAAAAAAAGATTCAAAAGACAAGAGTATGCAAGATACAAAAAATTGGGCGAAAAATGGAGAAAACCCAAGGGCAAAACCAGTAAAATGAGAAGATACGAAAAAGGAAAACCTGCAATGCCATCCATAGGATACAGGAAACCCAAGAAAGAAAGAGGATTACACCCTTCAGGTTACAAGGACGTACTAATCAGAAACTTGGAGGAAATAGAATCTCTAGACCCTGAAGGGGAGGCTGCTAGGATAGCATCCACAGTAGGCGCCAGGAAAAAAAAGCTAATCATAGAAAGGGCCAAAGAGTTAGGCATTAAAATTCTGAACCCCTAAAAGCCCCCCAATAAAAAAAACTTAAGGGAGGGAAACCCAACATGAATCTCACCACTCAAAAGAGACTAGCTGCAGAAATACTCAAAGTAGGAACAAACAGGGTATGGATAGACCCTGAAAGAGTTGACGAGGTTTCAACAGCAATAACTAGAGAAAGCATAAAACAACTAATAAAAGATGGAGCCATAAAAGCCCAACCCAAAAAGGGTATAAGCAGTTACAGATCCAAGAAGATAAAAGAGCAGAAAAGGAAGGGCAGAAGGAAAGGAAAAGGCAGTATAAAAGGGGCTAAAGGTGCTAGAAGACCACGTAAGAGGGAGTGGATAAGCACTATAAGGGCTCTGAGGAAAGACCTTAAAAAAATGAGGGATAAAAGGCAAATAAACAAGACTACATATCGTAAACTTTACAAAATGGCTAAAGGCGGGGCTTTCAGGAGCAAATCCTACATGAAAACCTATGCCAGAGACCATGACATGCTAAGATAAGGAGGGAAGAGACTTGGCACACGGGCCCAGATACAGATTACCCTTCAGAAGACGCAGAGAAGGGAAAACAGATTACAGGGCAAGGTACAAATTAGTAGATGCCGGTAAATTAAGATTCATTGTAAGAGTAACCAACTATCATGTTATAACCCAAATAGCTAAAGTTGGTAAAATAGGAGATGAAACACTCATTTCAGCCCACTCAAAACAATTACAAAAACTCGGATGGCTAGCTAACACTAATAATATAAGTGCAGCCTACCTAACAGGATACCTATGCGGCAAAAAAGCCCTAAAAGAGGGGATCAAAGAGGCCATCTTAGACATAGGCCTAAGACCACCAGTTAAGGGCTCGCGGGTCTTCGCAGCCCTTAAAGGTGCTGTGGATGCAGGGTTAAAAGTGCCACACAGTGAAACCATCCTACCAGACGAATCAAGGATAAGAGGAGAACACATAGCAGAATATGCAAAATCACTAGACGAAACAGAAGCGAAAAAAAAGTTCTCCAAATACTTCGAAAGGGGACTTTCCCCAACAAGATTACCAGAGCACTTTGAAGAAATCAAAAAGAAAATAGATGAGGTAATATCATGAACTTTGACATAGAAGAATGGGAGCCAAAAACAAGCCTAGGACAAAGGGTGAAAGAAGGAGAAATCACAAGCATAGACGAAATATTCGAAGAAGGGCTCCCCATAATGGAATTAGAAATAATAGACGCATTACTCCCAGACCTCGAAGAAGAAGTCATAGACGTTAACCTAGTCCAAAGAATGCACAAATCAGGAAGAAAAGTAAACTTCAGAGTCATAGTAGCAGTTGGAAACAAGGACGGCTACGTAGGACTAGGACAAGGAAAAGCAAGAGAAGTCGGACCAGCCATAAGAAAAGCAGTAGATGATGCTAAATTCAACATAATCAAGGTTAGAAGAGGATGTGGAGACTGGGGATGCGCATGTGGCCGAGAACACACCATACCATTCAGAGTCACAGGTAAAAGCGGAAGCGTCAGAGTCACCCTCCTACCAGCGCCAGGAGGAGTAGGACTCGCCATAGGAGACGTTGGAAAAACAATACTCAGACTCGCAGGGATAGAAGACATATGGTCCAGGACAAAAGGACAGACACAAACAACAATAAACTTTGCAAAGGCAACCTTCAACGCCCTAAAACAACTAAGCAAGATAAAAGCAGCAGAAAAAGACCTTAAAAAACTTGGAGTCACCACAGCATAAAGGGTGATCTAGCATGTTCGCAGTCATAAGAGTGAGGGGCTCCGTGGGCGTGAAAAAAGACATCAAGGACACCCTCGCAATGCTAAGATTACACCGGATCAACCATGCAGTAATAGTCGAGGAAACACCAGACTACAAAGGCATGCTACAAAAAGCAAAAGACTACATAACATGGGGAGAAATAAACAAAGAAACACTAGCATCAATGATACAAAAAAGGGGCAGATTACCAGGTAACAAAAAAATCACAAAAGAACACATAAAAGATAAAGGCTATTCAACATTCAAAGAACTCGCAGAAGCCATACTCAAAGGAAAAACCAAACTCGAAGACCTTGACATAAAACCAGTATTCAGACTCCAACCACCCAGAAAAGGCTATGAAAGCGTGAAAAAATCATTCAAAGAAGGTGGAAGCCTAGGCTACAGAGGAGATAAAATAAACGAACTAATACAACGAATGATATAACCGAGGTATGATAACAATGATCAGAAAAAGAAAAAAGATCACAAAGATGAGAGGCTCCAGGACAGTCGGAGGAGGATCATCAAAGAAAAGACGAGGAGCAGGCCACCGTGGCGGCAGAGGACAAGCAGGCGGACACAAACACCACTGGACATGGATAGTCAAATACGACCCAGAACACTTCGGTAAAAGAGGGTTTAAACGTCCAAGGAAACTCGTCAAAGACCCCAAGACAATAAACCTTGGCGAAATCCAAGAAAAACTACCAAAATTCATAAAGGAAGGAATAGCCAAAAAAGAAAAAAATATAACCATCCTAGACGTTACCAACATAGGTTACGAGAAAGTCCTGGGCCAAGGCAAAATAACAGAACCATTACACATTAAAGCCCATGAATTTTCGGCTAAAGCAGAAGAGAAGATAAAAGAGGCCGGAGGAAAAGTCGAAAAAATATAAATCCTGGGAGCTGAACCAATTTGAGGGAAAAACTAGACCCCATATTCTCAATAATACCCGAAGTAAAACAGCCTGAATACAGGCAAACATTCAAGGAAAAACTCAAATGGACTGGGATAGTCCTAATATTATACTTTTTCCTTGGGCAGATACCCCTCTATGGTCTAAGCCCCACTGCAGTGGACCAATTCGCCCAATTAAGGGCAGTTATCGCAGGAAACTTCGGTTCAATTTTAACTTTGGGTATAGGGCCCATAGTCTCAGCATCAATCATACTACAATTGCTAGTAGGTGGAAAATTACTAAAATTAGATCTATCACGCCATGAGGACAAAGCATTTTTCCAAGGGACCCAGAAATTGTTAGCTATAATCTTCACAGTCTTTGAAGCAGCCATACTAGTATTAACAGGGGCTCTCGCACCATTATCTTCGGCATTTACAGGCATACTAATATTGCAGATGACCATAGGCGGTATACTCATAATATTCCTAGATGAGGTTGTCTCTAAATGGGGTTTCGGTAGTGGAGTTGGACTATTCATAGCAGCAGGAGTATCCCAGGAGATAATGGTAGGAGCATTCAACCCCCTTCCTTCACCAGCACAACCGGGAGTGCCAGCTGGCAGAATACCCGGATTCCTATACTTGCTGGCAACTGGCCAGTCCCCTGATCTACAATATTATATTATACCGATACTAGCCTTAATCTTCGTATTCTTAATTGTAGTCTATGCAGAGAGTATGAGGGTTGAAATACCCTTGACTATGGGTGGAGGTAAAAGATGGGGGCGCGGTCCAATAGGCAAATACCCCCTCAGGTTCGTATATGCGAGTAACATGCCGGTTATACTCACAAGCGCCCTACTATTAAACGTACAATTAATGGCTAACGTATTCCAAAAAATGGGACACCCAATACTCGGAGAAGTTTCAAGGGGACAGGCTATAAGCGGCCTAGCATACCTTCTAACACCCCCAAGATCCATTGACATCCTCTACTTAGATCCTTTGAAGGTTGCATTCTATGCTATAGTATTCATAGGATTCTCCATTTTATTCGCATGGTTGTGGATCGAGATAAGCGGCCTCGGACCCCGAGAAGTCGCCAAACAATTATACCAGATGGGCTTACAAGTTCCTGGTTTTAGAAGTACTAAGAAGCAATTTGAGAGGATACTAAAAAGGTATATACCCCCACTCACAATACTAGGAGGGGCTTTCGTAGGATTTCTAGCATTTATAGCTGACCTGACAGGGGCTCTAGGTGGGGGTACAGGTGTGCTTTTAACAGTGGGTATAGTCTACAGGTTATATGAGGAGATAGCCCAGGAACAGCTTATGGATATGCATCCAATGCTCAGACGCTTCCTCGGAGAATAAAAAAGAAAATAGGATTTGATAGACATGAAGGTTGTTGTAGTTGCAGGAATACCAGGTTCCGGGAGTACAACAGTACTCAAACATGCACTAGAAGACCTAGATTATATAAATGTGAATTATGGAGATGTGATGCTCGAAATAGCTAAATCTGAGGGTCTGGTAGAGGACAGGGATCAGCTGAGGAAACTTTCACCAGAAAAACAGAAGAAGATACAAAAAGCGGCTGCGAAAAATATAAGAGAAAGATCCAAGCAAACTAATATAATCGTTGACACTCACTGCACAATAAAAACACCAACTGGTTTTCTACCAGGACTACCACAATGGGTCCTAGAAGAACTCCAACCAGATATGTTTGTACTTATCGAAGCAGACCCAGAAGAGATTTTCATGAGAAGAATCTCAGACACAACAAGGACAAGGGACATGGAAATGCTCAAAGAAATAGACCTACACCAGCAGATGAACAGAGCAGCGGCAATAGCATACGCCACACTAACAGGTGCAACAGTAAAAATAATCGAAAACCATAACAGCCGCCTAGAAAATGCGGTTCAAGAAATGAAAAAGATACTATAAGAGGAATAAAATGGTACTAGACATCATATACAATGGACTAGACATCATATTCGGCCCATTCCTAGCATTAGACCCTAATCCACAAAATCCTATACTCACAATATTTATTATAGCCACCATAATAGCCTTTATAATAACATTAGCAAACAAGCTACTAGTAGACCAGGAAAGGTTACAAGAACTTAGACGTGAGATGCAAGAATTCCAACAAGAGGTTATGGAGGCCAGAAAATCCACTGACATTAAAGCCCTTGAGGAATTGCAAGAAAAGCAGATGGAATTCATGGACAAGCAAAGGGAAATGATGACAATGTCATTCAAGCCCATGATAGTAACCTTCCTACCAATAATCCTAGTATTCTATTGGATGGCCCAACACCCTTATATTTCAAAGGCCACAATCATACTCCCACAAGTAGCATATTACGTGCTCCTCGTGCCGATATGGCACATGTTCTATAAGATGCCGGCTGGTTCACCAGCATATGCCATAGGGTGGCTAGGCTGGTACATACTATGCTCATTTGCAATGTCCCAGATATTCAGGAAGTTCATGGGACTTAAAGGAATGTAACGGGAGGAACACTCATGCCAGAATTAAGATACAGATCCAGATCATATAAGAAAACATTCAAGAGGACTCCAGGTGGCAGGACGGTCATACACTACAAGAGGAAGAAACCATCAAAGCATGTATGTGCAGGATGTGGTAAACCACTCCATGGAGTCCCCCGTGGAAGACCATACCAGATAAGAAAATTATCAAAGTCAAAGAGAAGACCTAACAGACCATATGGTGGTTATTACTGTTCAGAGTGTATGAGAAAAGTTTTTAAGGAAGAGGCAAGGTCATGATAATAACCATCAGCGGTCTCCCAGGCGCTGGTACAACAACAATTACAAGAATGCTCTCAAAGAAACTAGGGATACCATTCATATCAGCAGGTGACGTTTTCAGGCAAATGGCAGCTGAAAGGGGGATGGACATCTTAGAATTCAGCAGATTAGCAGAAGAAGACCATGAAATCGACAAAGAGATAGATAAAAGACAAGCAGAAATAGCCAAGAACAAGGAGAACCTAATAGTGGAAGGGAGACTTTCAGCCTATTTTGTCGAAGCTGATCTCAAAATACTTATAATAGCACCATTCGATATCAGAGCAGAGAGGATAAGTAAAAGGGAATCAAAACCTCTCAAAAAGGTCGAAGATGAAATAAAGAGAAGAGAAGAAAGCGAAGCCAAAAGATACAAAGAAATTCACGGGATAGACATAGAAAACTTGCAAGTCTATGACATAATACTAAACAGCGCCCATTTCAAACCCGAAGAAATCACAAACATAATAATAAAAATTACCGAGGTGATCAAATGCCAGCAATAGAAGTGGGAAGAATATGCATCAAAACCGCCGGCAGAGAAGCAGGAGAAGAATGCGTAATACTAGATATAATTGATAAAAATTTCGTAGAAGTCGTGGGAATCAATGTCAAAAATAGAAGGTGCAACATAAAACATTTAGAACCCACGGAAAAAAAGATAGAAATAAAATCAGACGACATAGAAGAGATTAAAAAACAACTCGAAAAAACAATAAAATGATTACCTGGGGCGCCCCATGGCAAAATTCCTAATCAAAAACAAAGCCGAAACAGACCCAGCATATGGTTGCCCACCCGATAAAAGGCCAATCCATGAATACATACAAAAGGGGGTTATCAACCTTGATAAACCCCCAGGTCCCACTTCACATCAGGTAGACTCATGGATCCGCAGACTACTCAACGTGAAAAAAGTTGGACATGGAGGGACACTAGACCCCAAGGTCACTGGAATACTACCCATAGGCATTGAAAAGGCTACCAGGGTGCTCCAATTACTCCTAGAAGCAGATAAGGAATATGTATGCATCATGAGACTGCACAGGCCCGTTAAAATGGCAGAACTTGAAAGGGTTTTCAGAGAATTTCAAGGTAAAATATTTCAGACACCCCCAATGAAAGCAGCTGTGAAACGCCAACTAAGAGTTAGAAGAATATACTATACCAAGATCCTAGAAGTAGATGGGAAAGATGTGCTATTCAGGATCGGATGCGAAGCTGGGACATATATAAGGAAATATTGCCACGACATTGGGGAAGCCCTTGGGACAGGAGCACACATGCTTGAATTAAGACGTACAAAAGTTGGACCATTCACAGAAGATGAGACCCTCGTAACACTCCATGATCTAACCGACGCATACCACTTCTGGATAGAGGATGGTGAAGAAAAATTCCTAAGAAAATGCATACAACCAATGGAATTTGCAGTCAGACACCTTCCAAAGATAGTTATCAGGGACAGTGCAGTTGATGCAATATGCCACGGTGCAAACCTTGCAGTAAGTGGCATCATAGGATTAGATGATAACATAGAAAGGGGTGACACAGTAGTACTGATGACACTTAAAGATGAGCTCGTAGCTGCCGGTGAAAGCATGTACTCATCCCTCCAGATCCTAGATGCTGAAAAGGGTATCGTAGTAGACACCCAGAAAGTTTTTATGGAACGAGGAACATACCCTAAAGTATGGGGTAAAACTTAAATAGAATCTAAAGCTTATGATAATAGTATAGAATCCTCGCCTATTAATCTCATTATAAAGATGCCGGGATAGCCTAGCCAGGTAAGGCGCAAGATTGGAGATCTTGTGGAGCTTTGCTCCTCCTGGGTTCAAATCCCAGTCCCGGCGTCGAGTAGATCATAATCCCAAGTTTTACCCATTATCACTTCAGGGATAAGGGATGATACCCCCCCACAATGGGGGAAGGTTTGTGGATTCATTCTCACACCTTCGGAGGTTAAACAGATGGAAGAAGAATTCAAACACATAGTACGTGTAGCCAGAAAAGACTTAGATGGTAATAAGACAATAGAACATGCACTTACAGATATTAAAGGTGTTGGTAAGGCCTTCGCCAAGGCCATAGTAAGCGTCCTTGGATTTGATGGCCAGAAAAGGATCGGATACTTGTCAGAGGATGAAATAACAAGATTAGAAGAAGCCCTTAAAAATCCTGAAAAATACAATATCCCTGATTGGATGATGAATCGCCGCCAAGATTACGAAACAGGCGAAGACAAACACCTAATCGAGGCAGATCTTGAAATGAGCATCAGAGAAGACTTGAACCGTCTGAAGAAGATAAGAAGTTATAGGGGGATAAGACACGAATTAGGCCTCCCAGTAAGGGGCCAGAGGACAAAATCAACCTTCAGAAAAGGACAATCTGTAGGTGTTAGGAGAAGGAAGAGAAAATAAGATAAAAGGGGGAGATCTGATATGGGACACCCACGAAAACCCCGTAAAAAGTATGACACTCCACCTCACCCATGGAATGCTGAAAGGATAAAAGAAGAAAATAGACTACTCACAAAATACGGGTTAAAGAACAAAAAGGAGATATGGAAGGCCGAAACAATGATTAGAAGATATAGGAGAGATGCAAGGCATCTACTCGGCCTTCCAGAAGAACAGACAAAAAAGGAGAGGGAACAACTCCTAGGACACCTTAAAAGGATGGGTATACTAGCAGATGATGCTAAACTAGAAGATGTTCTTAATCTAACAATCGAAGATGTGTTAAAACGCAGACTACAAACCATGGTATATGAAAAGGGACTTGCAAGAACAATAAAACAAGCAAGACAGATGATAGTACATGGACACATAGCCTTGGATGGTGGTAAAGTCAACGCCCCAGGCTACCTAGTAAAAAAGGGTGAAGAGGATAAGATAGGATTCTATCCATTATCACCAATGATAGGAAAGGTAGAATCCAAGGCTGAAGACACAGAATAGGGGGGTAGTACAATGGCCAAGGCTAAAGGAAAAGAAAAATGGGGTATCGCCCACATCTACTCATCATTCAACAACACAATAATCACAATAACCGATATCACAGGAGCAGAGACCGTGACACAATGGTCTGGTGGAAGAGTTGTGAGGGCTGACAGACAAGAAGCCTCACCATTCGCTGCAATGGAAGCAGCTACCAGGGCAGCCGAGGACGCCAAAGAGAAAGGCATCACAGGATTACACATAAAAGTCAGGGCACCTGGAGGAAACGGGCCAAGAACACCCGGACCAGGTGCACAGGCGGCCATAAGGGCCTTAGCCCGTGCAGGTTTAAAAATAGGTAAAATAGAGGATGTCACACCAATACCACATGATGGCACAGGGAGACCTGGAGGCAGAAGAGGGAGAAGGGTCTAAAATGGATATAAACATGAAGGAAAAATCCGAAAATGAGATAACCCTCATTATAAAAGATGCTGACACATCATTTGTCAATGCTATAAGAAGAACCAGCATGACAGAAGTCCCCAAAATAGCAATAGAATACGTTAACATAATAAAAAATGACTCATCAATGTTCGATGAGATCGTAGCGCACAGACTCGGTCTAATCCCACTAAAATCGGATAAAGAGGCAATAAATGGTATAATAATGCCAAGTGAATGCGACTGCGAAGACTACTGTCCAAAATGTAGCGTATCCCTAACATTAAAAAAGAAAGGCCCAGGGATAGTCTACTCAAAGGATCTAGTATCAGAAGATGAGAAAATAGTACCAGTATATGATACCATACCAATCTTAAAACTTAGAGAGGATGAAGAGATAGAATTAGAGGCTATAGCACAGCTAGGCCTTGGAATGGAACATGCCAAATGGAAGCCCACCACAGCATGCGCATACAAATACTATCCAAAGATAACCATAGGAGAAGAATGCGAACAATGCTACGAATGCGTAAAAGCATGCCCAAAGGGGATCCTAGAAGAAAGCCCCAAAAAACCCCAAATAGGGAATATCGAAGATTGCACAATGTGTAAAACTTGTATGAGAGCATGTGACAGAGGAGCCATAAAAGTAGGATACGAAGAAGGGTCATTCATCTTCAAAATAGAAACAGACGGTTCAATACCACCAGAAGAAGTCCTAGAAAGAGCATGTGACATCCTAATGGAAAAAGCAGAAAACATAACAAAAGCATTTTAAGGAGGACCATAAAGTGGCGAAAAAGATTACAAAGACAAACCCCAATCTCATAAAACTTATACGCACCCTTAAAAAGAAATCATCACAAGAAAATGTGGCAATATGGAAAGACATCGCCAAAAGATTGGAAAAACCCACAAGACAAATGGCAGAAGTCAACATATCAAGGATAAACAGGCACACAACCGAGAACGATACAATAATAGTCCCAGGTAAAGTACTGGGAACAGGCAGACTAGACCACAAGGTTAAAATAGCAGCATGGAAATTCTCAAAAACAGCGAAAGATAAAATAAGAGAGGCGAAAGGCCAACACCTCACAATAGAAGAACTATTAGAAGAAAACCCAAAAGGCTCCAATATAAAAATAATAGGATAAAGGGGTTATCATCATGATCATCAACGCTAAAGGACATATCCTAGGAAGACTTGCAAGTATTGTGAGCAAAAAATTACTCCAAGGCGAAAAAGTAATAGTCCTCAACACAGACAAGATAATTATCACAGGATCAAAAGAATGGGCCCACAAAAAATACAAACAAAGAATAGACAGAGCAAGCATATCAAACCCCAGAAGGATGGGCCCCAAGTATCCCAGGAGGCCTGATGACATATTCAGGCGAACAGTAAGGGGGATGCTACCATACAAGAAGGCAAAGGGCAGAGAAGCTTTCAAACGCCTAAGAGCTTATGTAGGTATTCCAAGAGAATACAAGGATGCGGAGTTAATCCAGATACCAGAAGCTAAAAGATCACCCATCCGCAAAGGAGTGAAATTAGGTGAAATATCAAGGCTATTAGGCGCCAAATTCTAAAAGAGGAAATTGGAGTGGCTATGATGAAAAAGATAGTACATACGAGTGGAAAAAGGAAAACCGCCATTGCAAGGGCAACATTCTATGAGGGTAAAGGTAGAGTGAGGATCAACAAAACACCAGTAGAATTATATCAACCCGAACTCGCCCGCCTCAAAATATTAGAACCCCTAAAATTAGCAGGTGAAGAAATTACGAAGAACATAGACATAAAAGTGAATGTAAGAGGCGGGGGTGTCATGGGACAGGCAGAAGCCGCCAGGATGGCCATAGCAAGAGGCCTTATACAATGGACCAATGACATGGAACTTAAAGAAAAATTCTCACAATATGACCGTACTATGCTCGTCGGAGACCCAAGACGCTCAGAACCCAAAAAATATGGTGGTAGAGGGGCTAGGGCTCGAAGACAAAAGAGCTATCGATAAACTTATATATTTCCCCAAAACTAATTATTTTAAAGGAGGAAAAGATGATCCCCATAAGATGTTTCAGTTGCGGAAAACCAATATCCGCATATTTTAATGAATATCAGGAAAGAGTAAAAGATGGTGAAAGCCCAAAGAAAGTGCTCGATGACCTGGGATTGAAAAGATACTGTTGCAGGCGCATGCTAATTTCACATGTTGACACATGGTAGAGTATGAGGGACCGTAGGGTAGCCTGGTCCATCCTCCCAGCCCGGGGATGGATAAAAAAGGGAGGATCCACTGGAACGCTGGAGACCCGAGTTCAAATCTCGGCGGTCCCATCAAAAGAACCCCCCTTCCACATTATTATCATAGGAGGGAAAAAATAATGAGTGAAATGACCCGATTTGAAAAGGCTAGGCTGATAGGGGCGAGGGCTCTTCAACTAGCAATGGGGGCTAAACCATTAGTAAAGATCCCAGAAAGCAAAGACCCCATTGACATAGCCACCCTCGAACTTAAAAAAAGCGTTATACCATTAGCTGTTAGAAAATAAAAACTCTAAAAAAATCAACCACTATTTCTACCCCTTTTTTAGAGTTTTACATTGGAAAAGAGGTGTTCATGTGGAGACTGTTATTGAAGATGTTAGGGTGAGAAAAATATTAGACAGTAGGGGAAACCCTACAATAGAAGTAGACGTGATAACATGGAATGGTTTCGGACGTGCAGCAGCACCCAGCGGTGCCAGCACAGGAACCAGAGAAGTTGTAGCATTCCCGGAAGGCGGAGTTGACAAGGTAATAAGCGAACTAGAGGATGTCATATCCTCTGAACTGATAGGAATGGACGCAGAATACCTTGAAGACATAGACCTCATACTAAAAGAGATAGACGGGACAGAAAACCTATCTAATATTGGTGGGAATACAATAGTAGCAGTTTCAATGGCAGCGGCCAAAGCAGCTGCATCATCATACAACCTCCCATTGTATAAATTCCTTGGGGGCAATTTCGCAACAAGCATACCATATCCACTAGGAAACATGATAAACGGTGGAGCACACGCAGGAAAACACGCCCCAGATATCCAAGAATTCCTTGTAATCCCAAAGGGTGCTAATAGCATCCAAGAAGCCGTATTCGCAAACTCAAAAGTCCATGCAAGGATACGGGAACTAATACAAGCCAAAGACCCTGAATTTACAGGGGGAAAAGGCGACGAAGGAGGATGGGCCCCAAAAATATCCAACTACGAAGCCCTAGAAATACAAGCAAGAGCCTGCGAAGAAATAGGAGACGAAACAGGAATCGAAATAAGACCATCACTAGATTTCGCAGCCACGGAACTCTGGAACCCCAAAGAAGAAAAATACATCTACAAGCAAGAAAACATAAAACGCGACACAGGCGAACAAATAGAATTCGTCAAAGAACTAATAAAAACCTACAAGATGTTCTTTATAGAAGATCCACTACACGAATCAGACTTCCAAGGATTCGCGCAACTAACAAAAGAAGTAGGTGACAAATGCATAATTTGCGGAGACGACATCTTCGTAACAAACAGTGAAATACTCAAAAAAGGAATCGAAATAGGCGCCGCAAACGCCATCATCATAAAACCAAACCAGATAGGCACGCTAACAGACACATACAAAACAGTGAAACTAGCAAAAGAAAACAATTACATCCCAGTAGTCTCTCACAGATCAGGAGAAACAACAGACGAAACTATAGCACACCTAGCAGTAGCATTTTCAGCCCCCATAATAAAAACAGGAGCCATAGGCGGTGAAAGAATAGCCAAACTAAACGAACTCATCAGAATCCAAGAAGAAATACCCTACGCTAGGATGGCGAAACTACCAAAGAGGTGATATACTTGGCAGAACTCCTAATTCCATTGGACAAATACTTAGCAGCAGGCCTACATATCGGCACACAACAAAAAACAGCCGACATGGAAAAATACATCTACCGTGTAAGATCAGACGGCCTATACGTATTAGATATTAGGAAAACAAATGACAGAATCATAGCAGCCGCAAAATTCCTGGCAAAATATGAACCAGATGACATACTTGCAGTATCAACAAGACAATACGGGCAAAAACCCGTGAAAAAGTTCGGAGAAATAACCGGGGCTAAAACAATCCCCGGCAGATTCATCCCAGGTACGCTAACAAACCCAAACTTCCCAAAATTCATAGAACCCAAGGTACTCGTCGCAACAGATCCAAGAGCAGACTCCCAAGCCATCGTAGAAGCAAAACAAGTGAACATACCAGTAGTCGCCCTATGCGATACCGAAAACCTGCTAGGGAACGTGGACATAGCCATACCAGTGAACAACAAAGGCAGAAAAGCCCTAGCACTAGTCTATTGGCTGCTCACAAGGCAATTCCTCAGAGAAAAAGGCATACTAAAAGAAGACGAGGACCTTGATGTTCCCCCAACAGAATTCGAAGTAAAAATATGATGTGATTTTATGAAAAGAAACCCTGCAGTAGCAGGAACATTCTATGAAGCCGAAGCAGACGCGCTAAGAAAAAGGATAGAATGGTGCTTCCAACATAAACTAGGCCCAGGAAAAATACCAAAAATAGGAAACAAAAGGAAACTAAAGGCTGTCATAGCACCACATGCAGGTTACATGTACTCAGGACCAGTGGCAGCCCACGCTTATCATGAAGTTGCAGCCGATGGCTTTCCCGAAACTTTTATAATATTATGTCCGAACCATACAGGCATGGGCTCGGGCATATCCATGATGTCAAAAGGAGAATGGATAACACCATTAGGCTCTGTTAAAATCGATGAAGAACTCGCAAAGGAACTCCTAGAAGCCTCTGGGATAATAGATATGGATGAATCAGCCCACATAGGAGAGCATAGTTGCGAAGTCCACCTACCATTCCTACAATATTTTAACCAAGACTTTAAGATAGTGCCTATTTGCATGTGGATGCAAGACCTTGAAACAGCAAAGGAAATAGGAGATACAATAAAAGATGCGAGTTCTGGAAAGGATGTTCTGATCATAGCAAGTACAGATTTCACACACTATGAACCAGCAGAGGTAGCATACAAAAAAGACCAGAAAGTGCTTGAAGCCATATTATCATTAGACGAAAATATGATGTACGAAAGAATTTACCAGCACAATGTTAGCATGTGTGGTTATGGTCCAGTAGCAGCTTCCATCATCGCAGCCAAGGGACTAGGAGCTACCAAAGGCAAACTACTAAAATACGCCACCAGTGGTGATATAACAGGTGACAATTCATCAGTTGTGGGATACGCATCAGTCATCCTCAAATAACCCCAAAGGGACAACCATTGGTGATTCTAATGGTTTCAAGGGCTTCTGCACCCGGGAAAGCCATCCTATTCGGAGAACATGCTGTAGTCTATGGCAAACCAGCCATAGCACTCGCAATAGACAAAAGAGCCACCATAACCATCAAAAAATCCCATAAAGACCATACAAGGATAAAATTTGATGATATCGGCCTAGAGGCCATAATCAGCCCGGAAACCGGATTAAAGTTAAAGAAGGGTGAAATAGGCATTCTAAATTATATCCTTAAGGCCCTAGAATTTTATCATGATTCCACACCCATCAAAATAAAACTTGAAATCGAAATACCCATAGGGGCTGGTTTGGGCTCATCAGCCGCTGTTACAGTCGCCACAATAACAGCACTCGACAAATACCACAATAGGAAGATCAAATTACCTTCAATCGCCAAAAGAGCCCACAAAGTCGAATTAGAAGTTCAAGGTGCCGCGAGTCCACTAGACACATCCATATCAACACACGGAGGCCTAATATACCTCAACGAGGAGAAAAAAATAGAACAAATCAAAGGAGACCTCAAAGATTCCATAGTCATAGGATACACACAACCAGAAAATACTGCAAAGATGGTTAAATTCGTGAAAGAAAGGATGGAACGCCACCCCACCATCATAAACCATATCATGGACACCATAGCACACACCACAAAAAAAGCAAAAAAAGCACTGGAAACCAATGACAAAGAAACCCTCGGAGAATTAATGAACATAAACCAAGGCCTCCTAGACGCAATAGGTGTCAACAATCTTAGCTTATCAGAGATGATATACACTAGTAGGGAAGCAGGGGCATTAGGCTCCAAGATAACAGGAGCAGGCGGAGGCGGAAGTATAATAGCATACTCACCCAATAGAACAAAAAAAATCATAGAAACCCTAAAAAGTAAAGGATATAATGCCATGAAAGCAGACCCTGCAAAGAGAGGAGTTTTCACAAAACAATAAAATTTATTGGACCACTCCCCAAGAAAGTTGGGCCAACCTCTTACTCTATCCTAGTGTTTTTTTAACATGTTAAAAGGGGGACAGGTGTGCGAATTGATCATATTAAAATTGGGTGGAAGTGTCATAACAAAAAAAGAAGCCTCAAAACCCACCCTAGACCATGAAAACCTTAAAAGGATCGCCAAGGAGATATCAGATTCTCTGCCATCATCCCTTATAATAGTCCATGGAGCCGGATCCTTTGGACACCCCTTAGCGAAAAAATATAGAATCGGAGCCCCAACAAGTGCTGAAGAACTGCAAAAGAAGATGATGGGATTCTCCATAATACAAAAATGGGTTAAACTTTTAAATATTCATGTATGTGACGCACTAAGGAAAGTGAATCTACCAGTTGTTTCAATACAACCCTCATCTTTCATATTAGCATATAATGGGAGAATAAAACATGCAGATCATAGAGTAATAACCTCATACCTTGAAAGGGGCTTCATACCAGTAACCTATGGTGATGTAGTGCTCGATACAGACGAAAACTTGAAAATGTCTGTACTCTCAGGCGACCAGATCATAAAATACCTCGGGGAAACACTAAAACCTGAAAAGGTTATACTTGGAACAGACGTCGACGGAGTATTCGACAAAGACCCTAAAAAATACCCAAACGCCAAACTCCTAAAACGGATAAAATCCCTCAAAGACATCAAATATCAGCCCGCAGGATCAGAGGACGCTACCGGGGCCATGCATGGGAAGATAAAAGAACTCTTACTATTAGCCAAAAAAGGGGTGAACTCTGAAATAATCAACGCCAAGAAACCAGGTAACATCAAAAAGGCCCTTCTAGGCCAAAGGCTTAAAAAGACAATTATAGATGGGGATATATGATGATTTCAGACAGAAAATTGGAACACATACTATTATGCACACACTATGATGTAGAATACAGAAAAGATACAGGATTCAAGGACGTGGAACTCGTACACCACGCATTAACCCAAGTTAACACCGAAGAAATCGACCTGAGCATAAAATTACTCGGAAAAGAACTAAAATCACCTATAATGATAACAGCCATAACAGGGGGTCATCCCGCGGCCCTTAATATAAATAGGGCGCTTGCAAAGGCTGCTGAAGAACTAGGTATAGGATTAGGAGTTGGAAGCCAAAGAGCAGGTATAGAAGATCCATCACTCGAGGACACTTATACTATTGCAAGGGAAGAGGCACCATCAACACTCCTAATAGGGAATATTGGAGCGCCCCAAGTAGAATATGCAGAAGCTGCAGTTGAAATGATAGATGCAGACGCCCTGGCAATCCACTTAAACCCCTTACAAGAGTCCATACAACCAGGAGGTGACATAAACTCCAGTGGATTGGTAGACTCCATCAAAAGGATAATAAAGAATATAAAAGTGCCAGTAATCGTAAAAGAAACCGGTGCCGGTATATGTGCAGAGGATGCCCTTAAATTAGAAGAGATAGGAGTGGCGGCCATAGACATTGCAGGGGCAGGGGGGACTAGCTGGGCTGCTGTTGAAACATACAGGGCCGAAAAAAAACATCTTGGGAGATTATACTGGGATTGGGGCATACCAACAGCTGCTAGCACAGTAGAGGTTGCGCAGACAGTTAAAATACCAGTGATAGCATCAGGTGGGATAAGAAGCGGATTAGATGCTGCCAAGGCAATAGCATTAGGGGCTGACGCTGTTGGGATAGCCCTACCAGTACTCAAAGCGGCTCAGAAAGGCCACAGGGAGGTTATCAATGTAATAAAGAAATTTAATGAATCTCTGAAAGTGGCAATGTACTTAGCGGGCGCCCAGAACATAGAAGAACTTAAAAAAGCCCCACTCGTGATAAAAGGCGAAACAAGAACATGGTTGCATGAGAGGGGCTTTAACACATCAAAATATGCAAGGAGGCGACGACAGTGACCGTTGAAATCATCGCCATCGGAGGATACGAAGAAGTAGGAAAAAACATGTCAGCAGTCAAAATAAACGACGACGTAGTAATATTCGACATGGGAATACACCTCGACAGAGTACATATACATGAAGATACCGACATTGCAAGGATGCACAGCCTAGACCTCATCGAAAGAGGTGTCATACCAGATGACACACTCATGAGAGAAGTTAACGGGAAAGTAAGGGCAATAGTGTTTACACACGGCCACCTAGACCACATCGGAGGAGTGGCGAAACTAGCTCACCGCTACAACGCACCAATAATAGGAACACCCTACACCATAGCATTAATAGAACGCATAATAAAATCAGAGAGAAAATTCAACGTCCCCAATAGGTTAGAAGTTCTAAATGCTGGTGAAAAATGTCAACTATCACCTGAAATGACACTAGAATTTATAAATGCTACACATAGCATACCCCAGTCGGTCATAGCAGCCCTACACACACCAGAAGGTATAATAGTATATGGTCTAGATTTCAAATTCGACGACCACCAGATAATATCACCACCCCCAGATTACCATCGCCTAAAGGAATTAGGACGTAAAGGAGTGCTGGCATTAATAGTGGAAACAACAAGAGTAGCTGACTCAGAGGAGGTTAAAACACCATCAGAGAAAGTTGCAAGGATAATACTCGAGGATATAATGAAAAGACCACTCGAAGAAAAATCCGCCATGATAGTAACCACATTCTCATCACACATCGAACGTATACAAGCCATAAGCGACATAGCGAAAAAAAGCAACCGGCAAATACTTCTACTTGGAAGGTCAATGGAAAGATATTGCAGCCTAGCAGAATCCATGGGGATTTTAAAATTACCAGAAAATGCGAGCATATTCGGAAGTCCCAAATCAGTTAACAGGGCCCTTGCAAGGGCCGAGGCCAAAAGAGAAGATTATCTGCTCGTGACAACAGGGCATCAGGGCGAACCAGACGCCCTACTGCCCAGGATAGCCAATGGTAAAACGCAATTTAATGTAAAGCAAGGAGACAACATCATCATTTCAGCTCCAGTAATACCCAATCCAATGAATATAGCAAATCGCAATCTCATGGAGAAAAGGCTCATATCAAGTGGGGCCAGGATTTATACAAACGCTCATGTATCAGGACATGCTGGTAAAGAGGATCACAGGGACTTCCTTAGGATGCTCAACCCAGTCCATGTAATCCCAGCCCACGGCGACATTTACATGTTATCAGCATATGCTGAACTCGCCGAAGAAGAAGGTTACAGGTTGGGTAACGACATCCACATACTAAGGAATGGACAAGCCCAAGTCTTCAATGGAGGGATCTGATTTGGATTTAATGGAAACACTTGGAGAATACTCCAAGCTCATAAACCCAAAACTAGAAGAAATATTAGCTGACATAACACCAGAGAGCCTATACGAGGCTTCAATGCACCTCATAAGTGCCGGGGGTAAAAAGATCAGGCCAACACTAGCCTTACTCAGTTGCCAGGCCGTAGGTGGTGAAATAGAGGATGCCATGAATGTTGCAACAGCTATCGAGCTAATACACACATTCTCACTAATACATGATGATATCATGGACAAAGATGAGATGAGAAGAGGCCAACCATCAGTTCACGTACTCTGGGGAGAATCCATGGCAATACTCGCAGGTGACATACTATTCTCCAAGGCCTTCGAAAGCACTTTAAAGACTAGAATCGATGAAATCTCATACAAGCGTGTTACGAGCGCACTATCAACTATCATAGATTCTTGCGTGAAAATATGTGAAGGACAAGCACTAGACATAGGCTTTGAAGAAAACTTCAACATCAAAGAAGAAGAATACCTTGAAATGATCTACAAGAAAACAGCAGCACTCATATCAGCCGCCACAAGATCCGGGGCTATAATGGGTGGGGGTACACACGAAGAAATCGAAGCACTAGGAGAATATGGGAAACTAATAGGATTAGCATTCCAAATCCATGACGACTACCTAGACATAGCAGGCAACGAAAAAACCTTGGGAAAACCAATAGGAAGCGACATAGCAGAAGGAAAAATGACAATACTCACAGTAAAAACCCTAGAAAAAGCCTCAAAACAGGACAGGGAAAAACTGATAGGAATATTAGAAGCCAAAAGCCAAGAAGGCGTCAATGAAGCCATAAAAATTTTCGAAAAATATGGAACAATAGAATATGCCCACAGATTAGCCAAAGAATACACCAAAAGAGCCAAAGAAAAAATCAAAATACTACAAGAATCACAAGCCAAAAAACTCCTAAAAGAAATAGCAGACTTCATAATCGAAAGAAAACACTAAAACTGGGGGAGACAATGGACCTAGAAAAGATAATATACAAATACGCCCTAATAAACGCGGTCAAACACAAAGGCAAAGCCCTAGACAAAGCAGTGATAGGAGCCATCATGAGTAACGAACCACAACTCAGAAAAAAACCCCAAAAAGTCCTGGAAAAAACAAAAAATATAGTAGAAAAAGTCAACAAACTAACCCCCAAACAACAAAAAAAAGAACTAAAAAAACTAGGAATAAAACTAAAAGAAAAAAAAGAAGCCGAAAAAAAGAAAAAACTACCACCACTACCCAACACCCAAGAAAAGGTCATTTTAAGATTCGCCCCAAACCCAAGCGGGCCACTCCACATAGGACATGCAAGAGCCGCAATACTAAACCACGAATACGCCAAAAAATACAACGGCAAACTAATACTCCGCATGGAAGACACAGACCCCAGAAGAGTAGACCCCAAAGCCTACAAGATGATACAAGAAGACCTAAAATGGCTAGGAATAAAATGGGACCAACTCATAATACAAAGCGACAGAATCCCAACCTACTACAAATATGCGAAAAAACTACTACAAAAAGGCGGAGGATACATCTGCACATGTGAACCGGCAAAATTCAAAAAACTAAAAGACCAATCCAAACCATGCCCATGCAGAAACCTGAAAACAGAAGAAAACCTCAAACGCTGGGAGAAAATGCACCAACTACAAGAAGGAGAAGCAGTCCTCAGAGTGAAAACAGACCTCAAACACAAAAACCCAGCCATAAGAGACTGGGTAGCCCTCCGCATAGTAGATGAACCACACCCACGCACAGGAAAAAAATACAGAGTATACCCCACAATGAACTTCGCAGTAACAATAGACGACCACCTACTAGGAATAACCCACGTACTCAGAGGAAAAGACCACATAACAAACACAGAAAAACAAGAATACCTCTACAAACACCTAAAATGGAAGCCACCCATATTCATACACTACGGCCGACTACACATGGACAACATACAACTAAGCACATCCAAAACAAGAGAAGGAATACAAAAAGGAACATACAAAGGATGGGACGACCCAAGACTAGGCACAATAAGAGCCATAAAAAGGCGAGGAATACAAGCACAGGCCATAAGAGAAGCCATGATAGAAATCGGCGCAAAAATAGCAGACTCAACCCTAACCTGGAAAAAAATCTACGGCCTAAACAAAAACATACTAGATGAGATAGCCAACAGATACTTCTTCGTAGCCCAACCCACACCATTCAAAATCAAAAACCTCCCAGAGCACCTGAAAGGTACAATAGAAAGACCATTACACCCAGACCACCCAGAAAGAGGCCAAAGAAAAATACCATTCAATGGCAAAGTCTACATCCAAAAAGACGACCTCAAAAACGCAAAAATACTAAGACTAGTAGATGCCGTCAACGTCAAAATAAAAAATAACAGCCTAGAATATCACAGCAGTAGCCTAGAAGAAGCGAGAAAACACAATGCAAAAATAATACACTGGGTGCCAATGGACGAGAACATACCAGCCAATGTAATAATGCCAAACGCAAAAACTGTAAAGGGCTTACTCGAACCAGCCGCCAAAAACCTCAAAACCGATCAAATAGTACAACTTGAAAGATTCGGATTCGCAAGAGTAGATAAAACAAACAAAAAAACCACATTCTATTACGCTCACAAATAAAAGGGGAGGCTAAAAAGTTGACACTAATCAACGAAAATTACCTACACCTCGAAGAAAGCTACCTATTCTCCAAAATCAACCAAAAAGTAGAAAAATACAAAAAAGAAAACCCAAAAGCCAACATAATAAGCATGGGAATAGGAGACGTTACAAGACCACTACCACAAACAGTCATAGAAGCATTCCACAAAGCAGTAGATGAAATGGCCCACAAGGAAACATTCAAAGGATACGGTCCAGAACAAGGCTACCCATTCCTCCGAGAAGCAATAATAGAAAACGACTACAAAAAAAGGGGCATAAAACTAACCATAGATGAAGTTTTCATAAGCGACGGTGCAAAATGCGACACAGCAAACATCCAAGAAATATTCAGCACCGAAAATAAAGTCGCCATAACAGACCCAGTATACCCAGTATATGTCGAAAGTAATGTCATGGCAGGCCGCGGAGGACCACAAAACAAAAAAGGCCAATACAACGGCATCATATACCTACCCTGCACGGCAGAAAACAACTTCCAACCACCCCTACCCGAAAAAAAAGCAGACCTAATCTATCTCTGTTACCCAAACAATCCAACAGGAACAAGCCTGACAAAAGACCAATTAAAAGAATGGGTAGATTATGCAAGGGACAACAATAGCATAATACTATTTGATGGAGCATACGAAGCATACATACAAGAAAAAAAGATACCGCACAGCATCTATGAAATAGATGGGGCCAGAGAGGTTGCGATAGAATTCAGAAGCTTCTCGAAGACAGCAGGCTTCACAGGTACAAGATGCGCCTATACAATAGTACCAGAAGAAGTAGAAGCAGAAGACAGCCAAGGCAAAAAATACAAATTAAACAACCTGTGGAACAGAAGACAAACCACAAAATTCAATGGCGTATCCTATCCAGTACAGGCTGCCGCAGCAGCAACATACACCAAAAAAGGACAAAAAGAAATCAAAGAATCAATAAAATACTACATGGAAAATGCGAAGATAATAAGAGAAAACCTAAAAGACACGGGCCTAGAATATTATGGTGGAATCAATGCACCATACATTTGGGTTAAAACACCAAATAATATGAGCTCATGGCAATTCTTCGACAAACTCCTAAATGAGGCGCAGGTAGTTGTGACACCAGGCACAGGATTCGGACCCCACGGAGAAGGATACATCAGGATATCAGCATTCAACACTCAAAAAAACACCAAAGAGGCAATGGAAAGAATAAAAAGAATAGAATTCCAATAATCTTATTTTTTTCTTTCGATTTTCACTGTTATAGGTGGTTCAACACCTTTTCGACGCAATACCCAGATAACTGCCCCTACTATGATTAGGATTATGAGCCACACTGGTATAACTATGAGAGTATCACTAGTTTCTATTGTCTTGGTCTTTTGGAACCTACCATAATCTATCCTGGTATCTACTTTGTATAATCCAAGGTCTGTCCAACCTGGGGTCCACCTTTCAACAAGTGTATAATTGTCCTCAGGATATACGACACCATCTATAGGTATTCTATGGGTGGTCAGGCCCTTGATTTCTATTGCCCCGGTCATGTTGGCCTGTACTGTACCATTATTTCTAAGCTCATAGACAAACTCACCAGGAATAAAACTTAAAAGTACACTTGGAATCCTATGATCTAAAAGTTGTAGGGATTCTATGATAGGCCCTGGGAGCCCCACCCTTATCGGTATCACTAACTCGACTCCGTGGGTGATCTGCGTCCCACCTGTGGCATTCTCTACGACAGGAAGACCCCTTATAACGAGTGCGCCTACAGCATCTGAATAATTTATCCTAGATGGTGCCTTTACACTGAATCTTATTTTCTTGGATTCTCCAGGTTTTAGGGTGAATGTTGTGTTACTGTTGATTGTTATCCACTTTGCAATACCTTTATCAGAATATACAAGGTGTATGCTGTCCATAAGAAGTCTCTTTTTCTCCACAGTAACATTAACTGTCTCGTCCCCGATATTCTTTATTGTAACTTCACCGGTTACTGTCTCGCTTGGTTTGAGGTTGTAGCGGAATTCCGCTGGCGAAGCCCATAAACCCGTTGCAATAATTGGATACAATGACCCTAAAATGAATATGAACATTAAAATTGCCACAAAAACCTTGAACTTCATCCGACTCCCCCAGATAATTTATGTAAATTTGATTAATAATAATAAATGAAGAGAAAATAAAAAAATTTTTGTTTTTCTAAAAAAATTGGAATGGGGATCTATACTATGGTTGCACGTTGTGTTTTACGGCAGTGTAAATTAGAGTTATAATGTAGGTTCCATCTTCTGTAAATGCAGGTATTGTTAACTGTTGTTGTGTGGTCCATGTAAATGGTGTTCCTGAGCCTTGGCTAGCCTTTGGCATGTTATCATAGATCTTCAAAAGACTTGTTGAAAGTTGTTCGAAGCCTCCGGTAACATTGCTCCTTATCCTATAATTACCAGCTATTGGTATTGTATCTTGGGTGTTTTCTGTGGTTGGTCTGAAGGCTGTGTCATTTGTCTGGACATAAAGATCTATTTTAACATTCCCAGTGTTCCTTATATTGTAATTTGGGCTATTGTAAGTATCGCCTGCACTCAGATTACCAAAGTTTAGTGGAGTGTCAACTTGTATTGATATTGCCTCTTGTACTGATACTTGGACTTCCTGATTTGCAGTGGCTGCTGATGATGTGTCATATGCTCCTATCGCTACAGCAAGGATCAAAGCCACTAGTAGTGCCATTAGGCCCCCTATCTTTTCCTTCATTCCTTTCACCAAAAAAACTTTGTTCTTTTGAATTAGATCTTATTCATAGGATATATTTAAATTTTTCTATTTATGTGAAAATTGGGGATTTAATATAAAAAGAGTTGTGACTATAATCACACACTATGTGATATCTCTCATAGGTATTTCAAATTTGCTTCATGGAGAGAGCCCCCCTTACAACCAAAAAAATTGTAATGTGTAGATATAAGCTTCTATTCCTTGCTTTGGAGGTTTATCATATCCATAGCTCTTTTTAACATTTTACATGCACATACCTTGTTATGGAATATTCACTCTTTTTTTTGAGGAGGGCTCCTTCTAATTTATGAAATAAGGGGGGCCTTTAAGTTGCTGTATATATTATAGTCGCAGAATATGTACCAGGATCAGTGTAAGTGGGTATCGTGATATAAAAATTTATAGGAATCCTTTCAACTCCACTCCCTGGATATTTTGATATCCATTGATTTTCTGTTGTAAATGGTCTTATGGGGGAATTAGGTGTGCTAAACTTAAGGTATGATATTGGAATCTCTAAGCCACTATCACTTACTAGATTGCCATTTGCTCTCACATAGAAATCGCTAGCCCCCTGGTGATCTATTATTACCGTCGCAGCATTTGGGTAGCTCCTTTCAATGCCATCAGGGGGTACTGTTCCGAAATATACGACCGTAGGGGTTACATTAACACTTACCCGCGCTGATAGTGGCTGTATCTTTATCGTATTATTTGTAATGTTTGATTCGTTCCCTATTGACTGATTTGTTGTTTTATTTTCTGCTGCAACTGCAAAAGCTCCAACCACGAACACAAATAATATCACAAGAGATAAAACTTTTGGATCCATCTGATCCCCCCAAATTTCTTATATGCTTTCACTCATTGTTAAAATCTTTTGGTGATTAAAGGATCTTCCCCTCCCACCTTAGTCTATTTAACATAACCTCCCCCAAAAGATAGCAAAACATTGGTGTGGGGGGGACATCACACTCATCCACTCTCCCAACAGTGGGATCCCCCCCTAAACATCTTATGTGAAAATTTGAATATCTTTTTTACTATGGGGGGCTATATTTCGCCGCCTCCTCTGGGTGGTTCTATTTTCGTGATCTTTTTTGGTAAATCCGTTCTTTTAAGTTGCTGTATAGATTATAGTCACAGAGTAGGTGCCAGGATCAGTGAAAACTGGTATAGTAATATAAAAGTTCATAGGGACCGTTTGAGAGCCCCAAAGTCCACTATAAGTTAATATGGTATAATCTGATGTTGTGAATGATCTTTTAGCAATGTTAGAGGTGCTGAACTTAAGATTCGATAATGGGATCGTCGAACCATTGGCATTTACTAAATCACCACTCGCCCTTACAGAAAGACGATCATTATATGCCAAAAAATATGTGACTGTTACAGTTGCAGCATTTGGATAACTCCTTTCTATGCCATCAGGGGCTATCGTCCCAAGATTTAAAGTAGAAGGGGTTACACTAACAGATGTCCAAACCGAAAGTGGTTGTACATTAGTGGTATTATTTGTAATGTTTGATTTGTTCCCTATTGACTGATTTGTTGTTTTATTTTCTGCTGCAACTGCAAATACACCCACCACTAACACACATAATACCATAATTGATAGAATCCTTGTATCCATTGATACCCCCCATCCTTTATTCTTTTATTATCAAACTTTTTTGGATGAGTATCTTTTTTCCTCTTCTATGCCTTCTAGATTCTAGTGAAGTTGAAACATTTGATAAGTATTTTTGGCTGATTTTCTTCGCAGCCTCTAATATGCTCTTTGATGGTCTCGGCGCATTCAAACGACTGGGCACATGGGCTATTATATGATATGGTAGATCCCATCTTCCAATAAATTTTGCGATCTTCCCAATTTCAGACACCCCAATTATACCAGGTATGAGTACGGTTGAAATTTCCACTTTAAAATTAAGATCCCTCTTGTTTTCTCCAAGATATTCTACGACTTCAAGGATTCTTTTATTTGATTGAGAGGTGAGAATCTTATGTTTTTTATCATCCAAAGCCTTAAGGTTCACATGGACTTCATTGACTTTTAATTTGTCTATTATTTCAAGTAAGTGTGATCCATTGGTGGATAATATACTGTGAAAGTTTCCATCTAGGAATCTCGTCAAATTTGGGAGATCATCTTGGAGAGTGGGTTCCCCACCGGCTATTGTAATCATAGAGAGATTGTATACCTTTTTTATTTTGGAAAGCATATCATATAGGCTCTTCGCTGTAAGACTTGTGCAATCTTGCGGTTTGAAAAAACAATATTTACACTTGAAATTGCACCCGCATACGAGCAATGTTATCTTATCACTTACTGAAATATGGGAAATTTTCATAGGACCTCATATAAATATTAGCTACACCCTCATAATATTTTGATGCCTATGTCAACGAAATATAGGGGTGGCCTCATAGAAGTTGGTGGAAGTGACAATTTACTTGTTGTGACAGATCTTCATGGTAATCTCACAGACTTTAAAATATATCTTAAAATATGGGAAAAAGACTACAACAGAGAATATCCTATTGTCTTCACTGGAGATTTCATACACTCCATGGGATACGAGGACGGATCAGTAGAAATCCTAGAAACATTGAGAGTATATTATCGCCGTTATAAGAATTTCCATCTTCTCCTTGGAAATCATGAATGGTCACATATCACAGGCATAGATGTTTTTAAAGGTGGCATAAACCAGAGCCTATCATTCGAGAGATTATTAAATGAAAAATTTGGGGATAATTGGATGGAAAAGCTAGAATCATATAAAAGATTCTTCAAAGAATTGCCATTCGCTGTTAAAACAAAAAATAAAGTCTTCATAAGCCATGCTGGTCCATCAAGGCATATAAGGGGCCTAGATGATATAATCAACATAAAAGAGGGTGGCTACCAAAGCCCAGCGGTATATGAGATGTTATGGAACCGTTACGGATCCTACCTAGAAGAGGACATAGATGAATTCCTGAGGAGAGTTAAATGTAATGCCATGATAGTTGGGCACACCCCAGTGGATGGCTACCAGATTATAGGCAACCAGATCATACTATCATCAAGTTACAGCGCAGGAAGAAAGGCCTATATAAACCTAGACCTAAAAGCGGGAATAGAAAGCGCCCAAGACCTTATCCAGATGATAAAATTCATACAATATTAGGCCAAAAAAATCCTAAGGGCGCATTCCAAAATCCATGTTCCGATAATCTTGCCATGGGGGGTTTCCTATTTCGAAGCACTTAAATAATTTAACCCACTAAATTATGATTGGGTGGGAGATGAAAGGGATGAGACCAGATTGGAGAAAGAGCATAAAAAGGACTATCATAGTCCATGCAGACGATCTAGAAGTGAAATCTGCACCATCCACTCTATCTAAAAAAAGGAAAGCCCCCAAAATCGTTAAAAGCACCATAAAAGTACACAGAGTACACTACAAGCCCCCTATAATAATCAAAGTCCTAATATTAGGGATTTTATCAATACTCACCTTTGGCTTTGCAGCCATAGCATATCTATTCTATAAGATGAGAAAAAAATAGTGGGGGGGTTTTATTTGCCACCTCATACTTTTTTTTGGCGTTTTTTTTATTCGTTTATTAGTTTTAGTCCGGTTATTGCTGCTGTGTTCGTGTCCAGTGCACGTAAGTCGTCTGGGTTAAATTGTCTTATGTCGTCATGTCCTGCAAGTTGTGCTAGCATCTTGGTTTCTTCAGTCATGGCCTTTATGTAATTTGCGACTTTTCTTGCCGCTATATCAACATCTAACCTTTTTCTCAGCTCTGGGTCTTGTGTCGCGACACCTACTGGACATTTTCCTGTGTAGCACATTCTGCAGGCTCGGCATCCCATTGCTATCATTGCACCTGTCCCTATGTACACCGCGTCTGCCCCCATTGCCATTGCCTTGGCCACATCTGCACCACTTCTTATACCACCGGTTATAATAAGGTCTATTTCATCCTTTAGGCCCATGTCTTCTAGGCTTTTTACTGCCTGTACTAGTGCTGAGAGTGTGGGTATGCCTGTATGTTCTATCACGACTTCTGGAGCTGCTCCTGTACCGCCTTCCATCCCGTCTACGGCTATTATATCTGCTCCTGCCTCTGCTGCTATTCTAACATCTTCGTATACTCTTCCTGGTCCGAATTTGACTATGATGGGCACTCTCCAGTCTGTAACTTCTCTGAGGAGTTCTATGTGTTTTGCCAAATCTTCTTTGTCTTTTGCATCCAAGAATCTTGCGGGACTTAAAGCGTCTGTACCTTCTGGTATGCCTCTGATTTTGGCGACTTCTGGGCTTACTTTTTCGGCTAGTAAGTGCCCTCCCATTCCTGGTTTGGCTCCTTGGCCTATTTTCACTTCTATTGCGTCTCCAACGTTTAGGTATTCTGATGAGACTCCGAATCTTCCTGATGAGTATTGTACTATGAGTTTGTCTGATAGTTCTCTTTCTTCTGGTAGCATTCCACCTTCACCTGTGTTGGCGCAAGATCCTACCATGGCTGAACCTTTGGCTAGTGCTAGTTTGCTTTCTTTGCTAAGGGCTCCGAATGACATTCCTGCTATGAGTACTGGTGTTTGGAGTGTGAGGGGTTCTTCTGCATATCTTGTTCCGAGGGTTACTTGGGTGTTACAGGGTTCTCTGTATTTGTCTACTGGTGCTATTGATGCTTGTGCCGGTACTATTAGTATGTCGTCGAAGTTCGGCAGTCTTCTTTCAGTTCCAAAGCCCCTTAGGACATATTTACCTGCTTTGGATGTGTATCTTATGTTTGCTATTGTCCTTGGATCCCATATGCTCCCGGCGCCAGTTGGTAAGAGTACTGGACATGCTGCTAGACATGATCCACACATTATACATTTTCTCCTGTCGATTTCAGGGTGGCTTTCAACGACTTTTATTGCATCTACTGGGCATACTACTTCACAGGTTCCGCAGAATACGCAGAGTCCTTGGGTGGCTGCTGCAAGGTCTGATGATGGTGAAGATGGTGTTAATGAACTTGATGATGTCGCGGTTTTTAATTCAAAGCCTTTTTGTATGTCACTTACAACTTCTCTCACGTCAACTGCTTCTAGGCATCCTTTTTCGCATGCTGCTACACATGCTGGTGTGTCCCCTGGTTTTTCTATGCAAGTTTGGTCACATTTTATCATGCCATTTTCTGAATATGTTATGGCACCTATTGGGCACATTAGCATGCAGAGTTTGCAGCCTATGCATGCCTCTTGTTCTATTTTAACTATACCGTGTTCTTTTCTTATAGCATCTCTGAAACATCCTCTTGCACATGCTGGATCCACGCATTGTTGGCATACGATAGCGTGGTATCCATCTTCCAATTCATTTAAAAAGATTGATGCGTGACCTGTAGTTTTTTCACATGCTTCTATACATTCATTGCATCCGTCACATTTTTGAGGGTCTGTTAAGAGTATTTGAACCATATAGTTCACCTCATTTTAGCCGTAGAATGGGCGGAGTTTTTTGCGTTGTATTTTTTTGAATTCTTCTACTTCGGCTTCTATCCCATAATCGTAAAAGAGTTTTGAGAGTTTTAGTATGTCTTCTTTTTCTAATTTGCTTACTTTGGCGTTGGTTCCTGTTTCGAAGTCCCCTGCCACGTAAATGTTGCCTCCGATTATCCAATCTCCTGTGTCTTTTCCAGCGTCTCCTGTTACTATTATGTCCCCGCTTAGCATGTATAATCCTGCGAGATCTTTTATGTCCCCGTCTATGATGATTGTTCCTCCTTTGTTTAATTGTCCAACGCCGTTTCCAGCGTCTCCGTGGACTACTATTGTGCCGTTGTAGGTTCCGAATCCGACGCCGTCTTCGGCTGATCCTTCAACTATTATTTCTCCTGCTGTCATATTGTCTCCTAGGTATCTTCCAGTGTTTCCGATGACTTTTATCTGGGCGCCGTCGTTGAGTGCTCCTATGAAGTCGCCGAATTCTCCTTTTAGTATGAATTCTGCTTCTTCTCGTATTCCTACGACGAGTGAGTCGAGTTTTTTGTTGTTTTCTATTATGAATTTTTTTGTGTTGTCTTTTAGGCCTTCTTTTATCATTTTGTTGATTTTTCGGGTAGATAGGTCATCTCCTGAGATTACTAATTCTGTTTTCATGTTATCCCCCTGGGAGTTTGTTGTAGTCTAATTTTTGGTTTTTCAGGGGGGTTTTATTTAAACTTTCCCATCCATTAGAGTCGTATCATAGAAGAGTCAATACTTATATTAGATTGATATGATTATATGTGAGATTAGTGGAAGGTGATTATATGAAGACTCTTGTTACAAATTTGAGGGGCCGATGCCTCTTTGATGTTACAATGAGGAATAAAGTAGATGGTTTGATACTAGTTCAGAGCGAAAAATTTAATGACTTATCCCTCGAAAGGTTCGTTAAAGGCGGTCTTATAAAAATAGAAACTGAAGACCCACTTAAAGCATGCTATAAGATATCTGAGATTATAAGGGGGGCTAAAAAGCATGGTAAAGTCTATGTAGCCTATAATGGCGACGATATTGGAGGTCTTCTAGCATTTGCAGCCTTCAAAGAGGGTGTTGATGCTATCTTCACTTGTTTCAGGGAAACCTCGGTCAGATTACCCATTCCTAAGCTTGATATATCAGATTCAAAACTTAAGATTTTAGAGGTTTTAGAGGATGAAAATTTAACTGCTGTAGAAATCGCGAAAAAGGTTGGAGTATCAAGGGCCATGGTTTATAAGCATTTAAGTGACCTTATAGAGATGGGACTTGTGAAGCAGTCCCATCTCCTGGAAAAGTATTCTATTACAAAAGCGGGAAAATTCGTTACAATATAGTTTATTCCATGGGGTATCCTATCCTTAAGCGGTAGGATGCCCTTTCACTGACCAGGACGGTGCCTGGTATGAAAAAATCTTCAAATTCTTCTACTTTTTTTCTCATGCAAGGTTTGAGGTCTATATTCTTTGTATAGGATGCGCATTCGTCCTCTTCTATTATACCCTTTTTTACTAGTTCGATGTATCTCATCTTTATGGTTTCATCATCTAAGACTTCCATGCTATCACCACTAATTTCAATTGATGGAAACCTATATATATCTTTTGTGTATTAAATCCCTGATAACCTATAAGTATTTATACTATAAGATCCAAGATTATAAACAATGTTCAAAAAAAGTTGTGGTGGGTGGGGATAAAAAAATGAAAATAAAAAATGACAAAATAACAAGAACAATAACCGAACACCTGAAAAGAGAGGGCTACGCCGTAAAATACAATGAAAAACGCAAAATACCCAAAATCCAAGGATTCAAACCAGACATTTACGCTGTTAGAAGTTTCGAAGACATAATCATAGAAATCACCAAGGATCCCAACAGATTATCAAAAAACATGAGAAAATGGAGAAGATTCGGATTTAACAACAACGGCACCAAATTCTGGATCGTGACAACCCCAAACCTCACCGAAACAATAAAACTACAACTTAAAGTCTTCGACATACCAGCAGAAGTATATTACTGCAACGGAAACAAACTAAAAAAAGCATAAAATTAGAATATTTTAAAGCTCCTTTAACATTAAATCGATAATCCTGGCCTTCTTATCCCCACCTTTAATCCCATGAACCATAAAATCCCTGTTAACTCTCCTTCTCATCTCACCAAATATCATCTTATAAGCCTCGCACTGATGATCCACACCATCAAGCTCCATATTACCATCCTTATCAATACTTATCGCATTATATGGACACCCACCAAGACAAAAACGATAATAATCACATGACGAACACTCCCTATCGACAAGTCTTCTCCAACCCCTAAGCCTCCTCAAAGCCTCGGACTCCTCAAGATCATCCATACTAGGCTTATCCTCCACATTACCCATAACATAATCCTTCATCTCCACAAAACGATAACAAGGATAAATATCCCCATGCGGATCCACAGCAAAAGTATTACCCACACAATCTGCAAGAGTACATACAACACCACGCCTCATAAACAAACTCTTAGCAAAATGATCAAGATTCTTTATCTCAATCTCACCAAAATGGGACAAATACTCATCAAGAAGATAAACTAAAAGCTCACCATACTCCCTCGCACTTATACTCCACTCCTTCGGATCTTCACTTTTAAGAGACGGTAAAGCCGGATGCAATTTAAGATTCAAACCATTCTCCAAAAAGAACCTAAAAACCTCCTCCTTAAAATTAATAGAATATGAAGTGAAAGTACTAATAAAACTCACATCCAAACCATGCCTTCTAGCAACTTTGTATCCGCGCATCGTCTTCTCAAAATATCCCCTACCTCTCTGAAAATCATTTATCTCTTCTGGACCATCAAGACTGGAACCAATAGGTATATTATACTCAGCGAAAAGCTCAGCCAATCTATCATCCATTAACCAAAGGTTTGTCTGTATAGCGAATGCAGGATTCAACATGGCCAATTCCCTGCTCAATAAAGATAAAGCCTCCTTATAGAACTCATAACCCGCCAATAAAGGCTCGCCCCCATGGAAAGTGAAAGTCACAGGCTCCATCCTGAAACCTTTAAGCCAAGAAACAATCTTCTTTATAATATCTATACTCATTACAGTAGAGTCCCGCTCAACACCCCAACAATAACTACAATTCGAGGGACAATTCATAGTAGGGACTATCATCACATGGAAGGCCAAAGTTACCATCCCCTAATCTCCCTTTTGGAAAACATATCCACACTTTTCGCATATGATCTCCCTAAGACTAGCAAAAGCTTTATGTTCATCTATTATCTTCCTTTTAACTATCTTATCCTTACAACCACAACGTGGACATTCCTTAAACAAATCTTCGAACTTCATCTCTTACACGCGCCTCCTAAAATCTTTCTTCTCCCCATCATAATATAAAATTTTCCATGGACACTATTATAATTCAGCGAAAAGACTCCCACTGTCGCCGTAAAAAATTTAACCGTCCTCAGACTTTATCATCCATAAGGCTGAAATTTGTAAAATAACTAGGAAAGTAGAGGTTGTATAGGGGGTATAATTGAACCTCAAACCCCCCAACAGATGAAGTTGAAATTGTGAACTACTAGTTACCGAAGGCCACCCTATATTGTGGGATGATGGTTCACTCTACGTATTGTTTGACCTTTTCCCTTACGATTGATGATGCTCCCAAGTTTTTAATACCGCTTAGCATTTCTGGGAATTTATTCTTCGGTATTAGAACATTTACTTGGGAGAATCTCATACCCTTTACTATTGTCGGCTCTTGTGAACAGTAGTTCCTAGCAATTAAGAACTCTTTAACATCTTCTAGTTTCTCATTCCTTATATTGAATTTAACATCAAAGTAATTTCGGGCTTTTATAGCTCCGAATAATTGCTGATATATCATCTTAGCCTTCTCAAGTTTTTCTCCTTTACAGGTTGGCCCCGCATATAATCCTGCGCTGGATTCCATTATAATGTCGATGATTTTTAAACCGGCTTTCCTTAGGCTGGTGCCGGTTTGTGTATTGTCCACTATAAGATCAGCGCCTTTTGCGATATATACTTCTGTGGCCCCATCTGAGTTTATTATTTGGACCATTTCATTGTCACCATCTCTAAGACCTCTTATCTGGACCATTGGGGTGCTTTCACCGAATATTTCTTTGTAGCCGGGGTTTTTCATGAAGAATTCCCTTGCGAGGTTAGGATATTCTGTGAAACATAATATTGGGGTTTCACGATCCTTATTGGCTAAGAAAAATTCTTGGAGAGAATTGTATGGTTTTTCCCGGGGTACTGCCACTATTAAGCGTGTCTGACCGTATTCAAGGCTGCCTATCTTCTTTATCATGTTGTCTTTGTTATTTATGGATTCTTCACGCACCCAGTCCTCGCCTATTATGGCGATATCGAGCATTCCCCTGTTTAATTCTACAGGGGCGCTCTGCGGCCTTGTGAGATAAGCTTTTATTTCCGGATCGTTCAAAATTCTGATCTCGTTTTCTTCTTTGCCGGGTTCGTAGCCTCTAATCTCGTATCCAGCATCAACGAATACTTGGTAGGTGTTTCCCCTGTTAACATTATTCAAGCTACCCTTTGGCAATCCTAGTATGATTTCCATGATTTATCAACCCCTTATAATATTAATTTTACAGATTCTTTTTTCTTTTTTTTTTTTTTTGGAGAAATTATTAGTGTGTGGGGTGAGATTTCATATTTATGAGTACCAGTTTATGGATGAAAAACTACGCGTATTGAGACACTTGTGGATGGTATATTCGCCATTTCAATGACCTTGCTTGTCTTAACACTTAATGTTCCAAACATCCCCACGTCTTTAACTGAAGCCGCTTTCCAACAACGACTAGGAGTGTTATGGCCACAGTTACTATGTTATTTTCTCTCTTTTTTGACATTGAGTGGTGTATGGCGTGTTAATCATCAGCATTTCAATTTCATCAAGCGCACGAACCCTACTTTGGTAAACTTTTCTTTTTTGATTTGCTCTGATAGCATTTTCCACTGAAATGTCTTCTAGCTATGGTATCAGTTACGTCACAGCTAATATAATCTTTCAGGTTAATCTCTTATTAGTGGGTATCCTATCTTATGTTAATTGGAATTATGCTCTTTGGAGGGGGTCTGGTAGATGTTGATAAGACGAGTAAATTCATAAGTGATAATAGTCTTATTTTACCTATATGTTCCATCATAGCTATGAGTTTATCCTTTTATATATATTCGTGGAATAGTTTGCTATATTTCACCATCCCGGCTGTTAAAAAGATTTTGGAGATAAAATATTTTCCGAGGCGTGCTTAAAATTTTTTCATGGCGAATCTGTTGATTTGATGAAATTGTAAAACCAGTCTGTTAGTTCATAATATTTGAGATCTTCTTGTTTCACCCAAGCATATGCTATATGCTCACCACTTAATCTTAGTTTACCATTGGCAGAACATTCAATTATAATATGGACAGCCTTAAAAATGGCTAATTCTTGTTCAGCAACTCCCAAGACACTATTAGGAGTTACATTTAATCCTGTTTCTTCTTTAACTTCCCTTTTAAGGGCTTCCTCGAGGGGCTCACCTATGTTTACTTTGCCACCTGGCAACTCCCACCTAAGAGGATTAGTCTTACAAAGGGGAGACCTTTTTATTATGAGGATCCTGCCTTTATTATCCTTTATGAAAGCCCTAACTGCAAGCAAACATAATGATACCATCGGCTGTTCTACTCCTTAAATTTTACCATGAAACTGGTTCCATTATTAGAGTCTACTGAAAGTTCACCACCTATCTGCTTCGTCAAGGCGTTAACTATCGATAACCCGAATTTTTTATTTAAATCGAAATCTTCTGGCAGGCCTATACCATCATCTGACACTACCAGAATATAGTATCCATCCTTTCTTTTGAAAGTGACTTTTATAGTGCCCTTCCCATCTGGAAACGCATGCTTTATTGCATTAGTGAAAAGTTCGTTTACGATTAATGCAAGTGGCATGGCAAATTTCACATCAAGTTCCACATCTTCTATATCCATTTCAAGGCCTATCTCCCCGGGTTGTGGGACGAATGCATAATATAAATCTCTTAGAAGACCCTTGAGGTATTCTCCAAATTCTATGCTTCGATATTTTCCTGATTGATATAATTTTTCATGGAGCATCGCCATGGATTTGGCCCGCGCTTGAGCCTCCTTAAAAAGGATCAGATCCTCCTTGTCTTTAACATATTTTGCTTGCAAGTTAAGAAGGCTTGAGATTATCATAAGATCGTTTTTAACCCGATGATTGATCTCTCTTATGAGCATGTCCTTCTCTTGGAGGGCTTTTTCTAGTTCAAGGTTCTTTTTTATAAGTTCACGCTTTGCCAATGTAAGTTGGTTGTTTAGTCGTGTTAATTCATCAAACACCAATTTTTCATCTTTTATCTTCCTATAGACTCTTGGCTTTATGAGTGGCATGTCATCTTCTAGTAGCTTGTAGATTTTTATCATTTCACTCCGGTTCTCTGCAGCTACAATAAAAATTTCATCATTAACTTTAAACCCTGAAAAATGGAGGGTCTTTGTCCTATTTTTGAGTGTGATGTTCATCTCCCAATCAAATATTGCATCCCCGCTTATTATTTTGTCAAGGAAGGCTGATGCTTTCGCCCTGCTCTCTATGTCTATGATTTCTGTGAATAATTCGCCTTTCTTGAATGGTATGTCCATCCCATAATCTATTATCCTCTTAAGGCAACCTTGTCTGTCAGTGACCGCTACAAAACCTTTAACGATTTCTTCCATAATCATAACCTTTCCACTATTTTAACAGCCATAGAAGCGTTCGTGGCATGAAGGTCCGCCCCCACCTTTCTCCAGAGGTCCGGATCGATATTGAACGGGTGGCCTCCTACCATTATCTTTGGTGGATTTTCTAATTTTTTCACTCTTTCTACGAGTTTTCGTACATGGCTAATGTTATATGTTATGGTAGCTGATATTGCTAAAAGTTCTGGTTTATGTTCCTGGATTATCTTTATTATGCTATCTTGTGGAGTGTTAGCTCCAAGGTATATTGAATCCCATCCGTTCATCTCAAAGAAATCGGATACTATTCTAAGGCCGAGTTCGTGGAGTTCATTGTTTATACAAGTTGCTACTAGTCTTTTACCGGTTTTCTCAGAATATTCTAGGATATAAGGGTAGAGTTCGGCGATTATCATCTGGGTGACTCCTGTGGCATAATGTTCATGTGCTACTGTTATCATGTTCATCTGCCATAGGCGGCCGATTTCATATTGAACCGGTTCAAATATGTTTAGGTAGATGTCTGGGATTTTCACACCAGCTTCTATCAATGATTTTATCAGCTTATGGGCTCCTTCAGTATCTGCACTGAGCAATAGATTCAGATAGTCCTCAGCTTCTCTTTTCAAGGGGTTATCTTCACTTATGAAACTTTTAGGGGCGTGCACTTCTTCTAGTTGATCTAAGGCCATTCTAATATATGAAGATGCCTTTTCATATGATCTAGGGTCTATTACCCCCTTCATGGCCATTTTTAGTGCCTTTAGGGATGCTGTTAGGCATTCCCTGGGCAATCCTATGCTTCTGAGTAGTATGTCCGCCCATGTCACATAATCATTGAATAATAGCGGACTTGAGGAATCCAAGGCCGCCTTTAAATATTTTAGGTGATATTTTAAGTCTTGTAGGCATAATCTTTTATCCCTTGCACTATAACCAGATGTTATGTTCATCCTGGCAAGTTCTTCCATCGCTTTATCAGCAATTTCTTCAACATCCTTGAACATAAAAACACCCACCATATGATAATAATATAGGTTTTAACAGCTTACTAGAAAAATTCTATTTTTTTTTGTTTAATCTACATGCGCTATGGGGACAAATTATATTAACTAATAATCTATAATTATTGTTCATAGTAGATATGATTTTAGGTGTTATAGATGTTAACAGCCGTCCAGAAAGAAATACTGCAAACCCTTATCAACCTTTACAAGAAATCTGAAGGAAAATCTATTAAAGGCGAGGAAATAGCAGAAATAATGAACAGAAACCCAGGTACCATAAGGAACCAGATGCAATCACTAAGAAGCCTAGGCCTCGTGAAGGGAGTTCCAGGACCCAGGGGCGGTTACAAGCCAACAATAAAAGCATTCCAGTACTTGGAAATATCACCCATGGAAATGAAAGCCCAAGTCCCCATCTATAAAAATGGGGAGAAACTCGAAGACCTATCAGTTTCAAAAATAGAATTCACAAGCATACCACACCCAGGAGAATGCGAAGCAGCCATAAAAGTAGTAGGAAGCATAAAAAACCTAGACCTAGGAGACAGGATAAGAGTAGGGCCAACCCCCGTAAACAAACTTGTAGTAGATGGTATCATAGTAGGAAGAGATGATATGGACAACATGATACTACTAGATACTACTGGCATCAGGAGCATACCACAAAAGACAGTAATGGAAGTAGCAACCCAGGATCTTGTAACAATAAAACCAGAAATGACCCTTAAAGAGGTTGCGAAGATACTATCAGAAAAAAACATTGAAGGAGCGCCAGTAACAGAAGACGACAAAATAGTGGGCATGCTAACCCTCAGCGACATAAACAGGGCAATAGCAGAAGGCAAAAACCACTGCAAAGTAAAAGATATCATGTCAACCAGCATAGTAACAGTCGACAAAACAGTACTAATATCAGACGCAATAGAGATCATGAACAAACACAATATCGGCCGCCTAATCCTAGTAGATTCTAAAAAGAGGCCCATAGGGATCGTGACACGCACAGACATACTAGATGCGATCTCAGGCCTCAAAAACAAGTAGGGAAGGTGACAATGAGAGTCCAACACATGAAAATAAAAAATGGAATGAAAGTAAAAGAACTAGTCAATGAAATGGGCCGAGCGGGGGTCCTCGGAGCAGGAAGAGTATACAGGGCCACTAAGCTATTATCTGAAATGTTCCAAGACCATGAAATGAACATCTTCCTTAGCATGGCAGGGCCACTAGTGGCGGGTGGCATGCGAAAGATCATATCAGACCTCCTAAGGGAGGGTAAAATTCAAGCACTCATTACAAGCGGGGCTAACCTGACTCATGACCTTTTAGAGGCGTTCGGTGGCGGACACTACCACAACCTCCAATCCAGTGAGGTGAAAGTAGGCCATATCAAGGATATTTACACAAAAACAGAAGACTTCGAAGTCTTCGAAGAGAAAATATTAAAAATCTTAGAATCTATCACTTCTACTGGGCACATTTTTTCTATAAGGGAGTTTATCCATGAGATAGGAAAACACATACAAGATGAAAATTCCATAATAAAGAATGCAACCGATAATAACATACCCATTTATGCCCCTGGGATAATCGATAGTATGATAGGACTTCAACTTTGGATGTTCACCCAAGAAAACCAATTATGCCTGGATGCGGTAGCTGATATGCACCACCTATCAGATCTAGTCTTTGAATCAGAAAGAATAGGTGCTATAATACTAGGTGGTGGGGTGCCAAAACATTACACCCTAGCATCAACTATACTTAGGGGAGGAGTTGATGCGGCTATCCAGATAATCATGGACAGGAGCGAGGCAGGAAGCCTCAGTGGCGCCCCATTAGAAGAGGCGAGAACATGGGCGAAAGCCCAAACAAATTCTAAACTGGTAACTGTTATAGGGGATGCCACAATATTGTTTCCATTGATACTAGCAGGCGCGCTTTGATCCTCCCCATAAGGAAAATAAGTGTCTATATGATGGAACCATTATTATATTTAGCTTCTGGTTTTCTTATGAAACTTGCTGATGATCTTGCAGATGAAACCACAGCTAGGATAGCCGGGGCCTCTGCAGGGATACTCTGCGGATTCTTTGTCGGATTACTCGTCATTATAAGCTCTGATGCTCCATATATTTTCTTTGGGATATTTATAGGCACGTTATTGGCTGGTAAAATTGATAATTTAAACCATTTCCTTGCAGGTGCTCTGTTCCTTTTAGTGGCACTGGTGGGGGGATTACCAATCCTTGAACCGGTAACCTTGATTGTATGCGTCATTGGGGCTTTCATAGACGAGATTGGACATGACTTATGCAAGGATGAAGGTTATCTTTCCATGATATTTGAATATCGTTTAATCCTTAAAATGGGAATATTAGCTCTTGTAATAATCCCACAGTTTATACCGATACATGGGATAGGATGGTATTCTCTTATATTCTTCTTTTTATTTGAATTATCCTATGAGTTTACAGGTTGGTTTGATGAACATCTCCTAGGGTATTTATGAGGTCTTTTATGGTCTTTCTTGGATTTTTTGAAAGGTAGATTGTCCTCCCAACTATGAGGGCATCTGCAAATTTTAATGTTTCAGTGGCTTCACCACCCTGGAATCCTACACCAGGGGATATGATGAACGCTTCATCACCTACTATTTTTCTTATACTCTCAAGACTTTCGGGTTTTGTGGCTGGGGCCACATAATTTTCCACACCTAATTGTACTCCAAGTCTTGCTATTTCTTCTGAAACCTTGCCCATGAACTTTTCAGATCCTGGATGTGACATGTCAGTGAGGAGGAATATTTCATTTCCTGTTTTATCCGCTACGTCCATGCAAGCTTTTATACTATCAGGGCCTGTGAAACCATGTATTATAATGGCGTCTGCACCATGCTCGAATGTTATATTACAGATTTTCTCGTTTGTTTCAGGTATATCAGCAACTTTAAAATCTGCTATGACTTGGCATTGTAATTTTTCTTTGAATTCTTGGATGCATTCGATTCCAGCTGCAAGCACTAGAGGATAACCTATCTTAACAGTGTCTATATAATCTATTACTTGGCCTGTTACCTTAAGAGCCTCTGCAGGGTCTGTTAAATCCATTGCTAAAATTATATCATTTTTTATCCTCATAATAATAAAATATGATAATATATCATATTTATCTTCAAAAGGAAGAAACATAAAATCTAGAACATTCTCCTTTTTGATAAAAGTTCAAACCCCATCATAGTGTGGTGGTCCTTTTTCCTCTGTTCATAGTGATGATCTTCCCCTTTGGGAGGTGTCTTCTTATGAAGAGGCTCAGTCTAATATTCAAAGAATTGTTAGAAAAAGAAGGTATAGATAAGATTGGGAGTCTCTGTAGACTTGGAGGGGATGATCCATTCCAAGAGATGGCAATTTCAATCCTAGATGGGAAAGGGGCTATAATAAAATTAGACAAGCCTGTGAAATTGGCTTGGAATTTGAATGGCGAAGTTACAAGTTCCAGCCATTACGCATATTCTCCAAGCAACCATGATAACATTCTGATAGGAAAAGAGAAGATCATAAAAGAACTTTCAAAATATGAACACCCTTATTTTATAATAGATTTAATGTATTGGGATAAACACACCACCAAAGAGAAAAGGAAGCTTGTTCTCCAATTAAACCAATCCTATGGGCTTATAAGAGATTATTTATGGGGTAAACAACTAGTTCTCACATGGGTCAACAAAGAAGCTGAATCCTCCATGCACTTCCCCCTCTCTAGGATAACAAGCTTCAAGGGCCCTACACATCAATTCCTAGCCAAAAATGGGATAAAAGAGGTGATACTCTTAGATCCATGGGCAAAAGAGGATATAAAACCAGAGGACTTCACCTCAAAGGCGTTCATAATAGGTGGTATAGTCGATAAAACAGGTGACAAAAAGGGAACCACACCAAAAATAGGTGAAAAACTCCAGGAAAACAAAATAAAAGTCAAAAGGAGGAAAATATCACTAATGGGGGATACAGTAGGAGTCCCAGATAGGATAAACTTAATCCTGGAAATTCTATTCAAAATGATTTTTGAAAATAAAAAAATGGAAGAAGCCATCCTCGAAATCCAACCATACAAGGACGCAAGATGGCGACTCAGAAAAGAATTGCCAAAACATAAAATCAAACTAAAAGGGATGGCCATAATCGAAAAGGAAATATTCCACAAATATTCAAGATGGCTTAACATCAGATGGAAAGACTTCCAAAAAGTACTGGACGATCTGAACCTAAAAGCCGTTGAAAAGGAAAAAATTAAAAAAATTAAAAAACTCACAACATAATTTTCCAACCATTCACCCAATGGCAAAGGGGGCTTCAACATTTTTAACTGCAGCTTCACAGTTAAGGGAAATGATTGTCCACAATCTCCGTACCTAACTACTCCAAGGGATTTTGAACTCTTATAGGACCAAGAACATCCTTTTTATTTAGAGGATTACCCTTACCTCCTATACAAGTTGAGGACGTAAAAGTTCCACATACCATGGTACCATCCAATACCCTAATTATAAGAACAATCCTTTGGGTTCTTAATAATCAAAAAAATAAGCCAACCTCCAATATTTTATTAAGGAGAAGCTTTTATTAATTTTATAAAAGTAATTAATATATTGGTAGTGAAAACATTCACAGACATTCCACTTTCGTACTTAGACCAAAAATATCATGCTAGAAATTAAAATTCCAGAAAAAAGCATGCTCGAAATAAACTGGGCAAAAGAACGCATCAAAATTTGACAAATTATAGAGGAGTTTAACGAGGCAACCACCAAATAGAACATAAATAAGATCTTAAGAACATGTTGCGAATACACGAATGAAACAGAGAATTGAACTGAACAACCTCAATGTTATCAATTATCAGGGGGATTTGGAAAAAGGAATACGAAGACAGGTGTTATGAAATGAAAATAGCATATATTCATGATTGTGTATATCCTTGGGTTAAAGGCGGTTCTGAGAAGAGAATCTATGAGATCGGGAAAAGGCTCGCTAAGCGAGGTCATGAAGTTCATTTTTTTGGGCTTAAATGGTGGAAAGGAAAAAATGAGCTACAAAGGGATGGTATATATTATCATGGAATTGGAAAAAAGGTTCAACTTTATAAGGATAGTAAAAGATCCATTAAAGAAGGATTATATTTTGGTTTAAAGGTTTTGACCAATTTTAGGGGAGATTTTGATATAATAGATTGCCAGCAGTCTCCTTATTTTTCATGTTTTTCTAGTAAGTTACATTCTCTTAAAGGATCGAGTTTTTTCATAACTTGGTATGAGGTCTGGGATGATTATTGGTTTGAATATTTTGGAAAGAAAGGCATATTCGGTTTACTCGTTGAAAAACTCATTTCTAGGATCCCACATATTCCAATTACCATTTCCGAGAAAATCAAAAATGATATGGTCGAACATTTAGGGATGGCTGAAGATCATATAAAGGTCGTGCCTAATGGTGTGGATTTTCACAAAATTAAAAAAATAGGCCCAAAGGGTGAAAATTTTGATATAATCTATGTAGGCAGATTAATCTCACACAAAAATGTCGATATCCTACTAAAGGCCATAGCATTATTAAAAGAGGAGATCCCAGATATCCGGTGTGGAATAATCGGTGACGGTCCAGAAAAAGATCATCTCATGCGACTAAGTAAAAAACTTAATATATCAAGTAACGTCAAATTTTTTGGATTCGTAGAAAAGGATGAGGATGTTTATTCCTATATGAAGTCTTCAAAAGTTTTTGTTCTACCATCTACGAGAGAAGGTTTTCCGAACACGATCCTTGAGGCTAATTCTTGTGGTTTACCCGCAATTATAATCAGACATGAGAAAAATGCTGGTATTGGAGTAGTTAAAGAAGGATATAACGGGTTTATAGTTGAATTATCACCTGAAAAAATCGCAGAAAGGATTAGTAATTTGCTTACCAATGATCTTAAACCTCTTAAAAAAAATGCCCTAAAATTTGCAAAAGAACATGACTGGAAAATTATCGTCAAAAAAATGGAAGAAGTTTATGAGGAGGCTCTATAGATGAATTTAAAAGGTAAAAATGTTGTTATAACAGGAGGGGCTGGCTTCATAGGTTCTCATTTAGCTCAACATTTTTTAAATGAAGGATCCAAGGTTCTGGTAATGGATAACCTTTCTGTTGGGAAAAAAGAGTTTATCCCGGATGGTGCCCTGTTTAAAAAAGTAGATATTCGCTCAAAGGATCTGAAAAGTATCATGGATGTGTTTGAACCTGATATTGTCGTACATCTTGCCGCTATCCATTATATACCTTACTGTAATGCAAATCCAGAAGAAACCTTCGACGTAAATGTTATGGGGACAAGGAATCTGCTAAAAGCTCTTAACAATGATATTAAGTTTTTCTTCGCTTCTTCAGGAGCCGTATACCCACCAATAGAAAAACCGTGCACTGAAGATCTAGAAGGTCCAATTGACATTTATGGAAAAACAAAGATTATCGGCGAAGATTTGGTAAAATTGTATTGTAAAAATCCGATTATAGGGAGAATATTCAATGTATACGGTCCCAGGGATCTAAATCCACACCTGATTCCAGATATCATGGAGCAACTTCAAAAAGGAGAACATAAAATAAAACTTGGAAACTTAACACCTAAAAGAGATTTTATCCATGTTGAAGACGTCTGCAGAGCAATAATAACCCTTTTAGAACAAAACAAATCAGGAACTTTCAATATCGGAAGTGGAAAAGCTTATTCTGTCAAAGAAGTAGTCGATTTAATAAGCAAAAGTTTAGACGAAAAAATTGAAATCATCCAAGAAAATCATAGAATAAGAGATACAGAAAGGGAAGTTCTCCTTTCAGACATTACAAAAATTCATAAAGAAACCGGATGGAAACCAAAAATAAAACTTGAAGAAGGATTAAAATCAACCAGATACCTTACCTGAGGGGGGGTGATAACAAAGAAAAGATAAAGATTTTCTCATAAATTTCTCTAAAAATAAAATAGGAATAGAAGATTAATCCCTTAAAATGTGATAATTTGGAGGTAATATCTTTGATCTTGAAAAACATGATGAATTTCTCCAAGGACCTCGTAAAAGTTATGATATCCCCAGAGGAAATATTTAAGGTTGTGAAGGATAAAAATTTGGAAAACCAAGGATTGTACCTTTACATTTTCATGTGCGCATTCCTTGGTTTCATGTTAGGTGGAGTGGCATCAGCCATAACCGGAGTGTGGATAATCTTCCCAATAGCCTTCGCCGTGATAGTCACAGTAATAGCACTGCTAAAACTCATAATATGGGCCGCAATTTCACATATTGTCGCAGTTTTTGCCTTTAAAGGAAAAGGAAGCTTTGAAAATACCATTAAACTCATGGGGTTTTCAGCAGCGCCATTCATCCTTGGAATATTCGCTCTAATGACTCTAATAGTAGCTGGAACATTTTTCACATCAACTATGCTATTCACTGTAATGTACATATGGGCCATTATAATCGGGTCAGCAGCTGTAAACATTGAACATAGGATCGGTTTTGGGAGATCATTCCTATCAGTCCTTGGAATACCAGCCCTCATAATAATAGGGTTGATGATGCTGGTGGGGGTTTTACAATGAATGCAGAGAAATTTTTTAGTGTCATAATCATAGCCATACTAGTGGTGGCATTTTTAACAGCAGTGGCAGGACCACTCTTCAAACCAGCAGAGGAAAATGTTATCAAGGAGAATTTCACTTTAAATGAAAGTCAAGTCTCAGGTATAAAGAAGGTTAATATAAACGTTGAATCCAATGCTTCAGGTGTGACTGTGGAATTTAAGAATGTCACGGATTCTGTTTATACTATTGAAACTGAAAGAAGCCCCAAGGATCCGAGGCCTACAGTCAATTATACAGTTGAAGGCGACACCCTCAAAATTAATGTAATGTTGGATAAGGGTTCTGCGAACATCCTCCTATCGAACAAGTATACATACAATGTAAGTAGTAGGAGTAAGGTTGGTGGAGTTGCAATAATCCTCGGAAACAATTCAAAAATTGATAATATAAATTCAACAATCCAATATGCTGGTGGCGGGGCACTATTCATCGATAAAACAACATTCAAGAACTTGTCAATGAACGTGAACACTGGAGGATTCTACATAGCGGTTTTAAACCCAAAATTCAAGGGTAATGGTTCTATAGTTGCAAATGTTACCATAGGTGGTATAACAATAGCCCCAATAGATCCATCAATCCCCCTTAGAATGATAGCGAATGTTGACAGTGGAGGAATCACATTTGAACCAAATGGCTTCCAGGTTATAAAGAACACTACAAATTACCTTGAAATTGAAACAAAGGCCTATAACTCCTCAAGTGAAAAATTAGAGATAATATGTGGGGTTGGTCTTGGTGGTGTGAGCATAGGAACTTTCCAGATGCCAATACAGCCACCATGAATATCCTAGATTAAATCATCCCCTCCTTTTTTTGAACTTATTTTTTTTTCTGTGAAGCAAAAGGGTAAAATATTTATAAGATATGCGACCCAAAATTTTATTCAAGTTTACTTTAAAAAAAATAAAAGATGGTGATATTCTTGCATATCATGGAAGGCTTTCTACCATGGCAATGGTGCATCCTCTGGTATGCCATCTCACTACCAGTTATCATATACGGAATAACAAGAATAAAAAAAGTCGCAGATGAACTCCCAGAATCGAAACCACTACTAGCCGTGAGCGGAGCATTCATATTCATATTATCTTCACTTAAAATGCCATCAGTCACAGGAAGCTGCTCACACCCCACCGGAAACGGACTAGGAGCAATACTATTTGGTCCATGGATAACATCAGTAATGGCAGCCATAGTACTCATATTCCAAGCACTTTTACTAGCCCATGGAGGATTAACAACACTAGGAGCCAACATATTCTCAATGGGTATAATAGGCCCAGTATTCGCATGGCTAACATACAAAGGATCCCTAAAATTAAACCTACCAACCTCCATTGCAGTGTTTTCAGCAGCTTTCCTAGGTGATATCATGACTTATGTAACAACATCACTCCAGTTAGCCTTAGCATTCCCAACACCTAACGTGATTACAGCAACCTCAAAATTCATGCTAATATTCGCATACACTCAAATACCCCTAGGGGTAGCCGAAGGATTACTCACAGTAGTGGTATTCGAGAATATCCTAAAATTGAAACCAGACATCACTGAAAAACTAAACCTATTAACTAGAAAACCCACAAGCACAAGGTGATTAACATGGAGAAGAGGCATATCATAATGCTTATAATCGTTGCCTTCATCTGCATCATACCATTCCTGATTTATGGTGGCCTCGGAGAAGAACAAGGCTACTTTGGGGGTGCGGATGATAAAGCCAGTCAAGTTATAGAAGAAACCGGCTACAAGCCATGGTTTGAGCCCATATGGGAGCCCCCAAGTGGTGAAATAGAAAGTTTACTCTTCGCGGTGCAAGCAGCCATAGGAGCCTTAATAATAGGATACGTTTTCGGCTACTACAAAGGTAAACAGAAAGCTTCATAGAAGTGAGGGAATTGAATATTTCAACAGACTTTTACGCCCATAAAAACAATCTCAACAGGATATCCCCGGGTATAAAATTAACCTGGGGTATCCTTACAATGATATTATCTCTTTTATCCCCATCACCGGTAATCCCAATTACAGTAGCATTTATGATGTCATTTATCACAGTTTATATTGCAGGGATACCATCACGTTATTATATCAAATTTATAAGCATACCCATGGGCTTTGGAATTCTAACATTTATAATAATGGGACTATTCTTTGGGGTTAAACCATCTTCCATAGGATTCCTCTGGTTTAGAGTGTACTTAGATGGTCTCCACACAGGATTCCTAACATTCTCGAGGATAATTGGTGGTTTCACTTGTTTGGCTTTCCTTTCACTTACAACACCCATTAACGAGATATTCAAACAATTAGAGAAGATAAAAACGCCCAAGATCATAATTGAGATAGCTCTCCTAATGTACCGGATGATATTCATTTTCCTTGAAGAAGCATCCACAATGTACCATGCACAGGAGACAAGATTAGGCTATAATAGCATCAGAAATTCTATAAAATCTTTAGGACTGCTCGCAAGCAACCTATTTATAAGATCCTGGTTACAAGGAGAAAAAGCATACCAAGCAATGGAGACAAGATGCTACAATGGAGAAATCCCAACCATGAAAATCCATGAAACAGATAATAAATGGATCATATTAGTAATAGCCTTCGAAATAACACTACTCCTAGGAGTATACTTCACAAGAACTATAAAAATTATATAAACTTTTTCAGACAATCCATACTATAATATCCGTTTTTTTTTGGTGTGGATAACAATGATACTTGAAGCTATCAATGTCACATACGAGTACCCTGATGGTACAAGAGCCCTTAAAAATGTCAACTTTAAAGTGGAAAAAGGACAAGTAGTAGCCCTACTAGGCCCCAATGGTGCTGGCAAATCAACCCTATTCTTACACTTTAATGGGATCCTCAAACCAAAAAAAGGACAAATAAAAGTAGAAGGCAAACCCATCACTTACACTAAAAAGGAACTTATGAAGGTAAGGCAAAAAGTGGGCATAGTATTCCAAAACCCTGACGATCAACTATTCGCCCCAACAGTAAAAGAAGACGTGGCATTCGGCCCATTTAACATCGGCTTAGAAATAGATGAAGTTGAAAGGAGAGTGAAAGACTCCCTGCGGAAAGTTGGAATGCTAGGATTCGAAGATAAACCACCACACCACTTGAGTGGCGGGGAAAAAAAGAGGGTTGCAATAGCTGGTATACTAGCAATGAACCCGAAGATAATGGTATTAGACGAGCCCACTTCAGGCCTAGATCCGAGGGGAGCATCCCATATAATGAGACTACTCTACAATCTCAACAAAGAGGGAATGACCATAATCATAGCAACACACGACGTTGACATGGCACCATTATATGCTGACAAAATATACATCATAAGCAATGGTAAAATAATTAAAGAAGGCACACCCACAGAAGTATTCAAGGATGTTAAAACCATAAGAGAAGCTAATTTAAGACTCCCAAGGATAGCCCACCTCATAGAAATACTTGAAAAGGAGGATAAACTACCATTCAATAAACCTTACCCTCTAACCATTGGAGAAGCCAGAAGAAGACTATTAGACAAATGGAAATTAATAGAGACACCATCCCAACCAAGGGTGAAAAGATGAAACGTATAGGAATATGTGACACCACATTTGCAAGATATGACATGGCAAGTGCCGCTATAGATGAACTAAAAATGCACGCCCCAGACCTAAAAATTATAAGGAGAACAGTACCAGGTGTCAAAGACCTTCCGGTAGCATGTAAAAAATTGATCGAAGAAGAAGGCTGCGATATTGTAATGGCCTTTGGGATGCCAGGTCCTGATGAAAAAGATAAAGTATGCGCCCATGAAGCTTCAACAGGACTCATACAAGCACAGCTCATGACAAACACTCACATAATTGAAGTATTCGTCCACGAAGACGAGGAATCCAACCCAAAAGACCTTAAAATACTCGCAGAAAACCGCGCCCGCGAACATGCCCAGAATGTTATAAAAATGTTATTTAAACCAGAAAAGCTGACCAGAGAAGCCGGCATGGGAATGAGAGAAGGCAAACCAGACGTCGGCCCACTTTAAAGACCCCAGGATTATCATAGTATAGATTTAATATTCTGTGTGTGGGCTTCTAATAAGGCTTTGAAAATGGGAATGGCAATGGCAAAAAGGGCAAATCCAAAAGATGTTACCATTATTGTACCTGCATATAACGAGGAAAAGACAATACTCCGGGTTCTAGGCAAACTAAAGGATAGAGGTTATACTATTATTGTCGTAGATGACGGTTCAACCGATTCAACACCCTATCTCCTCAGAAGATTCAAAGATGATGATAGAGTCCATGTTTACAGGCATATAATAAATAGGGGGCTTGGAGCGGCTTTGAGAACTGGTATGGAGGCAGCCCTTTCCATGGGATCATCCTATATAGTCACATTTGATGCTGATGGACAACATGACCCAGATGATGTAGAAAATGTTTGCAGACCACTAATCGACAATAAAGCAGATGCTGTTATCGGTAAAAGGAATTTTAGTGAAATGCCATTTTCAAGGAACATTGGAAACTTTCTTATGAACATAATAACCTTAATATTTTATGGTGTTTGGGTTTCTGATTCACAATCCGGCTTGAGAGCATTCACCCGCAAAGCAGCCTCCAAGATCAAAATAGAGGATAGAGGATATGGTGTGTCTTCTGAGATAATAAGTCAAATCAAAAGAAGGGGTCTCAGACTAGAAGAGATTCCTATAAAAACTATATACACTCCAGAGACTATATCAAAAGGCACAAACCTTAGTATAGGTATTAAAATATTGATCAAATTAATAGTTAACATACTAAAAAAATTGTAAAGGTGCTAGGATTGTTATACCAGATCATAGGAACATTAACAGGTCTGATAGGGATAATATTGTCCATAAAGAGGTTTAAAGAGGGTAAAACATCCCCGACTGTTTTCGTCTTGTGGCTTCTAGCATGGGGTTCCCTAATCATAATTTCAATTAGCCCCAACGCCACATCATATCTTGCAAATATTATGGGGATTGGTCGTGGACTAGACCTGATCATTATATTAGCGATAATAGGAGCCTACTACTTGCTCTTCAGAATATATATCATGATAGAAAACCTCGAAATGGAAATAACAAAACTGGTCAGGGAATTGGCGCTTAGAGAGTTGGAAGAGGATGAATAAGCCATGAAATAGATGGAATACCCCACGGAGAATTCGATATAAGAGGCTGTGCAGAAGCATGCGCATTTAACGAATCATCGACCATCAAACATGAAAAAGTAAAAAACTCTTAAAGTTTTTCCTGTATCTTCTCTTTAAGTATTTGGTTTACGAATTTGCCATCGGCTTTTCCCCTTAATTTCTTCATGGCTTCTCCCATTAGTGGGCCTATGGCTGCCATCTTCCTCTCTTTTATCAGCTCTTCTTTTTCTTCTATAATCTCTTGGATTATCTTCTCTACTTCTTCTCTGCTTAAAAGTAGGAGATCTAGTTCCTTAGCTGCTTTGAGTGGTTTAACTCTATTATCTGCCATGTATGCTATGATGTCTTTTAGGGCGTCCTTTGAAACTTTACCATCCTCTAATAATCTCAAAGCCCCCATAAGGTCTTTGAGTTTTAAATTTTCTATATTGTAACCTTCTCTTTTAAGCTCTTGTAGGGTGTAGGCGAGTAATGATGCTACTAGAGTGTTTTCAACATCTAACTTGGCAAGTTTTTCGAAATCCTCTGCAAGGCCCTTCTTGACTAGCTGAGATGCCAAATCCTCACTTAGATTATATTCTCTCTTTATTCTCTCTTTCTTTTCCGAAGGAAGCTCTGGAAGCTTCTCCTTTAACCTTTCGATCATCTCTGAGCCGATTTTGAAAAGGGGAATGTCTGTTTCCACATACATCCTACTGGCTGTAGGTAATGGTCTTAAGTAGGAGGTATTACCATCTTCCAGTGCTTTCCTTGTCTCCTCTGGAACACCTTGAAGAGCCATCCTAGCCCGTGATGCGACTTCCTCTAGGGCTGCCTCTGCCTTTCTCCTTTCATCTGCTATGATTATTATAGCATCATTTTCGCCTGCTTTTAGGTGTCCTTTTAGCTTTTCAACTTCTTCTTTACTTATACCATAAGCTGGGAGCTCATCCGTATGAAATATACCAGCTACGCCCCTTTTCTTGGCATAATCTGCTAGTTCTGTTCCAAGCCTCCTGTTGGGTTGGAGTTCCATGCCTATGAGTCCTGCGAAACCTTCTAGTTTTATTGCGAGCACGCTTTCAGCACTTTTTATTATCTTTGATTTGGTGTCCTTGAAAATCTCCCCCACATCGTATATTTTATCCTCGACCTTTGCTTTTCTCTTTTTGAGTTTTTCACGTATCTCTAATAATTTTAGTTGTCTTTGAACTTCTCTTTTAACAATCTCAGGTATTAGGTTAAGGTCTTGAACTCCTTTGACCTCGACCCTTGCACCATCCCTTATAGAAATGTTAAGATCTTGTCTTATGGTCCCTATGCCCCTTTTAACCTTGGTGCTGCGGAGTATCTGGCCTATCTGGTAGGCCACCTCTTTTAATTGGATTGGATCCTTGATTGAAGGGTCTGTTGTTATCTCAACGAGTGGTATGCCAAGCCTGTCAAGGCGGAAGACAATACCATCTTCTTTTTCTTCTATTCTCCTTGCAGCATCCTCTTCAAGGCATAAGTTTTCTATTTTTACTCTGCCATGGGGTGTTTCAACATAGCCATCTGTGGCAACAAGGCCTGTTCTTTGGAATCCGCCAGTGTTGCTCCCATCTATTACCTGTTTTCTCATTGTGTGGAATTCGTCAACCACTTTCATATTAAGGAGTAATGCTATTGTCACTGCAATCTCTAATGCCTCACTATTTATGGGATGGGGTGGCTCTTCATCGGCTTCCACGAGACAAGTATGATCAGAATAAGCCTGATAATAGAACTTGAGCTTCCTTTTAGCCTCTTCAAAGGCTGCTCTGTCTATTTTACCGAGTTCGCTTTGTGTGGGCCTCAATCTTCTCATTATATTATATTCTGGTTCTTCATCTGTTAACTCGCACTTACAAGGACAGAATAGTTTCCCTTTGCTGTCAAGTTGTTGGTGTATTTCCAAGCCCATCTTTAACCCTATTTTATCCCAGTCCATACTTTTTCACCCTTGGAAGTATCTAAGTGAGGACTTATCCTCGATTTCGCCACTGATATTCTCAAGCATTATACTCTTCACGGTCTCGGGGTCGCTACTCTGGCCAAGGGCCCATACAAGTTTCACATAGGCTGTCTCAGGTAGCATGTCAGCTACTGGTATCACCCCAGCCCTGAGTAATCTTCTGCCAGTACTATAGACGTTCATGTTAACTCTACCATTAATACATTGTGAGGCCATGGCAACTATGATGTCCATTTCATTTGCACGTTCAATAGCGGGTATGAGATCCTCTGGGCAATGGCCGAGGCCTGTACCCTCTATAACTATCCCTTTATAGTCTTTGTCAATGTAATATTCTAATATTTCTGGGTTTATACCAGGGTAGGTTTTTATTAGTGCTACCTTTGGTTCTATCTTGTCCCTGAGTTCAAGTTCTACTAGGTCTCTCTTCCTATAATCTTTTCTTAAAATTTTGATTTTGCCGTCTTTGATTTCTGCTATGGGCATGGTATTTATGCTTTTGAATGTGTCCCTTCTTGAAGTGTGCATTTTCCTTACTTTCGTCCCCCTGTGTAGGTGGCAGCTTTTATCATCTATACCAGCGTGCATACAAACCATGACCTCTGCTATGTCTGATTTCGCTGCTATAACTGAGCTTATAAGGTTGAGGTGCGCGTCAGATGATGGTCTGTCAGAGCTTCGTTGCGCTCCTGTAAGTATCACTGGTACTGGTGTTTTGAGAATGAAACTTAGCGCCGCCGCTGTATAATGCATGGTATCTGTCCCATGGGCCACCACGACACCATGGGCTCCATCTTCTATCTCTTTGGCTATGGCATTTGCGGCTTCAACCCAATATTCTGGGCGCATGTTTTCGCTTAAAATGTTGAATATGGCTTTTCCACGTATATTCGCGATATCTAATAATTCGGGGTTGGCTCTTAGAAGGTCGTCTGCAGTGAATGCTGGGTGGACAGCTCCTGTTTGGTAATCTATGATTGATGCGACAGTGCCCCCTGTTGATATTATTGATATGTCTGGTAATTCAGGATTTCTTTTAACATCGACTGGTGGGAGCTTTATTTCAGGCTTTGAGCCTTCTTCTATCAGCTCTATCCTGGCATCTTCGATCTCCACTCCAATATTATAGCCATTATCTAATTTTAGTACTAGGTGTTTGTCATCAGCATCCTCGGGTCTGTCAAGTAGCATCCCTTCATAGCTTATATCATCCTTTTTTATGCGGATTTGGTCACCGACTTTAATGGATTCTTTTTCGAGTAATCTTTTTGCAAGCCCTCTATAGGCCATTTATAGGCCTCCCATTATGTTTTCTCGGGCCCATTTAGCACCTATATCTAGTAGTTTTAAGTTTATGTCTATGATTTTCTCTTTTCCACTGAATATGAATTTTAGAGCGTCTTCGAATGATCTCCTTGAGAGTTTTGTTAGGCCTAATTCCATGAGAACCCCTAACATGACCGTGTTAGCAGCTCTTTCTGCTCCTTCACTTTTCGCGATTTTAAAGGCTGGAACACCAATGATGTTACCCTCACCCTTATATTTTATTGTTGTGGAGTCATAGAGGATGTGCCCATCTTCTGGGACGGTGTGTGCGAACTCTTCAAGTGAAGGTTGGTTAAATGCGATTAGTATATCTGGTTCATCCACTACTGGCGAGCCTATCACATTACCTGATATTACAACGGCACAGCTTGAAGTTCCACCCCTCTGCTCGGGACCATAAGCTGGATACCATGACACGTGCCTGGATTCTGTGCAGGCCGCCTGTGCGAGTGCCAAGCCCATGCTAAGCACCCCTTGACCTCCGAATCCGGCTATCTTCACTTTAATTTCTCCGAATTCTGGGTCGTCCTTGGGTTCTGGGAGTGATTCCTCTACTTGGAATATCCTGTCAAGACTTTCCTTGGAAAAATCGCTATTGTCGCGTTTGAGGGGTTCGACTTCATCGGCTTTGTCCCTGAAATTTTTAACAGGAAATTCTTTCTCCATTTCTTCATTTATGAATCTCTGAGCGCCTTCAGCATCCTGGCGCAGGTTTGTTGGGCACGGTGAAAGAACCTCCACGAATGCATAACCTTTACCATCCCTTTGTATCTCAAGAGCTCTTTTAACAGCCCTTTTAGCCCTTCTAATATGTTTTATATCTGCTAGTGAAACTCTTTCAATAAATACAGGAGCTTCTAGGTTGTTGAGTAACTCACACATATGCAATGGATAACCCGCAAATCTTGGATCTCTACCCTCTGGGCATGTTATAGTGGGCTCCCCAACTAGGGTTGTTGGGGCCATTTGGCCTCCTGTCATGCCATAAACTGTATTGTTAACGAAGAATACCGCCATCTTCTCTCCCCTGTTGGCGGCTTGTATCGTCTCGTTTAATCCTATCGATGCAAGATCCCCGTCACCCTGGTAGAGTATTATGATGGCATCGTCTTCTGCACGTGATATTCCTGTCCCCACGGCTGGTGCTCTTCCATGGGCCACTTGCACATTACCACAATCAAAGTAGTAGTATGCGAATACCGCACATCCAACGGGGCTTATGAGGACCGTTCTCTCTTGTATTCCTAGTTCGTCTATGGCTTCTCCTATGAGCTTGTGTAGTATGCCATGTCCACACCCTGGACAATAATGTGTTGCTGTGGGCGCGCTTCCACCCTTTCTCTCGAAGACATCATGGATACACTTTGGTTTTTTGATGATTCTTTCATCTGCCATGAGCTACCTCCCTGATCTTTTTAACCACTTCTCCTAGTTGGATTAGGTTTCCACCCATCCTGTTAACTAGTTCGATGTCTTGGCATCCTGTCGCTAATCTTATATCTTCTAGCATTTGGCCGTTGCTCATCTCCACTGATATGAACTTTGGATTGTCCTTGCTTAACTCGGCTAATTCATCTTCTGGGAATGGAGAGACTGTTATCGGACGGAATAGTCCAACTTTTATACCCTCTTTCCGGGTGAGGTCAATGGCTGTCCTTGATATCCTACTACTTATACCATAAGAGACCAAGATTATATCAGCATCATCTAACATGTAAGATTCGTATTTTACCTCTTTTTCTTTTATTTTCTTGTACTTCTCTTGTAAATAGAAGTTGAATTCTTCGAGCTCGTCAAAATCGAGGAAAATTGATGTTACGAGGTTTTTCATAGTCTCTTTGTTGCCACAGACTGCCCATGAAGTGTCAGGTTTATGTTCTATGGCCTTCTCTGGGAATTTTAAAGGTTCTGCCATCTGTCCAAGAACAGCATCCGCTAGCACGATAACTGGGGTTCTGTACTTGTCCGCGAGTTCAAATGCTTCCATTGTAAGATCGCACATTTCCTGGACACTATTAGGGGCTAAAACGATATTCTTATAGTTTCCATGTCCTCCTCCCTTCGTTAGTTGGGTGTAGTCAGCCTGTTCGGGTCCTATGTTCCCAAGTCCTGGGCCGGCTCTCATCACGTCCACTATGACTGCTGGGAGTTCTGCGCCTGCAAGAAACGATATTCCCTCCTGTTTCAGGCTTATACCTGGCCCGGATGATGCTGTCATTACACGGTGGCCTGCCGCAGCAGCACCGTATACCATGTTTATGGCTGCTTCTTCGGATTCTGCTTGCACGAATTTCCTGCCGACCATTGGAAAGTATTTAGCGGCTTCGTGTAGTATCTCACTGGCGGGGGTTATCGGATATCCGAAGTAACAATCGCATCCAGCGTACATAGCCCCTATGATAACTGCTGTGTTCCCTTTTACCATTTGTGTTGCCATCTTGTCAGTTCCTCCTCTTCTTGAGTGGGATGTGCACTTCTATGGCATGGGGTTCTGGGCAAGTATAATAGCAGTTTCCACAACCTTTACATCCACTCCCCTTGTATTCGACGTAGTGATATCCTCTCTCATTAATCTTATCACTCATAAAGAGTACTTTACCTTTACAAGCTAGTATGCATCTTTCACATCCTTTACATTCCAGTGGATTAATTACTGGATATGGTTCCATTTATTGTTCTCCTGCTTTTTTCATGTCTCTTTCTCTTATCTCAACTCTCCTTATCTTGCCACTAATGGTCTTAGGTAATTCATCAACAAATTCTATTACACGAGGATATTTGTAGGGGGCTGTAACCCTCTTGACATGATCTTGTATCTCCTTCTTGAGTTCCTCGGATGGTTCATATCCCCTTGCAAGTACTATTGTAGCTTTTACTACCTGTCCCCTAATAGGGTCTGGGTAGCCTGTAACTGCACACTCTAGTACCGCAGGGTGGGATATGACCGCACTTTCAACTTCGAATGGTCCTATACGGTACCCTGAACTTTTTATTATATCATCGGTTCTCCCGACGAACCAGAAATATCCGTCTTCGTCCATCCATGCTGTGTCACCTGTATGATACTTGTTATCGTACCATACTTCTTTTGTTTTATCCTCGTCCAGGTAGTAGCCGCCGAAGAGTCCTAATGGTTTGCCCTTTGAAGTGTCTATGACTATCTCCCCTTCCTCTCCCACGTCTACTGGGTTTCCATTATTGTCAACTAATTCTATATCATATAATGGGGCTGGTTTGCCCATTGACCCTGGTTTGGGTTCCATCCATGGGAAGTTGGCGATGGATACAACAGATTCTGTCTGTCCATAGCCTTCCATAAGTTTTAAACCAGTCTGTTCATAGAATTTATGGAAAACTTCTGGGTTTAGAGGTTCCCCTGCTGTCACAGCATATTCTATACTTGAAAGATCATACTTAGAAATGTCTTCTTTTATCAGGAACCTGTATACTGTGGGTGGGGCGCAAAAGGTTGTTATATTATACTCTTCTAATTTTTTCAGCATGTTAATAGGGTTGAAACGATCATAGTCATAGGCGAATACTGCACTTCCACAGATCCATTGGCCATAGATTCCACCCCACACTGACTTGGCCCATCCTGTATCAGCTACTGTATAGTGTAGGCCATCTTCTCGGACGTTCTGCCAATATTTTGCAGTGACTATATGGGCTAAGGGATAAGTGTGATCATGTTTTATCATCTTAGGCATCCCAGTAGTCCCGGATGAAAAGTATACTAATAATATGTCCTCGTCTGAAGGGTAATCTTCCGGTTTTTTGAAAGTTTTAGGCATCTCCTCAAGTTTCTCTCTAAAATTAATCCAACCAGGCCTGTCTTCGTCGCCTACAATGACTTTTAGGAGGGGAATGTCACCCATCTCTTCTTGGGCTTTGTCGAAACAGTCTGGCACGCCGTCCTCTGCAATGCAAACCACCATCTTTATATCCGCCTTTTTTATACGGTAGATTATGTCTTTTTCTTTTAGCATGTGGGTTGCTGGGATTGCGATGGCCCCTATCCTATGGAGGCCCAGTAATGAGAACCAGAAGTCGTATCTTCCCTTTAGGGTTAGCATTACCCTGTCGCCTTTTTTTATCCCACAGTCTTTGAAGAAGTTGGCCGCCCTTTCTGAGTATTCTTTCATTTCTTTGAAGTTTATTATGCGTTCGTCTCCGTTGTCGTTACACCATACTAGAGCTTCTTTTTGTGGGTGTTTTTTGGCGTACCAGTCAACCACGTCATAGGCGAAGTTGAAATTTTCTGGTACTATTATTTTGAAGTTTTCCTTGAAATCTTCATATGATTCGAACTCTATCCTGTTGACGAATTTTTTTAGTATTGACGCCATGTCTTTGCCACCTCATTTTACATTATTATGGCTAGGAATTTTGCCCTTTTGCCGTTGAGGGCCTCCATTGCATGTGGATATGATGAATCAAAGAATATTGAGTCGCCTTCGTTAAGTATTATCTCATTGTTGTGGATATAGAATCTTATGCTACCTTCTAGGATGTAGTTGAATTCTTGTCCTGGGTGGCTGTTCATCTCTGGTTTATCTTCTCTGGGTTCTACCGTTACTATGAATGGTTCCGCCTTCTTATGAATGAATTTCTCGGCGAGGCTTTCATACTTGTACTGTTTGCGTCTTTCAACTTTAACACCTTTACCTTTCCTTGTGACAGTGAAAATATGCATCCTAGCTTCTTCTCCTGTGAGAAGAAGTCCCATGTCAACGCCAAGTTTATGAGCTATCTCGAATAATATGCTGGCGGGTATGTCTTCTTCTCCTGTCTCATATTTCTCATAAGTTTCCTTAGGAACCCCTAAGTGGTCTGCCATCTCTTCTACTGTGATATTTGAAAGTTCTCTTAACTCTTTTATCCTTGCACCTATCTCTTTAGTTTTTTCTTTCATTAATAGCACCCCAAATAGGAAAATCAATATGATAAATTATAATAGATTGTTACATATAAAAAAAGTATCTTCTTAATCATATAATTTTCATAGCTTTTCTATTTTTCCTTAAAATTTTGAAGATAATCAAATAAGGTAGTGGGGGGTTCCAAGAAAAATATAAAAAGAGGGATAATTTTTCAGAATTTTCCGAATCCTCTGAGGAAGTAGCCGGCGCCTATAAGGAGTACGATACTTACAACGCCTAAAAGTGCGTAGAATGGCATTTGACTCCCTGCTCCTCCCCTTGAGGATGCCACGACCTCAAAAACCTTACCAGTTTTCCCTGCGGAC